>DASYSC010000097.1:0-3147 GCA_036003765.1 Candidatus Limnocylindria bacterium
GGCGAAAGCGCACGTCGACTACCTCGCCGATCCGGCGCGCGCGGGCCGCTATTCGGGCTCGGCCGGATATCTCGACGCGGCTATGTACGTGGCGGACCGCTTTCGCGAGATCGGACTCGAGCCGCTCGGCGACAACGGCGCGTTCTTCCAGCACTTCACGATGCCCATCGTCGACCTGACCGCCATGTCCGTCCTCGCGACGGGCGAGAAGGTGTACCGCCCGCGCGTGGACTTCACCGAAAGCGTTGGCGGCCGCTCCGGCTCGGGCAGCGTCGAGGCTGGGATCGCGGTCGTGGGCGGCGCCGCGCGGAGCGGCGGACAGAACGACTTTGCCGGCGCGGGCGTGCGCGGCAAGATCGCGCTCATCACCGGGCCGTTCATGCCCGGCGGCGGCAGCAGCGTCGAGAACGCCTATCAGGAGGGCGCCCTCGGTGTGCTCGTGATAGGTGGAGCGACCGTGCGCTACACCTACCTACCGCGGTTCCAGGCGACGACGATCCCGACGCTCGTCATCACCGAAGACGTCGCGAACGAGCTCATCGCGCCGAGCGGGAAGAAGGTCTCAGACGAGCGGGTGTCCGTGAGCGCGCGTCGGTCCGATCCGACCGCGCCGCCGTCGGGTTTCGACGTGGCGACCACGGTGCGGATGAGTGTGTCGCTCACCCCGGTGCACGACGTCGAGGCGGTCAACGTCGTGGGACTCCTGCGCGCGCCGGACACGGAGGGCGCCAAACGCGCGGTGCTGGTCGGCGGCCATCTCGACGGTGTCGGCACCGATCCGGACGGATCCGTCTTCCCGGCTGCCAACGACAACGCCTCCGGTCCGGCGGTGATGATCGAGGTCGCCCGCGCGCTCGCATCCGGGCGTTCATCGCTCATCCATTCGGTCGTCTTCGTAGCGTTCGCGGGAGAGGAAGAGGGTTTCTTGGGCTCGGAGGCTTACATCGCGCGGACGGCGACCACGCCCGGCCGCGTCGAGAGCCTCATCGCGATGATCAACCTCGACGTCATCGGCTGCTGCGGCAATACGCTCATCGTGTCGAACGACGCACCCGATCTGCAGCGTCGCGTGCGTGATGCGGCGACGAGCCTCGGCATCGCGAGCGAGTCAATCGGTGCGGGTTCGAGCGATCAAATCAGTTTCGCGCGGCGCCGCGTCCCGGCCTTATTCATCGGGTGGTCAGACTTCATCCTCCACACCTATCGCGACACGCCGTCGGTCGTGGAGGCCGGCCGGCTGAAGAAGGCGGGCGACGTCGTCACGACAGTCGCGCGTCAGCTCGCGAACGGCGGTTAGCTCCTCGCCAGGGCAGTGATCTCCGTGGCGCGCTCGGCGATCGCGGTGGCGACAGCCTCGCGTTCCTTCTCGCCGAACCCTGTCGAGCCGAGCATCTCCACGGGCGCGAGATGGCGGTAGAGGACGCGGATGAGGCGTCGCGCCTCGGTGGGGCCGCGCCCGATCCACTCGAGCGTCTTCTCGACCTGCACGGTGTGCTGCACCATGTGCGCCTCGAATCGGTGCAGCCGGAAGCGGATCGGCTTCTCGCCGTCCCAGAACATCGCCGGTCGCTCGAGGGCATCGTCCGGGAGCGACCCGAGCTCGCGCAGAGTACGGCGGTGGATCTCGAACACGGCGTTCCGGATCTCCGCGACGCCACCTTGGAGCGTCTTCGGCGCGCGGTAGTTGTGCTCGTCGCGCCACGAGTCCCAGCGCTCCTCGGCCTCCTCGACACCGCGCGGGCGGTCGGGCGCGAGCGCGTACTGGACGACGCCGAGGAAGCCGTACTCGGCCCCGAGCATGTGCTCCAGTACCTCGCGCACCGGCCATTCACCCGCCGCGGGCACGCGGTCGAGATCGCCGTCGCGCACGCCGGCCAGCACACCGGTGAGATCGCGGTACGCAAGGTGGTACTGGCCGAGGATCCGTTCGGTCTGCGACTGCGGCGGGCCTTTCCTGACGCGGAGCCATTCGAGGCGCACCGCGAGGTCGCGCAGCTCGTGTTGCGCGAGGAGCAGCGTGAAGCGAAGGCCTTCGTCGTCGTACTCGCGCCACACCCATGGTCGGCCCATATCCGAATCGGAGAGATCGACCGTCGCGCGAACGAGCTCCTCGACGGCCTGCGTCACGGTCGGCATGAGCTACACCGCGACTGCGGCGACCCCAGCGACGGTCTCGCCGGCGACGAGGTCAACAACTGAGTGCAGGTGCCCCGTCTCTTTCCATGCGCGGATCTGCCGGTCCGCGCTCGTCCCGTCGCGGACGATGGTTTGCAAGTACTCGACCTCCTTGCGCGAGCCCAGCGCGTCGACCACGTCGTCGACGAACTCGAGTAGCTCGACCGCAAGGTCCTTCATCGGGACCTCGGTCTGCTTCCCGAAATCGATGAGCTTCGCGTCCATCCCCCCGCGAATCGCTCGCCATTTGTTCTCCTGGATCAACGCGGGCGCGTAGCGGCGGAAGCCGAGGTTGCGGTCGCGCAGCAGCAGAAGCGTCGCGCAGATCGCCTGGATCAACGCCGCGAGGCAGAGCGTCTCCTCCATCCGCGTCGCCGCGTCGCAGACCCGGAACTCGATGGTCGGATAGAAGGCGTGCGGCCGAAGATCCCACCAGATCTTCCGTCCGTTGTCGATCGACGCGGTCTTGACCAGGAGCTCGACGAAGTTTTCGTACTCATCGTGGCTCGAGAACTCCGGGGGGATTCCGGTGCGGGGGAAACGTCCCCAGATCACCTGGCGGTAGGACTTGAGGCCCGTGTTGCGCGTGAGCCAGAAGGGGCTCGACGTCGAGATCGCGAGCAGGTGCGGCAGGAAGTAACGAGCCTCGTTCATCACCTCGATGCGCCGCTCGCGGTCGGCGATGCCCACATGCACATGCAGGCCGAAGATCAGGAGCTCGCGGATCACGTCCTGGAGCTCCTCCTCGAGGACCTTGTAGCGCTCGTGCTCGGTCACCAGCTGGTCCTGCCAGTGCGAGAACGGATGGGTGCCCGCGGACGCGATCCGCAGCCCGGCCGGTCGGAGGAGCGCCGCGAGCGTGCCGCGCAACGTCGCGATCTCCTCTCGCGCCTCGCTGATGTCCGCGCAGATCTTCGTGCCGGCCTCGATCACCGACTGCATCATCTCGGGCTTGATCTGCTCGCCCAGACG
>DASYSC010000098.1:0-10780 GCA_036003765.1 Candidatus Limnocylindria bacterium
GGCGCTTGCGGCCGGAGCGCGTGCTGCGTACGCCGATGCTGCCGAGCTCGCGCGGCAGCGAAACGCCGATCTCGTGATCGACGCCGTGGGCGCGACGGCGACGCGGCGCTCGGCGCTCGACATCGTGCGTCCCGGAGGCGCGGTCCTGCTCCTCGGGTTGCACGAGGACGAGACCGCGCTGCCCTTCCATCGCGTGGTGCGTGACCAGGTCTCGCTCCAGGGCTCGTTCGCGTACACGGACGCGGATTTTGCCGCGGCGCTCGAGCTCCTCACGAGCGGTACAGTCGCGCTGGGCGAGCTCGCAGGCACGCTTCCGCTCGACGCGGGCCCAGAGGCGTTCGCGACGCTCGCGGCCGGACCGACCGCGCAACTCAAAACGTTCCTCTCCGCCGTGCCGTCGTGAAGCTCGAAGGTCACGTCGCGGTCGTCGTCGGCGCGTCGAGCGGTGTCGGGCTCGCCATCGCATGCGCTCTCGCGGCCGAGGGCGCTCGCGTCCACGCGCTCGCGCGACGGGCGGAGATCATCGATCGCACCGACCGCATCGTCCCGCGACGACTGGACGCGACGGACGAGCGCGGGGTCGCGTCATTCTTTGCCGAGATCGGCGACGTCGACATCGTCGTGTACGCCGCCGGAACGAACGTGAAGAACCGCCGCCTGGCGGAGCTCGACGACGCTGGCTGGCGCGCGATGGTCGAGACGAATCTCTCCGGAGCGATGCACGTCATGCGCGCCGCGCTGCCGGCGCTGCGGCGTCGGCGGGGCCAGGCGGTACTCATCGCGAGCGTCTCGGGCCGCTGGCCCGACGGTTCAGGCCCCGGCTATCAGGCAACGAAGGCGGGCGTGCGCGCGCTCGCTCACGGTCTCGCGTTCGAGGAGCATGTGAACGGCGTGCGCGTCTGCGCGATCCTGCCCGGCGCGATCGACACGGCGCTCATCGACAAGCGGCCGGTCGCGCCCGCGGCGGAGGTGCGCGCGAAGATGCTTCGCCCTGAAGACATCGCCGCAGCGTGCCTCTTCGTCGTCACCCTGCGGCCGGAGGCGTACGTGCCCGAGCTCGTCATCCTTCCGACGGAGCTTCAGGCGATCGGCCGGGACCTGACGCGCTGAGCTAACCGGGCGGACCCATGTAAATCGTCTTCCACTCGGTGAAGAACTCACGCGCGGCCTTTCCCTGCTCGCGCGAGCCGCTCGAGCTGTCCTTCACACCGCCGAAGGGCAGCTGCAGCTCGAGGCCGGCGGTCTCCTGGTTGATTTTCACCACACCGGCACGCAGTTCGCGCGCGAAAGCGAGCGCCGCGCCTAGATCGCGTGTGAACACGCTCGCGACGAGGCCGAACGGGGTGTCGTTCGCGATCGCGAGCGCTTCGGCTCCCGAGGCGGCGGGCACGACGAGCGCAACCGGGCCGAAGATCTCCTCGCGGCTGGCGCGACTTCTGGCCGGTACGTCGGTGAAGACCGTAGGGCGCACGAAGTGGCCCTCGCCGTCGGCTCTGCCGCCGCCGGCGACGAGCCGTCCGCCATCGGCCTTCGCGACGTCCAGATAGCCGAGCACTTTTCTGAGGCGCTCGTCGGAGACCAGCGGACCGACGATCGTCTCGGGCGCGAGGGGGTCGCCGAGCTTCCAGCTGCGCGCACGCTCGGCCAGGCGCTCCACGAGGCCGGCGGTAGCCGATCGCTCGACGATCACGCGGCTCGTCGCCGTGCACTTCTGGCCCGCGCTGAGGAACGCGCCGCGCGCGATCTGCTCCGCGGCATGATCAAGGTCGGCGTCGGCGAGAACGACCGCGGGGTTCTTGCCTCCCATCTCCAGCTGCACCCTCTTGCCTGCCGCGATCGCCGCTCCCTGGATGGCATGGCCGACGGCGTTCGATCCGGTGAAGGTGATCGCGTCGACATCGGGGTGCGTGACGAGCACGTTGCCGACGTCCGCGCCGCTGCCGAGCACGAGGTTCAGCACCCCCGCAGGCAGACCGGCGTCGATGAGCGCCTGAACGAAATGCACGGCCGTGAGCGGCACGAGCTCGGCCGGCTTCCACACCACGGCGTTGCCGAACGCGAGCGCGGGCGCGACCTTCCACGCGGGAATGGCGATGGGAAAGTTCCACGGCGTGATCGCCACGACCACGCCGAGCGGCTCGCGTTTCGTGTAGAGCAGGAAGTCGCGGGTCGCGCTCGGGTACGTGTCGCCGTCAGGCTCCAGCGTTTGACCGGCGTAGTAACGGAGGATCGCCACGGCGCGCCGGGTCTCGCCGATGGCCTCACCGATCGTCTTCCCCTCTTCGCGGGTGAGGTCGCGGCCGATGTTCTCCGCCTGGTGCTCCATCAGATCGGCCGCGCGCCGCAGGATCTCGCCGCGCGCGGGCGCGGGTGTCGCGCGCCAGGAAGCGAAGGCCTTCCGCGCCGCAAGCACGGCGGCGGTCGCGAGCGCCGAATCCGCGAGGCTCACCTCCGCCACGACGGTCGAGGGGTGCGCCGGATCCGTGCGCGCCGCCGTGCGCACGCCGTCGCGCCATGCGCCGTCCACGTATGAGCGCAGGAGTTCCGTCATCGCCCGACCGCGACCGGAGCGAGCGCGCGCGCCGCCTGCGTCGCGTCGGCGAGGATGCGCTCCGCATCGAGGCGCACCGGTCGGCGGTCGAGCACGAGCGGCCTGCCGTCGACGAAAACCGCGCTCACGTCCGAGCCGCGCGCCGCGTACACGAGGTTCGCGACCGGATCGTGCCAGGGGAGAAGATGTGGGGCCCGCCGGTCCACCGCGATGACGTCGGCGCGCTTCCCCGGCTCGAGGGAGCCGACCAGGTGCCCGATGCCGAGCGCCGCCGCGGCCTCCGTCGTGGCCATGCGGAGCAGGTCCGGGGCGGGGAACGCTGCGGGATCGTCCGCCGCGACCTTGTTGAGGAGCCCGGCCGTTCGCATCTCCGCGAAGAGGTCCATCCCGTTGTTGCAGCAGGCCGCGTCGGTGCCGAGCCCGACCGCGGCACCGGCGCGTCGCATCCGGCCGACCGGCGCGACGCGGCCCTCGAGCTTCGCGTTGCTGCTCGGGCAATGCGCGACGGCCGTGCCGCGCCGACCCACGAGGTCGGCCTCATTGTCGGTGAGATAGGTGGCGTGGGCGACGACGACCGTCGGACCGAGGAGGCCGAGCTCATCGAGGTACGCGGCGCATCCCGCGTCGCCGCGCGAGCGCACCGCCGCGACCTCAGCCTCGGACTGCGCGAGGTGGATGAAGACGCGCGCGCCGCTTCGCTCCGCGAGCGCCGCGACCCGCCGGAGCAGATCGGGACCGCAGGTGTCCGTGGCGTGCGGTCCGAGCCCGGCCCAGACGCGAGAGCGCGCGGGGTCGGCGCCGAAGCGCTCGAGGAGGGCCTCCGTCTCGCCGAGGCCGCGCTCCGCCTCTCGGTCGTACAGCGAATGCGCGAGCACGGCCCGAAGGCCGCTCTCCTCGACTGCGCCGGCGACCTCGCCCATGTCGCTGTAGCGATCGGCGATCGTCGTCACGCCGCTCGTCAAGAGCTCGAGGCAACCCGCGAGCGCGCCGGCGCGCAAGTCGCGCGGCCCGACCAGCGCTTCCAGCGGACGCATGCGCCCCTCGAGCCACTCGCCTCGGGGCACGTCCTCCGTCAGGCCGCGAAAAAGCCACATCGGTGTGTGCGTGTGGACGTCGACGAGGCCGGGCAGGAGCACGCAGCCGTCAAGGCGGATGACCGTGCCGCTGGTCTCCCGCGGAGGCGGCCCGACGTAGCTGATGCTGTTTCCCTCGATGGCGACGGCACCCGGCGCGTACGTGGTACCGCGCTCGTCGAGCGTGAGGACCTCGTCGGCGAGCAGCGTGTACGACGTCGCGCTCACTGACGTGGCGTGTCCGGCTGCCAGCGCACGATGAGGTGTTCGAGGATGACGATCGCGAGGAACAGCCCGAGCGCCAAGAGCGAGGCGACGACCGTCGTCGCGTACAGGAGCCCGGTCCGGAACTCGAAGGTCGAGATCACGATGAGGTAGCCGAGGCCGACGTCGGCGCCGATCCACTCCGCCACGATCGCGCCGATAACGGAGGACGCGGTCGAGATCTTCAGGGCCGCGAAGAGAAAGGGCAGCGACGAGGGGAGGCGGAGCTTGAACAAGATCTGCCTCCGTGTCGCGGATAGCACGCGCATGAGCTCGAGCGCCGATCCCTCCACCGCCTCCAGGCCGCGCACCATGTTCACGAGCGTCGGAAAGAAGCAGATGAGCGCGGCGATGACGATCTTCGGGGCGTAGCCGTTGCCGAGCAGGAGCACCAGGATGGGCGCGATCGCGATGATGGGCACCGTGCGGACGGCCACCGCGATCGGGAAAAGGGTGCGCTCCATGGTCTTGTTGTGGACGAACAGGATGGCGAGCAGGATCGCGACGGCATTGCCGATGAAGAAGCCGCCGGTGGCCTCGATCACCGTCGCGCCGACGTTGCGCTGCAGTGTTGGCCACTCCTCGACGAAGGTTTGAGCGATGACCGACGGCGCGGGGACGAGATACGTGGGGACGTTGAAGACCCGAATGTGCAGCTCCCAGTATGCGAGCACGCACAGGATGCCGAGCGGCGGCAAGAGGAGGCGGCGGATGGGCGACGCGCGTCGCCTGGGAGCGACCCGACCGGCGACCGCGACGTGCGCAGCGCTCATCAGGCGGGCCGCGTTTCCCCGATCAGTGCGCGGCGGATCGCTGCCGTGTGGCGGGCGAACTCCACGGTCTCCTTCATCGCCGGGTCGCGCGGCCGTGGCAACGCGACGTGCAGGTCGAGCTTCACGCGCCCGGGGTCCGTGCCCATCACGACGACCCGATCCGAGAGGAACACCGCCTCGGGAGAGCTGTGGGTCACGAAGAGGATGGTCGTCCGAGTGGCGTCCCAGATACGCAGCAGCTCCAGGTTCATGTACTCCCGGGTGATCTCGTCGAGCGCTCCGAAGGGCTCGTCCATGAGCAGGATCTGCGGCTCGGTGATGAGCGCGCGCGCGATGGCGACCCGCTGGCGCATGCCTCCGGAGAGCTGCCAGGGATAGGCGCCGCCGAACGCGGCGAGGCCGACGAGCTCGAGCAGGCGTTGCGCTCGCTGTCGCGCGTTGCGCGCGTCGGCGGCTATCTCCAGCGGCAGCAGGATGTTCTGTTCGGCGTCCCGCCAGGCGAGGAGCGTCGCATCCTGGAAAACGAACCCAAACGCGCGCCGGCGCCGCGCGGACGCCGGAGGTTCCCCCGCGACGCTGATCGTGCCGTCGGTCGGGGCGAGGATGTCTGCGACGAGGCGGAGCAGCGTTGACTTCCCGCAGCCGGAGGGTCCGAGCAGCGAAACGAATTCGCCCGGCCGGATGGCCAGGCTCACGCCGTCGAGCGCGCGGAGCGGGCCGGAGGAGGTGGAGAACGTGATCCCCACCCCCTGCAGCAGGATGGCTGCTCGGTCCTCGCGGTCAGCGCTTCGGTCTGCTAGCGACACGCAGCAGGATGTCCTGGGTCATCGCGTCCTTCGACGTGATCGGGGCCTTTAGCAGGCCGAGCCCGCCGTAGACGCCGATTGCGTCGTCCCACACCTGTGGTTCCATCCAGCCCCAGCCTTTCTCCTTGGTCATCGCGGACCACAGGAACGGGGCCTCCTGCCTCCAGGTCTCCATCTCGAGGTCACGCTTGAGATCCTTGGCGTACTTCAGGGTGATGTCAGTCGCTTCCTCGATATGGTCCGCCGCATACTCCCAACCCTTCGCGCTGGCCGCGACGAAGTCGGCCAGCATGTCCGAGCGATCCTTGAACACGTCCTCGCTGGCGAAGTACGTGAACGCGTAGAGCCGAATGCCCAGATCCCAGAGGAGGAGCGTCTTCGCCCCCGGTCCCACGGCCGCCATCTGCGGCGCGTCGATCACCCAGCCCGTGATGATGTCGACCTGCCCGGTCTTGAGCGGGACGGTATCCGAGCCGATGACCGAGATCTGGATCTTGTCGCGAGGAAGCTGGTACTTGGCGATGACCGCGTCGATGAGCGGCCGGGCCGTCGCCTGGATCCCGATCTTCTTGCCGACGAAATCCGCGGGCGAGTTGATCTTGGGGTCGAGCGTGATGAACGCGAAGGGATGGCGCTGCAACGCCGTCGCGAAGGCTCGCACCGGGATCCCGTTCGAGCGCGCGAGGAACATCGCGGCGATCGAGGCGACGTTGCCGATGGTGTTCGAGCCGCTCGCGGTGAGCGAGACCGGGTCGATGTTCGGCCCGCCCGGGTCGATCCGGAGGTCGATGCCCCGCTCCTTGTAATAGCCCTTATCGAGCGCGACGAAGTCGCCCGCGTACTGCGAGTTCGCGAGCCAGCCAAGGCGCATGCTCACGGGCTGGGGTGGCTTGGGTGTCGCCGTGGCGGCGCCGGCCGCCGGGGCCGACGCGGTCGGGGCCGTGGCCGTTCCCCCACATGCCGCCGCGATCCCAGCTCCGAGCACGCCGAGCGACAGCGCGCCTCCTGCTCGCAGGAGATCGCGGCGCGTGAGCGACGTGGATGATTTCGCTTGCATGTCCTGAGTCACATCTACTTCCCCCTCTCGATGAATCGAATTACGCCGGCGCGCTGCCCCACCTCCTCACTACCATCGGCCATCACGACGCACGCCAGATCGGCTTGCGCTTCTCGCGGAATGCTCTGACGCCCTCGGTCGCGTCGTCGGATTCCAATGCCTCCATCAGGGTCGGGAAGCTCATTCGCGTGGCGTCTCCGACGCGCAGCCCCTCCGTGCGTAACACCATCTCCTTGATCGCGCGCAGCGACAGCGGGGCGCACTGAAGCACATCGTCCACCCAGCGCTGCACCGCGGCTTCGAACGCGTCGCGGGCGACGACCTCGTTGATCAGACCGTAGCGGCAAGCCTCGGCGGCGCTGATCTGCCGGCCGGTGAGGAGCATGCTCATCGCGAGCCGGTACGGAAGCTGCCGCACCAGTTGGAACACGCCTCCATCCAGCGGGATCCTCCCCACGCGTGGCTCGGAGAGTCCAAAGCGCGCCTCCTCGACCGCGACCACGATGTCGCAGCCGAGGAGCATCTCCAGGCCGCCGCCGATCGCGTGGCCGTTCACCGCCGCGATCACCGGCACGCTCAGGGTCCGCCGGATCGCCAGGCCGCCGAATCCACCCGGGCGCTCGCGCGCCCAGTACTGGATGCCCGTCTCCCGTGTCCCCCGCTCGCTCATGTCCGCGCCGACGCAGAAGGCGCGGTCGCCGGCGCCCGTCAAGACGACGACCCAGACGTCGCGGTCGCCCTCGATTCGGGCCCAGATCTCGCGCAGCTCATCCTCGGCCGCGGGACTCAGGGCGTTGAGTACGCGCGGTCGATCGATCGTGACACGCGCGACATGGTCGGAGATGATCTCGTAGCGGATCTCACTCATCGCGCGGACCTCGTCGCAATGAGGTCGTCGATCCGCTCCGTGGTGTAGCCGAGCTCCCGCAGGACCTCGACGGTGTGCTCGCCCAATCCCGGCGGCGTGCGCCGCACGCGTGCCGGCGTCCCGGAGAGCTTCACTGGATTTGCCAACGTCACGACCTCACCCGCGTGCGCGTGCGGTATTCGCCAGATCATCTCGTTCGCCGCGACCTGCGGATCAGCGAGCGTCTCGCGGATCGCCAGCACCGGCGCGCACAGAATGTCGACGTCCTCGAGCCGCCGCGTCCAGTACGCGCTCGACTGTTCCGCGGTGCGGCGCGCGAAGATCCGCTGCAGTTCCGCGCGGTGCGCCTGCTGCGCCTCATCCGTGGCGAACTCCGCTCGGAGCGAGAGGTCCTCGAGCTCGAGCGCCGCGCAGATGCTGCGCAGCGGGTTCTCTTTGAACGCGCCGACGATGACGATCGCGCCGTCCGTCGTCGGGAACACGCCGGTGAGCGGCTTCTCGGCCCAGTTGAGGTCGATCCCGCGCATGAGCTGCATCGTCGCCTCCTGGAGCTGCATCGAGAGGAGCGCGTCGTAGAGCGACACCTCGACGAGCTGGCCTTCACCCGTCCGTTCGCGCGCGAGAAGGGCGAGGAGGATGCCCTGCATCATCAGCATGCCCGCGGTGTAATCGGCGAGGGGAGTCGGGTAGATCGCGAGCGGGTGCGACGGGTCAGCCTTGCGCGCCATCGCACCGGTGAGCGCTTGCGCGAGGATGTCCTGTCCGCCCTTATGCGCGTAAGGGCCCGCGCTGCCGTAGCCGCTGCCTACGGCATAGATGATGCGCGGGTTGATCTCCCGCAGTCGCACGTAGCCGAGGTCGAGCCGGTCCATCACGCCGGAGCGGAAGTTGTTCACCACCACGTCGGACACTTTCACGAGATCGCACACGACCTGCCGTCCGCTCTCGCTCCGAAGGTCCACCTCGATGCTCCGCTTGTTGCGGTTCAGGCTGAGGAACACCGGGTTGTCGGGGCCTGCCGGATCCTGGATCGCCCAGCGCGAGAGATCGCCGGAACCGGGACGCTCGATCTTGACGACGTCGGCGCCGAAATCGCCGAGCGCCTGCGTGCAGACCGGCCCAAGCTCCACTTGGGTGAGGTCGACAACGCGGACGCCCTCGAGTGGAAGGGTCATCAGCGCTCTTCGTCCGCGGTGGCCATCGCGTGCTCCGCGGCCGGCCGCTCGTCGCCGGGATCCGCTCCCTGCGCGCGCAGACGTCTCTGCACCGCCGCGACATCGACGGCGCGCACGGCGACGTCCGCTTCCAGCGCAACGGCGGCCGCGACGCCCGCGGCCTGCCCCATGACGATGCACGGACCGATCTCGCGGCTGCTGCGCTGCGCGATCGGCGTCGCCGAATAGCAACGTCCCGCGACGAGCAGCTGCTCGATCCGTCGCGGCACCATCGCTCGATACGGCGTGAAGTAGTCGCGGCCACGCGCGACACTGTCCGGGAACCAGCGCGCCTCGCGGATGTCGTCCTGCGTCACCACGTACTCGCCCAAGAGGAGCCGGCCTTGGCGTACGCCCATCTGCGGCGCGGCGTCGAGGATGTAGGACCGCTCGAACCCCGGGATGTTCTCCTTGGCGAACCGGAAGGTCGCGATGATCTTCCCTCGCGCCTCGAACTCTGCCTTCGTGAGGTCCTCGACCGACGTCGTGTCGTAACCGCGCATATGCGGGCAGTTGCACCAGACGACGCCGGGAAGCGGCGTGAGGAGCCACCACATGTCCCAGGAGCCGCCGAGGATGCGCTTCGCCTCGGTGTTGAGCGCGGCGGCTTCCTCAGGATGCTCGATCTCGAATCGCAGCGCGCGCTCGGTATCGACCCCGCCGTAACGGTGAACGAGCGTGACGAAGTAGCGTCCGTGCTCGATGGGGGCTCCCGCCTGCGCGGCCACCGCCGCGTCGCCGCTCGCGTCTATCACGATCTTTGCGCGGATCGCCTGCCTGCCTGCGGGCGTCTCGAAGATGGCGCCGGTGACGCGATCGCCGTCCATGATCGGCTCGCTGAACCAGCTGTGCAGCCGGAGCTCAACACCCGCGTCGCGCAGCATGTCGTCGGACACGCGCTTCCACGCATCGGGATCGAAGGCCACGGCGTAGGTGATCGGCTTCATGTGCCCGTGCGCATAGAGGTCGATGGCTCCCCACCGCGCCCATTTGTCCCAGAGAGCACGATCGACGCGATAGCGGTCCTCGACGGGCGGATACACGGCACCACCGATCGCCTCGAGTCGTTCTACGTACTCCTGGGCGATGCCGAGCACGGTCTGGCGCGGCCCGTCCATCATGTCGTCGATCACCAGGACCATCCCGCCTGAGGCCATCCCGCCCAGGTACGGATAGCGCTCGCCGAGAAGCGTCCGCGCCCCCTCGCGGCTGGCGGCGACCGCGGCGCCGACCCCCGCCGATCCACCGCCGACTACGAGCACATCCGTTTCGGCGACGATCGGCACGCGCCGGCTCGGCTCGAGCACCGAGCCACTCCCCGCTCGGTCCCCGTCCCCCCGCTCGCTCAAGGCTTCACTATATTGAAGAGACGCTTCATTCTGTCAACTCGAGGAGGCGAAGCCGTGGCGACGATCGCGAAATCCGCCCGCCAAGCGCAGGTACACGCGGAGCTGCGCCGCGCGCTCGGCCAGCAGGTCCGTCAGCTGCGGCTCGACCGAGGGCTGACGCTCGAGGAGGTGGCCGCCCGAAGTGGCTGCAGCCTCGGCTCGCTGAGCCAGCTCGAGCGCGGCCTCGGCAACCCGTCCTTCGCGACGCTGGTGCGGATCTCCCACGCGCTCCGAATATCGGTCGGACGACTCGTCGAGCTGGGACAGGACGGGCAGGACGTTGTCTCCCCCGTCGTGCGCAAACATCACCGCCGTCGCTTCAACCCGCACAACGGCGTGCCGGGTGACGGCACCATCTACGAGCTGCTCACACCGGATTTCGACCGCGCGCTCGAGGTGATCTACGTGCACGTACCGCCTGGCTCGTCGACCGAGGCGACACCGTTCGTGCACGAGGGCGAGGAGAGCGGCTACATCGTGAGAGGCACGCATGAGGTACACGTCGACGGGACGCTCCATGTCCTCGAGGCCGGCGACAGCATCTCCTACGAGAGCACGAAGCCGCACTGGTATCGCAACTCGGGCAAGGAGCCGGTCGAGGCGATCTGGATCATCACGCCGCCGACGTTCTAGGCACCGCATTCTCGCCGGGGAGCGGACCTTGATTGCGATGTTCGATCGGAACAGCCGAGACGCTTCGCGTCAGCCCCTCGCGCTCGCGACCGCCTTCGGATTGACCACGTTGGCTGGCGTGCCGGCGACGAACGCAGCGATGTTCTCGACCGC
>DASYSC010000099.1:0-3046 GCA_036003765.1 Candidatus Limnocylindria bacterium
GCCGCTCGCGACGACGAGACCGCGGGGATGGGCGTCTTTGGCCGCCGCGATCGCCGCCGCGAGATCCTCGAGGAGTTTCACATCGATCGCGTTGACCGGATCGTCGGGCCGATCGATGACGATCCGCGCGACCCCGGAGGCGTCCGCCGGGACAAATGTGACGGAGCGCCGTGGCTCTGCCGGCGGCGACGCGACTCTCTCCGCCGGATGTGATGCGATCACGCCGCACGCTCCAGGACGATCGCCGCGCCGTTGCCACCCGCGGCGCAAACGCTCGCGAGGCCGTACCTCGCGCCGCGCCGGCGCATCTCGTTCGCGAGGGTGAGCACGATGCGCGCACCCGTCGCCCCGAACGGATGGCCAAGTGCGATCGAGCCGCCCATCACGTTCAGCTTTTCCAGCGGGATCCGCCCGACACCGTTGCGCTCCAGGACCACGAGCGTCGAGAGCACCTGCGCCGCGAATGCCTCGTGCATCTCGAAGACGTCGATCTCGTCGAGGGCGAGACCCGCCCGACGGAGCGCGATCGGGATCGCGTACGCCGGTGCGATGAGCAGCTGATCTGCCGGATCGACCGCCGCGTAGGCGTAGCTCCGTACCGAGGCGAGCGGCTCAATGCCCAGGGCCCGCGCGCGCCCTTCGCTGGCGAGGACGACCGCCGCGGCGCCGTCGGTGAGCGGGCTCGCGTTGCCCGCCGTGATCGTTCCGTGCTCGCGGTCGAACACCGGTCGCAGGGTCGCAAGCTTCTCGAGAGTGGAATCGCGCCGAATGTGGTTGTCGGCGGTGACCGCGTGCCCGTCCACATACACGGGACCCACCTCGCCAGCGAGGCGGCCATCGTCCCACCCCGCCGCGGCGCGCTCGTGGCTGCGGAGGGCCCACGCGTCCTGCTCTTCCCGCGGAATCGCGTTGATCGCGGCCATGCGTTCGGCGGACTCGCCCATGGTGAGACCCGTAGAGGTCTCGCGGATGCCCGGGGCGACCGGAGCGATGTCGGATGCGCGGACCTCGGCCAAGCTGCGGGCCTTGTCGGGCAGGCTCTTCGCCTGCGAGGCGGCGATCAATGCACGCGCGAGGCGTGGGGTCAACGTGAGCGGGACGTTCGTGAGGGACTCGCTTCCGCCCGCGACGACGACGTCGGCGTTTCCGCCGGCGATGTGGTCGGCGGCGCTCGTGATGGCGACGCAGGCCGAGGCACACGCGAGCCCGACGGTGAAGGCCGGGATGCGTGCGGGCATCGAAAGCGAGAGCACCACTTCGCGGGCGAGGTTGTGGTAGGCGACCGGCCGCGCGACGTTCCCGAGGATGACCTCGTCGACCTGGCCCGGATCGAGCTCCGTGCGGGCGAGGGCCTCCGCGGTGGCGGCGCGCGCGAGGTCCAGGACGTCGAGCTCGGCGAAAGCGGTCCCCGCCTTCACGAACGGCGTCCGTGCACCCCCGAGTATCAACGCACGCGGCATCGCGCTTGCAAGGCTAGCGGACAAGCGAGTATCGACGTTATGAGCATGATGCAGCCGGTGGGCCAATGGGAAGCAGCGTACGACCCTGGCGTTCCCCGCCATTTGACGTACCCCAAATTGCCAGTCCACGCGCTTCTCGAGAGCGCCGCCCGCGAGCGCCCCAAGGCGATCGCGACCATATTCGGCGGAGCCGTCGGCAGCCGCTGCCTCGACGCCACCCTCACCTACCAGCAGCTTGACGATCTCGCGAGCCGCTTCGCCGCCGGCCTCCAGCGCCTCGGCGTCCGAAAGGGCGACCGCGTCGCCCTGGTCCTCCCGAATTGCCCGCAGTTCGTCTACAGCTTCTTCGGCACGCTGAAGGCGGGCGCGGTCGTCGTCCCGACGAACCCGCTTTACACCGTCCGCGAGCTCCATAACCAGCTCGCCGACTCCGGAGCTCGCGTGGTCGTCGTCCTCTCGCGCCTCTACCCGCAGGTGGCCGAAGCCGCCATCGGGACGGACGTCGAGAAGATCGTGGTCACGAACGTGAAGGAGCACTTCCCTCTGGCCCTTCGTGTCCTCTTCACGCTCGCCCGCGAGCGGAAGGAAGGGCACTGCGTGGACATCAGCCGCGACACCCGCGCCTTGTGGCTGCGCGACATGGTCCGCGCCGGCGCGTCGCCGGCCGCGGTCGACGTCTCACCTTCGGACCTGGCCGTCCTTCAGTACACCGGAGGGACGACGGGCGTCCCGAAGGGCGCGATGCTCTCGCATCGCGCGCTCGTCGCGAACGTCCACCAATCGAGCGCGTGGCACACGCTGGCGCTCGAGGGCGACCGGATCCTCGCGATCATGCCGTTCTTCCATGTTTACGGCCTGACCGTGGTCATGAATCTCGCAGTCCTCCGTGGAATGACGATGGTCCTCATCCCGCGGCCGGAGCTTCGCCACATCTTCCTGGCGATCGAAAAACACCGCCCGCGGTTCTTCCCCGGTGCGCCGCGCATCTACATCCTTCTGAACGAGTCGAAAGACCTCGCGCGGTACGACCTGACGTCCATCGAGGCGTTCCTCTCGGGTTCGGCGCCGCTCCCGGTCGAGGTCATGCGCCGTTTTGAAGAGCTCACCGGCGGCGGCAAGGTGATGGAAGGCTACGGACTGACCGAGGCGGCGCCGGTCACGCACTCGAACCCGCGCGAGGGAACGCGCAAGCCCGGGTCGGTCGGTATTCCCGTGTCCGACGTCGAGTGCAAGATCGTCGACATCGAGACCGGGACGCGCGAGGTCGACCAGGGTGAGTCCGGCGAGCTCTGCATTCGTGGGCCGAACCTCATGGACGGCTACTGGCGCCAGCCCGAGGAGACCGCTCTCGTCCTGCGCGACGGTTGGCTTCACACCGGCGACATCGTGCGCATGGACGATGACGGCTACTTCTTCGTCGTCGACCGGGTGAAGGAGATGATCATCGTCTCCGGCTTCAAGGTGTATCCGCGCGAAGTCGACGAGGTCCTCTACGCGCACCCCGCGGTGCTCGAAGCCGCTGCCGTCGGGGTGCCGCACCCGTCGAAAGGCGAGGTGGTCAAAGCGTTCGTCGTCCTTCGGCCCGG
>DASYSC010000100.1:0-2500 GCA_036003765.1 Candidatus Limnocylindria bacterium
GATTGGTTGACGCGCCGGCGCGGTACTTCCCGCCGCTAATTGGGCCGGCGACCGCCGGCGATCAGCTCATCAGGCGAAGTTGTGATCGCGGACTCCCAGCGCCAGCTCTCCGCCCGAGAGCCATGCCCCCGCCGTGATCTGCTCATCGACGACCTCCGGCATCCAGTTACCGATCAGAACGCGGGCCTGCCGCTCGAATGGCTCTCGCGACGTGCGCCCGCTTGAATCGGTCGTCACGACGGTCCCATTCAGGCGGATGGTGGCAACGCCATCGCGGATCTCGTTGAACGTCTCGTAGCGTTCAATGGTTGCGATGACGTCTGCGAATGTCCGCGTTGGCGTCGCCGTGCGATCGAGCTTGTTCAGGTATTCGTGACGAGCCCGGAAGTACGGCGTCTCGCCGGCCGCGCCAAACGAGGTCTCGACCGCGGACCCGGCCACCCAGCTCTCGCCGCGAAGGAGGAAGCCGAGGGTCGGCGCGATATCGGTGCGCAACTCGTCCGGCGTCATCACCTGCGGACCGTTGAACCAGCGACGGTTCGCGCCATCCCAGCCGTCGACCACGGCAGGCTTCTCCCCGATCATCCGCAGTCGCCCCGTCTCGGTTTGATCCGGCGCGCTGCCGTCCACCGCTTTGTCGAGGATGGTCGCTGTGACCTCGACCACCGCGCGCGTCCCCCATGGCTTCACGAGGAAGCGGTCGATCTTGAAAGAGCCGAGGTCGAACTTCCGCTTGACGCCCGGAGTCACCGAGGCGCTCATTCCGGCGAAGACCGCGTCACCGAACCTTCCTCCCAGGTAGAGCTGCATCCGGTCGGTGGCCCCGGTCTCCCGGAAACGGTCGAGCGAATCGAGGTAATTCACGAGCCCCGTGCGGACCACGGCCTCAGCCGCGGGGTCGATCGTCGTGACACGAAGTGCCGATGCGACGAGGGGGAACGGCGTCGCGGCGAAGGCAACTTTCGGACTCTCGAGGTTCACCGACGGCGCCAGCGCGGCCTCGGGTGACGCAGACGGCGCGGCCGACGGCGTCGCCGCGACCTCCTGCGTAGGGATCGCTGCCGGAGGATTCGCGGGCGGAATCGCGCACGCGGCCATGACGAGCGCGAGGACGAAAACTCCGATCCGCACGCGAGAACGATACGTGGGCGGGTCACGTCGACCATCCGCGCTGGAGGCATCTATGTGTTACGGACGCGATACGACTTAACAGCCCGGGCGCCGATCTCGAACAAAACAGCCTAGAAGGAAAGCTCGCTAACAAGCCAGGTCCATGCTTGGTTCGCCCCTTTGGGCGGCTGGCCGTAAAGGGAAAGCTCGAAGAGGTCGACGCTTTCGTGGTGGAACGCCTGAGCGACTAGGGTCAGTTGGCCGCGGAGGCCGACGCGCTCGTGCCCGTGAGCTTGGTCGCGCACGCATACAGGCGGTCGAAGGTGGACTGTTGGCCCATGCTCCGCTTCGAGTGGCCGATCGGCATCAAATGGCAACCGCCCAGACGCACGTTCTTCGCGACCCACTCCATCTCGTTGTCGAGATACGCCCAGTAGCGTTCCGCGGCGTCTGCCTCAGATGTGGCGCGCTCGAGAAGCTCGATGAGCCGATTGGGGATCACGATGCCCGGGATCGCCGCCAGGCGGCGGGCGTGATCGGATGAGCGCACAGGGGCGAGGCCCATGATGATCTGAAGCTCCGCGAGCGCAGCGGGCAGGCAGTCGATCGCGGCCGCGAACGCTGGCCCGTCGAACACCGGCTGCGTTTGAACGAACTGCGCGCCTGCCGCGCGCTTGCGCACCAGGCGGTCCAGCTCGTATGCGGGATCGTCCGCGAAGGGAGACCACGCCGCGCCGACGCAGAACGGATCGGCTTGGCCGAGCAGCTCGATGCCCAGGCCGGCGGGAAACGCCCGGGCCAGCTCGATCAGGGCAAAGACGTCAAGATCGTGCAGATCGGCGGAATTCTCTGGGACATCGCCGGTCATGCAGTTGAGGTTCCGCACGCCTAGCGCCGACGCGCCGAGGAGATCCGCGACGAGCGCGTTCCGCGTCCGGGAACGGGCGGTGAGCTGCAGGATCGGCTCGACGCCGAGGTCGGCGTGCGTGAGGATCGCGGCCGCCGCGATCGACGAGAGGGCGGGTCGACCTCGGAGGCCATCGGTGATGTTGACGGCGACGATCTCCGGACGCAGCAGCGCCTTCGCCCGCTCGATGACGACGTGGTGCGCGACGGTGGCCGGTACCGCGAGCTCGGCGGTGATGACGCAGCGCCCTTCGTCGAGCGCGCGCATGAACCGCGAGCGCGGATCTCCGGCGAGCCTGCTCGAGCCATCGCTTGACGGACCGGGCGTGGGGACGATCACGCGACGATGAGGCGTCAGGACGGTTGAGATTCCGTGTACGCGATCAGTAGAGCTTCTTCGTGTCCAGAACGTTCCGCAGCGGCCGGCCGCGGAGGTATCGACGCAGGTTGTCGCAGAAGAGCTCCGCGATGCGCGCGTTCTCCT
>DASYSC010000101.1:0-12068 GCA_036003765.1 Candidatus Limnocylindria bacterium
GCGAGCTGACCGCTGTAGTTCTCCTCTATCGACACGATGCGCTTCGCCGAACGGAGGATCGCGCCGACGGCCTCCGCGGGGAACGGCCGCATGAGCCGGCACTGCAGGAAGTTGATCTTTTTCCCCTGCGCCTCGAGGACCTTGAGCGCGTCGAGGATCGTGCCCTTCGTCGAGCCCCAGGCGAGGACGGTGAGGTCGGCATCCTTCGGCCCGTGCAGGAAGTACTGCTGTTCCTCCGGCATCGCTTTCTGGAGCAGCTTCAGCTTGTTCATGCGCTTGTTCATCATCGCGACGCGCATCTCGACGCCCTCGGTGATGTGTCCGTCGGGGTCGTGCTCGTCGCTGGTGATCCAGTGCCGGCCACCCGTGACGCCAGGACGTGACCGCGGGGAGATCCCGTCCTTCGCGAACGCGTAGCGGAGGTACTCGTTCACGTTCGCGAGGTCCATCTTCCTGTTGCCGTTCCCGTTGTGGCCGGCCTGGCTGCCCGAGTCGTTCGGCCCCTTCGCTTCCATGGGCGTCCACTCGCTGCCGGTGAAGACCTCACCGCGGTCGATCTGATCCCACTTGAGCTCGAGCTTGTCGATCGTCGTGTAGACCGACGCGAGCTTCTTATCGGAGAGGACTATCACGGGCATCTGATAGCGCTCCGCCCAGTTGAAGGCGGAGAAGGTGTCCTGGTAGCACTCGCGAAGGTCGCCGGGTGCGATGACGATGTGCGGGAAGTCGCCCTGCGCGGGGTGCAGCGCGAACTGCAGGTCGCCCTGCTCCTGCCGTGTCGGCATGCCGGTCGAGGGGCCGCCGCGCTGGTACATGACCAGAACGGGCCCGGGGCATTCGGTGATCGACGCGAAGCCGATGCCCTCGACCATTAACGCGAAGCCGGGACCGCTCGTGGCGGTGGATGCGCGCACGCCCATGTGCGCGGCGCCGACCGCCATGTTGATCGAGGCGATCTCGTCTTCGCACTGGACCACGAGCAGGTTGTACTCACGCTGCTGCCGCTCGAGGAACACGCTCTCGTCCGTCGCGGGGGAGATGGGGTAGTAGGTCTGGAACGCGCAGCCCGCCTTGAGCTTTGCGATCGCGTGGATCTCGTAGCCCTTCGCGAGGATGCGCGCCTTCGGCTCGCGGCCGGGCTTTAGCGTGTACGGGAACTCCTTCGCGTTCTCGTGCTGCTTCACGTGCTCGAACGCGAGCTTCGCGGCGCGCACGTTTAGCTCGCCGACCTCGGCGCGCTTGCCCTTGAACTGCGAGCGGATGACTTCGGCGACGAGATCGAACGGGTAATCGCAAAGCGCGAGCGACGCACCGAGGCCGACGGTGTTCTTCATGACCTCATACCGCCGCGCCTGCTCGCCCTTGCCGACCTCTTCGAGTGCCTTCTTGATGATCTCCATGAAGGGCACCGCGTAAAAGCGCAGATCCGTGCGGCCGCTCTTCGCGGGATCGAACCCGATCTCACTGTCGAAGATGACGCCGCCGCCCTCGTTGATCTCGCCGAGGTGGCCGTAGTGCGTAGCCCAGCGGCGGTGGTCGCCGTCGCCGGTCAGGGTCTCTTGGTCGAGCGCGACGAGGATGTCGACCTTGTCCCTATAGGAGCGCACGTCCTCATCGTCGACACGAACCCGATAGAAGGAGTGCTTGCCCATGATGTTCGAGTGGTATTCGATGTTCGCGTAGACGCGCAGACCCGCTCGCGAGCAGGCCTTTGCGAACACCTCGGCGGATGCGTTGATCCCGCTACCCTGGGGGCCGCCGATCATCCAAGTCAGTCGGTTCTTCTGCACTTCGGAATGACTATTGTACGTTTCGTGATCGGGGGTTCTCGGGGGCAGGGGCAGGGGCCCCTGGGCGCGAAGCGACGGCCCCCCGGACTGATGTGAGCTCTCGTCGGGAGCGCGACACGCTAGGCGATATAGAGGTCCCCGCCGACGCGCTCTGGGGAGCCCAAACCCAGCGAGCGATCGAGAACTATCCGATCAGCGGATATCGCGCCTTTCCCGCGTTTATCCGTGCTTTCGTCCGCATCAAGCGCGCGGCGGCCCTAGCGAACGCGGAGTCAGGGCGACTCGATCCGAGATTGAAAGACGCCATCGTCGCGGCGTGCGATGAGGTCCTCGCCGGCAAGCACATCGACCAGTTCGTCGTCGACGTCTTTCACTCCGGCGCCGGCGTCTCCTTCCACATGAACGTCAACGAGGTGCTCGCCAACCGCGCGAACCAGATCCTCGGTGGCGGTCTCGGCACGTACGAGCACGTGAACCCGAACGATCACGTGAACATGAGCCAGTCCACGAACGACACCACGCCGACGGCGATGCGCCTTGCGGCTCTTGAGCTGACGAAGACGCTCTGCGGACATCTCGACAAGCTCGCCGAATCCATCGACGAGAAGGCCATGCAATACGCCGACTGCGTCAAGCCGGGGCGCACGCATCTGCAGGATGCGGTGCCGATCACCTTCGGGCAGGAGTTCTCCGGCTGGGCCGAACGCATCCGCGGCGCGTCGGCCCGGCTGCATGCCGGGCGATCCGAGCTCTGTGAGCTCGGGATCGGCGGCACGGCGGCCGGGACGGGGCTGAACGCGGATCCCAAGTTCCGCGAGCGCGTGTGCACGCTGCTCGCCGACTGGTACGGCGAGCCGATCAAGCCTGCGAAGAACCTCTTCGCCGCGATGCAGTCGATGGCGCCGTTCGTCCGCATCTCGAGCGGCATGCGCACCGCGGCGATCGAGGTCTCGAGCATCTGCAATGACATCCGGCTGCTCGTCTCCGGTCCGCGTACCGGATTTGGCGAGATCTCCATCCCGGCGGTGCAGCCCGGATCGTCGATCATGCCGGGCAAAGTGAATCCGGCGATCCCCGAGATGGTGAATCAGGTCTGCTTTCAGGTCATCGGCAACGACACCGCCGTCGCGTGGGGCGCGCAGGCGGGCCAGCTGGAGCTGAACGTGATGATGCCGGGGATCAACTACGCGGTGTGCTTTTCCGCGACGATCCTCGCGAACGCGGTGCGCGTCCTTCGCGAGAAGACGATCGACGGGCTTCGCGTCGACGAGGAGCGCGCCAAGGAGCTCATGGACATCAGTCCCTCGCTCATTGTCACCGCGCTCTCGCCGCACATCGGCTACGCGAAGGCTGCGGCGCTGGTGAAGCGGGCGCTCGCGGAGCGTCGCTCGCTGATGGACGTCGCGCGGGAAGAAAAAGTGATGACCGAGGCTGACCTGCGAAGGGTCCTCGACCCCCTGCCAATGACCAAGGGTGGCGTGCAGGCGTGAGCCCCTCCTAGTCACCGCAAGTGCAAGCGGCCGAAGTCCTTCTTCTCTTGCTCATCGTCGTGTCGGTGCTCGTGACCGTGGCGCGGCGGCTGCGGATCCCGTATCCCGTCCTGTTGCTCGTCGGCGGGCTCGCTCTCGGATCCATCCCCGGTTTCCCGCGCATCGACCTGGCGCCCAACGCGGTCCTCGTCCTCGTGCTCCCGCCGCTCCTTTACGTGGCCGCGGTCTTCACTCCGGTCAGAAGCTTCAAGGCGGATATCGGGAATATCGGATCGCTGGCCGTCGGCCTCGTAGTCGCGAGCACGGCGGCTGTCGCCGGCGTTGCCCTCGCGCTCGTGCCGGCTATGACCATGCCGATCGCGGTCACCCTCGGCGCGATCGTGGCGCCACCCGACGCGGTCGCGGCCACGGCGGTGATGGAACGCCTCGCGGTGCCCCGACGCGTGATCAGGCTTCTCGAGGGCGAGAGTCTCCTGAACGATGCGACCGCGCTCACGATCTATCGACTGGCGCTGGTGGCCGCGCTCGCCGCCACGCCGCTCTTTACCCTCGCTCTGATCGGCAACTTCGTTGTGGTGGCCATCGGCGGGATCGTGGTCGGCCTCGTCGTTGGGTGGATCGTCACTGAGATACGGTCTCGCATCGAAGACGTGCCGGTCGAGATCACCATCTCGTTGCTCACGCCCTACGCCGCCTTTCTGCCCGCCGAGGCGCTCGGTTTCTCTGGGGTTCTCGCAGCGGTCGCCGCGGGCCTGTATGTCGGCAGGCGGTTGTCGCGCATCGCGGGGTCAGACGTTCGGCTCGCCGGTCGGGCGTTCTGGGAGATGCTGGTCTTCCTTCTGAACGGGATCGTGTTCATCGTCATCGGTCTTCAGATCTCGGCGCTCGGTCGCGAGATGGACCGGTCGACGCTGCTTGGTCTCGCCGGCCTGGGCCTCCTCGTGAGCCTGACGCTCGTCGTGGTGCGGGCGCTCTGGATCGCCGGTATGGCCGGGTGGCAGCGCTTCGCCTCGCGGGAGCCGCAACCGCTCCGGGCGCCGGAGGTGGTCGTGCTCTCGTGGGCCGGGATGCGTGGTGTGGTCTCGCTCGCGGCGGCTCTTGCGGTCCCAGGGGCGCTCCCGAGCGGAACGGCCTTTCCGGCCCGAGACGCACTGATCGTGATCACGTTCACCGTCATCCTCGTCACGCTGGTGGGCCAGGGCCTGACCCTGCCGCTTGTCGTCAAGCTCCTTCATCTCGGCGGGGACGAAGACGAGCGACACGAGGAGTCGCACGCGCGACAGAAGCTGATCAGCGAGGCGCTGCGGCAGATCGACGAGCTGCAGGAGAAGTGGCCGGATCACCGTCCGCTCATCGATCAGCTCCGCGAGGCGTACCGCCATCGTGCCGAGCACGAGGAGCAGCTACACGAGGCTCCGGGCAACGAAGCCGAGCAGGAGCTCGTGGAGCATCGGCAGATCCGCAGCGCGGTGATCGACGCACAACGGGAGACGCTCCAAGAGATGCGCGACCGCGGCGCGATCGACGATGACGTGCTGCGGAACATCGAGCGCGAGCTGGATCTAGAAGAGGTGCGGATGGAGGCGTGAGCTTGTCTGCTACCGACGCGACCGGCGAGGTCACCGACCTCGTCCAGCGGCTCATCCGGAACGCCTGCGTGAACGACGGTACCGCCATGTCAGGCGAGGAGGTCCGGAGCGTCGATCTCCTCGAGAGCTATCTCCGCGTACCCGGCGCCGAAATGAAGCGGTACGAACCGGTCCCGGGTCGCGCGAGCCTCGTGCTGCGGATCGAAGGAAGCGACCCAAAGGCGCCTTCGCTTCACCTCATGGGCCACACCGACGTCGTGCCGGTGACGCCGTCGGGCTGGCGGCACGACCCGTTCGGCGGGGAGCTCATCGACGGTGAGGTGTGGGGCCGCGGCGCGGTCGACATGCTGGATGTGACGGCGTCGATGGCGGTTGCCGTAAGGAGGCTGCTGGCGAGCGGGTTCCGGCCGAAAGGCACTCTGATCTATTCGGCGGTCGCGGATGAGGAAGCACTCGGGACATACGGCGCGCAGTGGCTCACCGAGAACGCATGGGACGATGTCCGCTGCGACTTCCTCGTGACGGAGTTCGGTGGCGCGCGCTTCCCACTGGGAAGCGGCGCCCCGAAGCTGCCGATCATGACGGCCGAGAAGGGTTCGCAATGGACGCGTCTACGCGTGCGCGGGACTCCCGGCCATGGATCGATGCCGTACAAGTCGGACAACGCTCTCGTGAAGGCGGCCGAGGTGATCTCCCGCATCGGTCGCTACCGCGCGCCCCTTCGGCTGCATGAGCTCTGGCGGCGATTCATCGACGGCCTGGACCTGCCCACGGCCCAGCGGCTCGCGCTCACGACCGCCGCCACCTTCGACGTCGCGCTCGATCGTGCACCGGAGGGGACCGCGCCGATGTTCTACGCCGCAACGCGCACGACCTTCTCGCCGAACATGGCGCGCGCCGGCGTGAAGCTCAACGTGATACCGGATAGCGCCGAGATCGACGTCGATATCCGGACGATCGCCGGCGACGACGGAACGAAGGTGCGCGACATGCTCCGCGAAGCGATCGGCGATCTCTGGGCGGAGGTCGAGATCGTCGAGGAGGGCGCGAACCCGGCGAGCGAGTCGCCGCTGCGATCGCCGCTCTGGGACACGCTGACCAAGGTGACGCAGAAGCTCGTGCCCGGCTCGGAGACGATTCCGTTCCTGATCGTCGGCGCGACCGACGCGCGCTACTTCCGCCGCAAGGGCGTGACCGCATACGGGTACGGTCTCTTGAGCGAGCGGATCTCGTTCCGCGACTTCGCGAAGATGTTCCATGGCAACAACGAGCGCATCGATCAGGAATCGCTCCGGCTCTCGACCGAGCTCTTCGAGCAGACCGCGCGGGAGTGCCTGAGCTGATGCCGGAGCAAGCGGTGTTCGTGCCCGAGATCGGGTTCCGGCCCCAGGGGACACGTGAGCTCAAAACGGAGCCCAAGACGAAGGAGGGCACGACCACGCTCCGCGTCCGCGCCGTCGCGGCCTCAGCTGACGAGACCGAGGTCATCGTCGAGTGGCGAAGCGCGAGCAGTATTTGCACGCCCGAGCACCGCTACCTGTCCTGGAAGGAAACGCCCGAGCCCGAAACTGCTGCGCTCATCGCGGGCCCGCTCACGCTGAAGGCGCGTCGCGTGGCGCGTCAGGGCTATTCCGCAAGCTTGGTCCGGGTGGAGGCGATGCACACGATCACCTTCGACGCCATCGCGACCGATGATGCGGAGCTGCGGGTCACCGAGGGCGGGCGTGAGTTTCGTGTGCCGTTCAGGCTCGCATCGGCCGCGGTCAGCGCACGGCCCCTGAATGTCGAAGCGGAACGCGACGGCGTGACGGTGCGCGCGACGGCGGTTGCCCGGCACGGCGATGAGCTCGTGGTGGCACTTGAGGTCCAGGCTCCGCATCAGGTTCGGCAGGTCGCTGCACCCTTGTCCGCACAAGTTCGGTTCACCGACCTCGACGAGCAGACGTTCCGCGAGCGCCAAGCTGAGATCCGTCGCGTCCTGGGGCACGTCGCGGAGCCGATCATGCTCAGCACGGACACGGGCGAAGTCGAGGAGGTAGGGCGTGTCGGCCGCCTCGAACCGCAGCCGGACGGGGGTCCGCCTTTCCTCCGCCGTCTCGCCGTTGCCTTCCCGGCGCCGCGCGACGCGAAGAGCGCGACCGTAATCGTTCCGTTCGTCGAGCTGAACGATCAAGATGGCTTGGCGACGGCCGATCTCCGTCGCGTCCCCCAGGATGTCCAGCTCGGCAAACACCGCTTCCGGATTCTCGATGCGAGCGCGCAGGGCGACGAGCAGTGGGTCGTCCTCGAGATCCCGCGTTCAGACGCGTCGACGCGTTTCACACAGCCTCGGTTCATTCGTGGATCCGGCGGCGAGAGCTACAACTCCAGCCGGGTCGCTGGCGATCCGCAACGTCGGACGATGTCGGTCAAAGTTGGCGACCCTCCGATCGTCACGTTCCGCGGCGCGGTCCTGCGGGTCGAGGGGCCCTGGCGGCTTGAGGTTCCCCTCGGCGCCTAGCGCGCCGCTGTACGAGTCCCTACCCGCACTTCTTGCCAGTTGGTCAGTAAACTGGTCAGATCATGAAGACTATTCCGCTGGCCGAGGCGAAGGCCAGACTGAGCGGTCTCGTGGAAGAAGTAGTGCGGCGCGACGAGCGCGTCCTGATCACCAAGCGGGGTCATCCCGCGGTTGTGCTGATGAGCCACGAAGAGGCCGCCGGTCTCGACGCGACACTCGAGATCATGTCCGATCCCGACTTCTACGCCGAGATCCTTCGCAACCGGCGTGCTCTCGATCGCGGCAAGGGCCGGCTCTACACGCTGAGCGACCTCTTTGGAGAGGAGGGCTCTCCGGGTCGTGCCAGGTCCGCGCGTCCGCCTGCTTCCCGAGGTCGCGGAGCTACTACGACGGCTCCCGCCCGATCGAAAGCGCAAAGTCCGCGCAGCGCTCGACGAGCTCCAGCGCGACCCCGACCTCGGTGAGCCGCTTGGGCGCGAACTTGCGGGCCTGTGGCGGATTCGGGTTGGCCAACTGCGCGTCGTGTATGGCCGGCGGTCTGGCGCGTTAGAGGTCGTCGCGATCGGGCCGCGGCGAACTGTCTACACGGAACTCGAACGCGAGGCCAGGTCATCACGTTGAGTGGTGCCGCGACGTTCAGCGCCGATGGCCGCTCTCGCCTTTGGCGACATCGGGATCGAGCTCGACCCATCGCGGCGCCCGCCGCGCGGCGATGGTCCGCTCAGCGCGGCCAGATGGCGGCGAGCGCGCCGAGCACGTTCCCGCCGACGACCTTGCCGATGTCCTCGTCTGTGTACCCGTGGTTTACGAGCCATCGGATGACGTTCGGAAAGGACTCGCCGGGGTTCTCGATGCCGTCGACGTACTCGACCTCTTGGATGGTGCGGCCGCCGCGGCTCGCGCTGAGCGAGAACTGCGCCGCGAAAAAGCGATGCATGCCGACGTGGTCGCCGAAGAACGTGTCGGGCCCGAACGCGACGTGGTCGATCCCGACCAGCCGCGCGACGCATTCGAAGTGCTCCATCACCGACTCGAGTGAGTGGAGCGGATGCCTCTCCGTGAGCGTGGTATGCGCCGCCGCGGAGATGCCGATGACGCCGCCGCGGGCAGCGCAGGCCGTCAGGATCTCGTCGGGCTTCATACGCTTGGTGTTCCAGAGAGCGCGTGCACCGGCATGCGTTACGAAGACCGGACGCTCGCTCTGCTCGACGGTGTCGAGGGACGTGCGATCGCCGGCGTGCGAGATGTCGATCGCGATGCCCAGGTGGTTCATTCGGCGTACCGCGAGCCTCCCGAACTCGGTGAGCCCCGCGTCGCGCTGCTCGCGCAAGCCCGATCCCAGCGCGTTCGCCTCGCTGTACGCGATCCCGACGGAACGTACGCCAAGCCCGTAGAGGACGTCGAGGCGGTCGAGCTCGTTCTCGATGGGTGTCGCGGTCTCGAGGCACGGCACGAGCGCGATCCGGCCGCTCGCCTTCGCGGCGTGGATGTCTTCGAGCGATCCCGCCCGCACGACGATCGTGGAATGCGCGATGTCTGACAGGCGCATCCCGAGGTCAGAGACGACGTCGTCCCACTTCCAGCCGGCGCGCGAGGTGATCGTCGCCGTTCCGCCCATCAGCGCGTCGAACACGCAATCGAGTCCCGACACGCTGAGCCCCTGGTAGCCGGTCCACTCACGGCCCTGGCGCCGGTACTCGGTCATCTCGGCGACCTTCGCCGGCGCGACGGTGGCGTGGTCGTGCAGCGAAACGATCGTGTTCGCCTCGAGCAGCCGCTGGACGCGCGCTTCCTGGTCGGCCGAGACCTCGACGCGCCGCGACGGGACGCGTCCGACCTCCTTCGCGAGCTCGAAGGGCCGATAGTCGACCCCAGCTTCGAGGTACTGGAAAGAGCGGTAGCCGTCGTCGCGCTCGCGCTTCACCGACGCCATCTCAGCGAGTTCGCATACTACCCAGCGGATGTCGGGGGAGCTCGAGGGTCGTGTCGCGATGGTCAGCGGCGGCGCCGGACGTCTCGGTCGTGCGATCTCGATGGAGCTCGCGCGCGCAGGCGCGGCGGTCGGTGTCTTCGATGCGCGCGCCGACGCGGGCGCCGAGGTCGCGGCCGCGATACGCGCGACCGGCGGGAAGTCGGCGAGCGTGGCCGGCGACGTGTCGCGCGCCCCCGACGTCGAGGCCGCGGTGGACGCGCTCGAGCGCGAGCTTGGGCCAATTGACGTCCTGGTGAACGCGCACGGCATTTTCCCCAACCGTCCGGTGCTGGAAATGGATGACGAGGAGTGGGATCGCGTCTTCGCAGTGAATACGCGCGGAACGATGTTCGCCTGCCGCGCAGTGGCGCGGCGGCTGGTGCGGCGGGGCGCTGCGGGGGCCATCGTGAACATCTCCTCGGGGGCGGCGACCTCAGCGCGCGCCGGCGCCGCGGCCTACAACGGGAGCAAAGCGGCGGTGAACCAGCTCACGCACGTCCTCGCGATCGAGCTTGGCCCGCACCGCATCCGCGTGAACGCGATCTCGCCCGGCCTCATCCTCGACGACGTGCTCCACGAGGGCGACGACCATGCCTCGGAGTACGTCCGTCTCATGCTCCGCGGCACGCCGCTCCGTCGCACCGGGTCGCCCGCGGACATCGCGCCGGCGGTGGTGTTCCTCGCGAGCGACCGCTCCCCGTGGACGACCGGTGCGATCCTGGAGATCAGTGGCGGCAGCCACACCGGCCGACCGCACGTCCCGCTCAGCCGCGGGCTTCGCTGAGCTCGCGACCCCGCCGCTCGACCTCGTCCAGGTTCTCCCACGCGAACGACCGCCGCCCCTGCTCCATCTCGGTGATGAGCTCGAACACGGCGCGGTTCAGCGGCATGATCACGCCGCGCCGTTCGGCCTCTCTGATGAGCCGTCCGAGCTGCGGTTCGGCCTCGGTCTTGCGCTTGCGCACCGCGAGATCGATCCAGATCCCAGTGCGCTGCTGAAGCGGGTTGAACGAGCCAGCGATCGAATCGAGCGCACGACGAACAGCTGCCGCGGTGCGCCGCTCCGCCCGGAGCGACTCGGGATCGAACCCATGGAGCTCGATGAGCGGCACGCCCAGTGCGTCCGCGGCCGCGACGGTCTCCCCGACCAGGTCCGCCATGAGCGTCTGATAACGCTCGCGGCCGAGGATGTCCGGCACATCGGCGTCGACGAGCGCGGTGGCGAAGAACACGCTCGCCATGGCGATCTTGCTCCAGAGGCATCCGAGGACCTCGTCCGAGGCCTGGCACTCCTGCACCGCCGAGAGCGCTCCGGTGAGTGCGCGGACGCGCGCCGTCACCCCGCCCCGGATCTCGCCGACGTGGAAGCCGCCTTTGGTGCCGTGCACGACGCGGCCGGGAGACTCGTAGTGGCCTCCGAAGTTGAAGCAGGCGACGAGGGTCCGTTCCCCACCGACGGCATCAACGACGTCGCGGTACGCGAGTCCGTTCTGCATCGAAACGACGACCTCGTCGCGAGCGAGGAGCGGCGCGACGGGTGCGAGTGCAGCATTGGTGTGCAGCGTCTTGACGGCGCACAGCACCGTACCGAGCGGCGCGTGGAGCTCCTCCGGGCGCACGACCGCGGCTGGCCGTACCGTGAAGTTGGACAGTCCCTCAAGAGTGAGTCCACGTTCGCGGATCGCGGCAAGGTGCTCCTCAGCCGTCTCGACGAACGTAACCTCGTGCCCGGCACGGACGAGATGCCCGCCGGTGATGCCGCCGATGGCACCCGCGCCGACGATCGTGAACCGCATCGCGGCCGCATGGTAGGCGGAGCGACGCTCGACGGTGAACTGTAGATTGTCCTGCGATCGCAGCGCGGCGAACGCCTCGCACCAATGGATTCGGATAGCAACGGGGGAGGCACCAATGTCAGATGAGGTCAAGACACTCGAGCAGCTGTACCGCCGCGGCCTGAGCCGGCGGCAGTTCCTTCAGCGCACCGCTGCCCTCGGCATCTCTTCGGCGACGGCCCTCGCGTTCCTCGTGACCTGCGGGCCGGGGGCTCCCGCGCCGGGCGGCGCGCCTGCGGCTGGTGGGAAGCCCGCGGGCGCGGACGGACCGGTGAAGCTCTCCTTCTTCGTCTACGTGGGCGCGAACCAGGGCGTCGTGCCCCGCGAGGTCGTGGCCGAGTACACGAAGGCGAACCCGAACGTGACCATCGAGCTCTTCGAGGGCACGAACGCCGAGACGTATCCGAAGATGGTCGCCGCGCGGAAGACCACACCCGATCAGCCCATCGTGAACTTCGGCTTCGTCAACGCCGACGCGAATGCGAAGGGTGACGTGGACGACATGTGGGAGACGCTCGATCCGGCGAACGTTCCGACACTCGCCAACGTGTACGACACCTTCAAGCGAAAGGACAACAAGGGCATCGCGTGGGGCATGGTCGGGATCGGGCTGATGTACAACACCGACAACGTCAAATCCGCGCCGACCTCGTGGCTGGACTTCTGGGACCCGCGCTTCAAGGGCCGGCTCGCGCTCTCGAACGGCAACCATTACCTCTCCGGCCTCGTCACGACCACTCGCGCGAACGGCGGCAAGGAGAGCGACGCCGCCGCGATCGACAAGACCATCAAGCTCATGTCCGACAAGGCCAAGGAGGGGCAGATCCGGCTCTTCTTCCTCTCGAACGATCAGGTGAAGCAGCCGATGATCCGCGGCGAGGTCTGGCTCTCA
>DASYSC010000102.1:0-18263 GCA_036003765.1 Candidatus Limnocylindria bacterium
TGGGCGGCGATGACACCGTGCTCGACGCGATGAAGGTGGCCAGCGGAATGAACGACGCCGAGGCTCGCGACCATCTCGCGCGCTTCCTTTTCAGAGGCGAGGACGTCTTCAAGAGCGTCGGCGTGCTGTCGGGGGGTGAGAGGAGCCGATTGGCGTTAGCGCGACTGGCGGCACGTCACGCGAATCTCCTTGTGCTGGACGAACCGACGAACCATCTTGATCTTCTCGCTCGCGAGCAGCTCGAAGTCGTGCTCCAAGAGTTCGAAGGCGCGCTGCTCTTCGTCAGCCACGACCGATACTTCATCGACAAGCTCGCCACAGAGATCTGGCCGATCGAGAGTGGCGTGCTGAAGCGTTTCGAGGGCAACTGGTCCGGCCTCCAGCGTCTGCGAGCGAGCGGCGCCGAGCTTCCGATGCCTGAGCTTGGGGCCGACCGGGCGGGTGGCACGGCGATGGGGATGCCTGCCCGCCGGAGAGTGGAGGGCACCGCCGAGAAACGGGGGCGGTCCAGCGGAGATAGACGGCGGGAGGCCAACTCCGAGCGGGCAGGCGCCCCGAGCCGGGACAGGACCCGCCCGGGAGGCCGCTCGACGTCGAAGGCCTCGGCGGTTCGGAAGGTGGACGGGATGCGGGCGCTGGAGGCCCGGATCGAGGCCATGGAGCTTCAGCTTCGGCAGCTCTCGGAGAAGGTCAGTCAGATCGCGCAGAGCGGGAATTACATGGAGACGCGTCGGGTAGGCGAGGAGTACGCGACCCTCGAACGCGATCTACGGACGCTGTACGACGAGTGGGCGAAAGAGAGCGAGAAGAGCGAGTGACGGCGTTCGTGATCGGCCTCACCGGACCGATGGGGGCGGGGAAGTCTACGGTCGGCGCGATGCTTCGGGAGCTCGGCGCCAAGGTGCTCGACGCGGACGCGCTGGTGCGCGACGAACAGCTTCGCGGGACGGTCGGCTACAGCGCGATCGTCCAACAGTTCGGAACGAAGATCCTTGGCGAGGACAAGGAGATCGACCGAACGAAGCTCGCGGCCGAGGTCTTCGGCGACCCGATGAAGCTGCAGCGGCTCGAGCGCATCCTCCACCCGCGGGTGATCGCGCGCGTCCTCGAGGCCAGAGCGATGCTGTCGGACGACGCGGTGCTCGTCGTCGAGGCGATCAAGCTCCTCGAAGGCGATCTCCGGAAGGCCTGCGACCGCGTGTGGGTCGTCGTGGCGCCGCGCGAAACGATGATCGACCGCCTCGCCGCTCGGGGCATGCGTCCGCGTGAGGCCGAGCTGCGCCTCGCGCAACAGCTCAGCGAGGAGCGCTTCCGAGCGGCCGCCGATACGGTCATCGTGAACGACGGTGACCGCGAGCGGACCCGTGAGCGTGTGCGCGAGGCCTGGACCGAGCTCAGCCGCGCTAGGGCGTGATCTTCTCCGGGATCTGGATCTTGACCTCTGGCTGAACGGTCCGGAACGTCGCGCCGGACGTGCCCGAGGCCCTGTCGTCCTTCGGCCCGCGGAGAAGGAACTGGATGCTTCCGCCCGACGCGGTCAGATAGCCGATGCGCTCGGCCGTCGCTGCGTCCGTCCGGATCACGTAGACGGACAGCGTCCGCGCCAGGATCGGCACGCGCTCGAGGACGATCCTTGCTGACACGTCCGTGCTGTTCCGCTGCGGCTGCGGGTTGACCAGGTACTTGTCGGGGGAGAAGTTGAGCGTGTAAAGGACATCGACGATGTCGCCGGCCTGGATCGCTCCGCCAGCGGCCTGGGCGTCGGCGACCGTGATCGACATCGCCCGGTAGTTGGGCGAGCCAGGGTTCGGCGCGCCATTGGCTCCGAGGGCCTCCGCGGGGATGACGACGAACGCCGCGCCGTTCGGACCGGCGAGCCGGCTGGGCAGGATCGGTTCGCCGGCAGCGATAGACACGAGCGTGATCCTGCCGACGACCTGCTCGCTGCTCTGGAGCGCCGTCGACGGCACGGCCTCGGTGTTCATCTTGACCAGCTTCACATCCGCTGGGGTGATCTGCGTCTTGCTCGGGATGTCGCGGGCGGCGACAACGACCTGGGTAGTCGGGATGGGGGCCGGGGCTTCCGACTTCTGCGTTTGCGCATAGAAGAAGGTCGCCACCCCGGCGCCTAGCGCGAACAACATCCCCACGATGAGCACGAGCCGGGCACGGCGACGCGAACGATCTTCCACTCTTTCCTTCCTCTACCGCGCGATTGGCCGCGAACTGTAGCAAGCGGTGACAAGTGAACGGGAGTCGAACCGGTGTTGATGCGCGACAATGGGACCAGGTTCGGGGAGCGCGATGGTACCAGAACGTCTGTTCTAGAATGAAGGCAGGTATGCCCGACAGCGGCACCCTCCAGGTCCCTCTCGATCGGCCGGCGGCGAAGGCGCCGTTCCGGCTGGTGCTGCCATGGGGTCTCGCCGGAGACCAGCCTGGAGCCTCGGCGGGCCTGCTCGGCGCGCTTCGAAGCGGCGAGCGGCACACGACCTTGCGCGGCGTTACGGGCTCGGGCAAGACGGTGACGATGGCGAAGGTCATCGCCGAGTCCGGACGGCCGGCGCTCGTCCTCGCGCACAACAAGACGCTCGCCGCCCAGCTCTACGGCGAATTCAAGGAGTTCTTCCCCGAGAACGCCGTCCAGTACTTCGTCTCGTACTACGACTACTACCAGCCCGAGGCCTACATCGCGCGGAGCGACACGTACATCGAAAAGGACAGCTCACGCAACGACGAGATCGACAAAATGCGCCACTCCGCGACGCGGTCCCTCTTCGAACGGCGCGACGTGATCATCGTGGCCTCGGTGTCCTGCATCTATGGCCTCGGCGCCCCTGTCGACTACGGCGCGGTCACCGTGCGCCTGAACAAGGGCGAGCGCGTACGGCGCGACACGGTGCTCCGGCACCTCGTCGACATCCAGTACGAGCGGACCAACACCGATCTCGTCCGCGGGAAGTTCCGTGTGCGTGGCGACACGCTCGAGGTCCAGCCGGCGTACGAGGACCTTGCGGTCCGCGTCGAGTTCTTCGGTGATGACGTCGAGCGGATCACCGAGCTCGATCCGCTCACAGGCGAAGTGTTGGCGGAGCGAGACAGGATGGACATCTATCCGGCTCGGCACTTCGTGACCCCTCGCGAAAAGCTCCTGGAGGCGATCAAGGACATCGAGGCCGAGCTCGTCGACCGCGTGAAGGAGCTCGAGGACGCGGGCCGGCTTCTCGAAGCGCAACGTTTGCGCCAGCGGACCAACTTCGATCTCGAGATGCTCCGGGAGACCGGCACGTGCGCCGGCGTCGAGAACTACTCGCGACACCTTGCGCGCCGACCCGCGGGGAGCCGGCCGTGGACGCTCCTTGACTACTTCCCGCCGGACTTCCTCGCCTTCGTCGACGAATCGCACATCTCCATCCCGCAGGTCCGCGGGATGTATTTCGGCGACCGTTCCCGCAAGGAGATCCTCGTCGACTATGGGTTCCGTCTCCCGAGCGCGCTCGACAACCGCCCGCTCACGTTCCAGGAATTCGAGCAGCGCCTGGACCAGGCGATCTACGTGTCGGCAACGCCGGGTCCCTACGAGCTCGAGCACTCGCCGCGCGTGGTCGAGCAGATCATCCGGCCGACCGGGCTCATCGACCCGGAGATCGAGGTTCGTAAGACCGAGGGCCAGATCGACGATCTGCTCGCGGAGATCCATCTGCGTGTTGAGAGGGGCCAGCGCGCGATCGTCACGACGCTTACCAAGAAGATGGCGGAGGACCTTGCGGATTATCTGCGCGAGATGGGAGTGAAGGTCCATTACCTGCACTCCGAGATCGAGACGCTGCAGCGGGTCGAGATCCTTCGGGATCTCCGGCTTGGTGTCTACGACGTGGTGGTGGGCGTGAACCTCTTGCGTGAAGGCATCGATCTGCCCGAGGTGACGCTGGTGGCGATCCTCGACGCCGATAAGGAGGGTTACCTGCGTTCCGAGGGCTCGCTCATCCAGGTCATCGGCCGCGCGGCGCGGCACGTCGAAGGCCGCGTGATCATGTACGCGGACCGCGTGACGGCGTCGATGCGCGCGGCGATAGATGAGACGGATCGACGGCGCGAGATCCAGGTCCAGTACAACCGCGACCACGGCATCGAGCCACAGACGATCGTGAAGGCGATCCGCGACATCGGCCTGCGGCTGCAGGACGTTGCCGAGGTCGAGGGCATCGCGGAAAAGGCGAAGCGCCCGATCGCGGCCGGCGAGATGCCGAAGGACGAGCTCACGCGGCTCATCAAGGATCTCGAGTCGCAAATGAAGCAGGCCGCGAAGGACCTTGAATTCGAGCGCGCGGCGGCGCTCCGCGACGAGGTCGTGGAGCTTCGCGGTTTGCTCGTGCTCGAGCGCGGGCCCGAGAGCATCGAAGCCGCTTCGGAGCCGGTTCGGACGACAACCCGCGTGGTGCGCGCGGGCGGCCGGCGGCGGCGCGGGCCCTAAGGCCATGCTGTTCGGCGTGCTGACCGGGCTTGCGGTCCTCGGCGGGATCGCGCTGCTGGTCGTGCTCTTCTTGCAGCGCGGCCGCGAAGGCGTTGACCTGTCGCTGGGCAGCCTCTTGCGGGTGTACCTCTATCTCGCATCGCTCGCGGGCGTGATCGCGTTCTCGGTCGGCCTGGCGGGGATCCTCGCGTTCATCCTGGCCGCCGGGTTTGGCCTCGACGCCATCTATGGAGGCCCGACGCCACAGCCGCTCCCTGCGATCGCGCCGGCCTGCCCGCCGAACCAGACGTGCCCGCCCTTCCCGAAGCCGATCCCGCCGATCGTGAAGGACGACCGCGACCGGCGGATGGGCGAGGATCTGGTGCGGGGCGTGACGTTCGTGGTCTTCGGCGGTGTCTTCTGGGGCGCGCACTGGCTCGCCCGCCGATCGCTCGGGCGGCCCGACGAGCGTCAGAGCGGCCTCTATAGGGCCTACCTCATGCTCGGCACCGCGATCTTCGGAATCGCCACGATCGCGCTTCTACCGATGGGGATCTATCAGGCGCTGTCGTACGCGCTCGTTCCTGCGGCTCCGTACTCGTTCCGGCCCGGCGCCGGCGAGGCGCTGTCCGGTGGACTCGCCGCACTCCCACTTTGGCTCGCGTATCTCTGGCTCGTGATGCGCGCGCTCCGTATGACACCCGCGCCTCCGGCCGCCTGATGCCCCTCGATCACATCCACGTCAAGGGCGCGCGCGAGCACAACCTGAAGAACATCGACGTGCGCATCCCCCGCGACAAGATGGTCGTGATCACGGGCCTTTCCGGTTCCGGCAAGTCGTCACTCGCGTTCGACACGATCTACGCGGAGGGGCAGCGCCGCTACGTCGAATCGCTCTCCGCGTACGCGCGGCAGTTCCTCGGTCAGATGGAGAAGCCAGACGTCGACTTCATCGAGGGCCTTTCGCCCGCGGTCTCGATCGACCAGAAGGGTTCGACGCGGAATCCGCGGTCGACCGTCGGCACGGTCACCGAGATCTACGACCATTTGCGGTTGCTCTTCGCGCGTGTCGGCGTGCCGCACTGTCCCAACCACGGCATCCCGATCGTCGCGCAGACCGTGCAGGAGATCGTCGACCAGATCCAGACGCTTCCCGAGGGCTCGCGCATCCTGATCCTCGGGCCGCTGGTGCGCGATCGCAAGGGCGAGCATCAGCAGCTTTTCGCCAGCGCGCGCCGCGGCGGGTTCGCGCGCGTGCGAGTCGACGGCATAGTGCGCGATCTGTCCGAGGACATCACGCTCGACAAGATGAAGAAGCACAGCGTCGAGGTGGTCGTCGATCGGCTCGTGGTCCGGCGCGGCGCGGAGGCGGAGGCCGAGCGCTCCCGCCTCACCGACTCCGTCGAGACGGCGCTGCGGCTTGGCGAGGGCCTTGCGCTCGTCGCCGATTCCGATGGGAAGGGTCCGGAGCGCCTCTTCTCGGAGCGGCTCGCGTGCCCCGAAGGCGACTTCTCCATCGGCGAGATCGAGCCGCGGACGTTCTCATTCAACTCGCCGCACGGCGCATGTCCGGCCTGCACCGGCCTCGGGACAAAGCTCGAGCCCGACCCGGACCTGGTGCTCGGGAACCCGGACCTTTCGCTGAATCAGGGCGGCGTCCTTCCATGGCAGAAGTCGAGCGGGACGGCGCAGTACCGCATCGCGATCCTCGAAGGCCTGGCACGCCGCTTCAAGTTCTCGCTCGACGCGCCAGTGAAGACGCTGCCCAAGAAAGCGGTCGACGCGATCCTTCGCGGCACGGATGACGCCCTCAAGCTCACGTACGAGAACCGAAGCGGCCAGCGGCGCTCGTACGAGTACGAGTGGGAAGGCGTGCTGCCGTGGCTCGAACGGCAGTACCGCGAGACGACGTCCGATTACATCCGCGCCGACATCGAGCGCTACATGAGCGAGCACCCTTGTCCGGTCTGCAAGGGCAAGCGCCTCAAGCCCGAGGCACTCGCAGTCACGGTCGCCGGGCGGAACATCGCCGACGTCACCGCGCTCACCGTCAGCGAGGCGCTCGAGTGGGTCGCCTCGCTCGAAAAGGACCGTGGAGGGCTCGGCGTCCGCGAGCGAAAGATCGCGAAGCAGGTGCTGAAGGAGATTCGGACCCGCCTCGGCTTCCTCGTCGATGTCGGCCTTGACTACCTGACCGTCGACCGCTCCGCGACGACGCTCTCAGGCGGCGAGGCGCAGCGGATCCGGCTCGCGACCCAGATCGGCTCAGGGCTGATGGGCGTGCTGTACATCCTCGACGAGCCGTCGATCGGCCTGCATCAGCGCGACAACGCCAGGCTGATCCGGACGCTGCTCGGCATGCGCGACCTCGGCAACACGATCCTCGTCGTCGAGCACGACGAGGAGACGATCCGCACCGCCGACTGGATCGTGGACATCGGCCCGGGCGCCGGCGAGCACGGCGGCGAGATCGTCGCCGAAGGGACGATCGAGGACATCTTGAAAGAGCCGCGCTCGATCACCGGCGCCTATCTTTCCGGCCGCCGGCGCATTCCTGTCCCGACGCGGAGACGGAAGCCCAAGCCCGAGGCCATCGTCGTGCGCGGTGCGCGCGAGCACAACCTCAAGGACATCGACGTGCGCATCCCGCTCGGGATGTTCGTCGCGATCACCGGCGTCTCCGGTTCGGGAAAGAGCACGCTGGTGAACGAGATCCTCTACCGACGCCTCGCGCAGATCATCTCGCGCGCCAAGGATCGGCCCGGCGCTCACGACCGCATCGAAGGCGTCGAGTTCATCGACAAGGTCATCGAGATCGATCAGTCGCCGATCGGGCGCACACCGCGGTCGAACCCCGCGACGTACACGGGACTCTTCACGCCGATCCGCGAGCTGTTCGCGGCCGTTCCGGAGTCGCGCCTCCGTGGCTACACCGCCGGTCGCTTCTCCTTCAACGTCAAGGGCGGTCGGTGTGAGGCGTGCGCCGGCGACGGGATCATCAAGATCGAGATGCAGTTCCTGCCTGACGTCTACGTCCCGTGCGAAGTCTGCGGCGGCAAGCGCTACAACCGCGAGGCGCTCGAGATCCACTACAAGGGCAAATCGATCGCCGACGTTCTCGAGATGACCGTCGAAGAGGCGCTCGGGTTCTTCGCGAATGTCCCGGCCTGCGAGACGAAGCTGCGCACCCTGAACGACGTCGGCCTCGGGTACATCCATCTCGGCCAGCCGGCCACGACCTTGTCGGGTGGGGAAGCGCAGCGGATCAAGCTCGCGACCGAGCTGTCGCGGCGCGCGACCGGCCGGACGCTCTACATCCTTGACGAGCCTACGACGGGGCTGCACTTCGCCGACGTGGAACGTCTCCTCGAGGTGCTCCATCGCCTCGTCGACGCAGGAAACACCGTCGTGGTGATCGAACACAACCTCGACGTCGTAAAGACTGCGGACCATGTCATCGATCTCGGCCCCGAGGGCGGGAAGGCCGGCGGCGAGGTCATCGCTGAGGGCACACCCGAAGCGGTCGCTCGTGTGCGCCGCTCCTTCACCGGGCGCTATTTGCGGGATCTGCTCGCGACCGGCGAGGTGCGCGGCATCGCTTGAAGCGGGCGCCGTCTAGCATCGTCGGCACGTGACCGAGCTGGCGCTGAACGTCATCGACGCCGCGGTGCTCGCGCTCGTCGTGGTCGCGGCTTGGATGGGCTTCCGCGCCGGGCTGGTCGCCACCATCTACAGCCTCGCCTCATGGATCCTCGCGACCGCCGCGGCGATAGCCTTCGCCGGGCCGGCGAGCACGATCGTCGAGACATTCGCGCGCGTGCCGAGGCCGGTGGCCACAAGCATCGGGTTCGTCGGGGTGATCGTGATCGTCGAGGCGCTCTTTTCGATCACCGGGTACCTCGCGATACGACCGATCGTGGCTCGCATCCGGAGCAGTCCGGTCAGCGGCGCGGATCGTGCGCTCGGCGTCATCCCCGCGGTCGCGCGATCGCTCTTCATCGTCGCGGTCGCCATCCTCGCGATCGAAGCGCTGCCGGTCGCAAGTGAGTTCAAGGCGGCCGTCGAGACCAGCCGCAGCGGACGCATCGTCGGCGAGCAGGTCACCGCCATCCAGCCGCAGATCGCGGCGCTCACGAGCCAGCTCGGCGGTTCGCCGCTCCTCGTCACGAAGATCGGCGAGGACGAGACCGAAAAGCTCGACCTCCCCGACGACCTCGCGCTCGAGCCGGATACGGTCGCGGAGCGGCAGCTCTTCGACCTCGTCAACGAGGAGCGCGGCAAGGCCGGGCTCGCCGCGCTGATCTGGGACGACCGCCTCGTCCCGGTGGCTCGGGCGCATTCGCAGGAGATGTTCAGGCTCAAGTACTTCAGTCACGAATCCCCGGTCGCGGGCTCGCCCTTCGATCGCCTCAAGGCCGCGGGTGTGATGTACACCCGTGCGGGCGAGAACCTGGCGTACGCGCAGTCCGTCGCGATCGCGCACCGCGCCTTGATGGACTCGCCGGGACATCGCGAGAACATCCTCCGCCCGGAGTTCGAGCGGATCGGGATCGGCGTCATCAGCGCGGGCGCCTACGGGCGCATGGTCACGCAACTGTTCATCACCCCGTAGGCTCGCACGCATCGACGAACACAGTGAGGACATAGCCCCCGCCGCGCTGTACGCGGCCGTTCCGGTCGGCGGCAGGCTGCGTTTCGCCGCCCTCTCCGTACCGACCTACCGCTGGTACTGGATCACGAGCTGGATCTCGAGCACGGGAGACGGAATGGAGAACGTCATCCGGAATCTCCTGATCCTTCAGCTGGTCGGGAAGGATGCCGCCGCGTTCTGGCTGGGGATGATGGTCTTCGCTCACTGGGTGCCCTTCACCGCTTTCTCGCTCTATGGCGGCACCCTGGCGGACCGTTACGACAATCGAAAGATCCAGATTGTCACACAGCTCCTCCTCATGGCGGCCGCCACGGGCACCGCAGTGGCGACGCTCGGCGGCTTCGTGACCGTCTGGTGGCTGTTCGGCCTGCTCCTCCTTCACGGCTTCGCCGGCGCGATCGGCAATCCGGCACAGCAGACTCTCATTCACGCGATCGTCGGGCGAGACAAGCTTCTCTCAGCGGTCAGCCTCAACTCGACGGCGCGTCAGTTCTCACAAGTGCTCGGGCCCGCGATCGCCGGGTTCATCTACCTCGCGTTCGGGGCCGGCTGGGGATTCCTCGTCAACGCGGTCACCTTCGTTCCGCTCCTCGTGCTGCTAACGCTCATTCGGGTTCCGCGCCTCCACGAGTGGTCGGGACAGCCGGTCATCGAGGCGCTCCGCGAAGGCATCGCGTTCGTTCGCGACCGCCCGCGTCTCGCGGCACTGATCTCGGTCGAGATGCTGCCAGTCATCTTCCTCGGTCACACCTTCAACTCGCTCGTTCCGATCTTCGCGACCGTTGTTCTGGCTTCGGGCGAGCTCGGCTACGCCTTCCTGCTGGTTGCGAGTGGCGTCGGCGCGGTTGCCGCCGCCCTGTACCTGGCGTATGCCCGCGAGCCGAGGAACGCCGCTCGATTCATCGTCGCGACGGCGGCGATCGAGACGGCGGCGATCTTCGTCTTCGCGTTCTCGCGGAGCTATCCGCTTTCGCTCGGGCTCATGTTCGTTGTCGGCGCGGCCGCGGTGCTGACCCAGGCGCTGACCAATACGACCCTGCAGCTGTCGGCGCCCGACCGCCTGCGTGGACGCGTGATGGGCGCCTACTCGTTTGGGACCCAGGGTCTTCGCGTGGTCAACGGCCCGCTCCTTGGCGGCGCGGCCTACCTGTTCGGCGCGCCTGCCGCCGTCGCGGCCGCGGCCGGTTTCGTCCTTGTCGGCCTGGCCGGCATCCTCGCGAAAGTGCCGCAGCTGCGTCGTGACGCGGCCGAACTCGACGACGAGGCGCGAATCGCCCTCTAGCGTTCGCTGCGGGCCGGAGCGCCCTCCTGCCGCGGCTGGGCGAGCGCGTCGCGGATGGCGTCGCGGTAGCGGCGTTCTCTCTCGATCACGTGCTCGAGGATCTGCTCCGCCGACCAATCGCCCTCGTTCGGACCGCCTGCGGTGAACTCCTCGTCGGAAAGGCTCCGGACCAGCGCGGTGAACTCCGCCTGTGCGGCTTCCGCTTTCATCATCAGCAGCTGCGCTTCGGTGATCGTGCGCCCGCGCGCCTGCAGCAGACGGTGGAGGTGCTGGAAGTGGTCCAGCGCGTGGCTGGTGAACTGCCGCAGCATGTGACCGACGCTCTGCTTGCGGCCGTACCACTCGATGGGCGCGCGGCAAGCAGCGTCGTCGATGCTCAGAAGCATCCGCAGCGTTTCGGTGCGTTCGGCCGCAAGCTGCGCTACGGCGCGCTCTGCTCGCTCGCCCACATCAGTTCCTCCTCAGCTCGCGGGAGAGCGCGGAACACCGGGATCGGCGTCCGCGCCCTCCACCGCCGCTACGGCTTCCAGTTCCGTGCCTGTTCCTTGACCTTCGCTTCGTCGAATTTGTTCACGAAGTCGATGTATTCGTTTGTGTAGTACTTCGTGAGGTCGGAGATCTTGTCGGCGACCCCCAGGTACCTCGCGTAGAACTGGATCTTCTCCGGCGGCATGTAGCCCCACTTGCCGTTCTGCTTGTCGATGTACGACATGTAGGCAACGTTGACATTCACCGCGTTCTTGAGCGCAACATCGTCGGCCACGCCCTTCGGTTTGCCGTCCGGGTACATCTTCCACGAGATGCGGATCGCGGCCTCGGGATTCTCTTTCGTGAAGACGATCGACTTCGCGTACGCGCGGAGGTACCCCTTGAGCGCCGCCTCCTTCGCGCTGGTCAGGTCCGAGCGCGCGACGACGTTGCCCGTAATGAACTCCTCGGCGAACTGCGGACGCGGCAGGAACCGGAATTTGTAACCTGCCGTCTCCAGCGGACCGATCTGGCCGCGCGTGGCGTACCCGACGTCCGCATCTCCCCGTTTGATCGCCTCGCCCATGGGGACGCCAATCCCGGTCGCGAGGTACTGCACGTCGCCCACCTTCAGTCCGGCCGACTTCAGCACCTCGTTGACGTAGGGCTCGAGCGAGCCGCCGAGCTCCGGGATCGCCACCTTCTTGCCCTTGAGGTCGGCAAGCGTCTTGATCGGGCTGTCCGGGAGCACGATGCCCTCGTACTGCGATCGGTTCTGGACGTTGAAGACCGCGCGCGCGGGAATGGATCTGCCCGCAGCGGCCGGTCGTAGCACCGGGTCCAGACCGAAGATGCCGATGTCGATCTGCCCGGACAGCAGCATCGCGTCGGCCTGGGCGTTGTTTCCGGATGTGCTCTGAACGTCGACCTCGATGTTCTCCTCGTCGAAGTAACCGAGCTCTTTGCCGATCCAGGCGAACGGGTTCGACGGGTTGCCCAGAGGCAGGCCGAAGGCGACGGTGATCTTGCCTTTCGGCTGGGGCTGCGCCGACAGTTGAGGCTGCGCCGACGGCTGCGGCGCGGTGACGTTTCCGCCGCAGGCCACTACGAGCGCGAGGATGAGTCCGATTGCCGCGGTCCAGGTCTTCGCGGGTGTCGCGTGTATGGGATGGAGCGATCGAGCCATGCCTGTTCTCCCTTTCACCGATCCCTCGGTCGAGCTTTTGGACGTCGCGAGTGTTGTCGTCATCGAGCGGTCACCGATCCGCGGTCCTGCGCTCGACCGGCGCCCAGTAGACGACCTTCCGGCGAGCGAATGCCAGCGTCAGATTGAGCAGCCAGCCCACGAGCGCGAGGATCATGAGCACGGAGAACATGCCCGGGACGTCGAGGAGCTGCTGCAGCTGCTGGATCATCACGCCGAGCCCGAGCTGACCGCCAAGGAACTCGGCCGCGATGGCGCTGGTGATAGCGTGGACCATGGCGATCTCCAGCCCGGCGAAGATGTACGGAAGCGCCGTGGGGAACGTGAGCTTGGTGAAGATCTGCCATTGCGTCGCGCCGAAGGACCGCATCATCCGCAGCGGTCCCTCCTCCACGGACTTGAACCCGGCGATCCCGTTCACGAAGAGCGGGAAGAACGTCGCCAGGATCACGAGCGCGAACTTGGAGTTGAACCCGAACCCGAACCAGACGATGAGGATCGGCGCGAGCGCGATCTTGGGCATGCTCTGCAGGGCGACGACGAACGGCCGAAGCAGGAACTCGATGATCGCGAAGCGCACGCTGAGTGTCGCGAGCACCAGCCCGGTGCCGGAGCCGACGGCGTAGCCGGCGAGCACCTCGCTCAGCGTCTGCCGGATGTGGGGGAAGAAGCTGGCGCGGCTGTCGACCGGCTCGATGAAGCCATCCACGAGCGCGCGGAAGATGCTGCTCGGCTTGGGCACGATGATCTCGTTCGTTCCGGTCAGCGTCACCGCCGCTTCCCAGACCGCGAAGAATCCGATCGTGACGGCGATGAGCAGCAGCGGCCGCGACGACGCGGCGAAGGCCCTGCGCGTGCGGGGGGAGGCTGGGGTGGGACCGCTCGACGCCATCGGCCGCGCGTTTGTCGTCATGCGACCGCCTCCGCCTGCACGCCGATCAGATTCCGGATGTGCGTCGCGAGGGCACCGATCTCGGGACTGACCATCATCTCCAACCGTCGTGGCCGAGGAAGGCCCACGGTGACGATGTCGAGCACGCGGCCCGGCCGTGCCGAGAACACGATGACGCGGTCGGCCAGGAAGAGCGCCTCGAGGACGCTGTGCGTCACGAAGACGACGCTCGTCTGGTTCGCGGCCCAGATGCGCAGCAGCTCGAGACCCATGGCCTCACGGGTCATTGCGTCCAGCGCGCCGAACGGCTCGTCCAGCAGCAGCAGCTTCGGATCGTGCAGCAGCGCCCGCACGATCGCCGCGCGCTGCTGCATCCCGCCCGACAGCTCCCCCGGGTGCGCGCGCTCGAAGCCGACGAGGCCCACCAGGTTGATCAGCTCGCGCGCGCGAGCACGGTACTCGGTGCGATCGAGGCCGAGGATCTCGATGCCGATCATCGCGTTCTGAAGCACGTCGCGCCACGGCAGGAGCGTCGGGTCCTGGAAGACGAATCCCACATCCCGGCGCGGACCGCGCACGGGGGAGCCGTCCACCTGGACCTCACCCCCTGTCGCGTGAGAGATGCCGCCGATGATCCGCAGCAGCGTGCTCTTCCCGCAGCCGCTCGGCCCGACGATGGAGACGAACTCGCCGGCGTCGACGTGGAAAGAGATGTCGGTCAGGGCCGGCACTTCCTGGCTCGTCTGGAGGCGGTAGGTCTTGTCGAGGCGCCGCACCTCGATGCGGCTGCCTTGGCGGCCAGCGCCGACTCCCACGCGTGCCGTCGGGAGCGTCACGTCGCAGCGGCCGTCGTGGCGCCAGTCCACCGCAGGCGGGCCTCGCCGGTGACCTGTATCGCTCCATCGATGAGCACGGTGTCGATCTCGAGCCAACCGCCATGCTCCAGCCCCTCCAGCGCAGCCCGATAGGGCGCGCCGCGCGGCGCGCGGCACAGGATCAGGTCGGCCGGTTCTCCCGGCGCGACGCGGCCGCCGGGCATCGCGTAGGCGCGCGCGGTGTTCCCGCTGGCCAGGGCGAGGGCGACCGCCGGCGTGACGATCGCTGCGCCCGCCAGGTGCTGCGCCATGCGCTGGACCCCTCCCGGCACGATGCCGAGCGGGGAAGGGGTCGCGGTGCCGATCACGATGCGCTCGAGCTCTCCGCGCGCGGCGACGCGCGCCACGACGCGGGCCGCGACGTCGAGGCTTCCCATGAGGTCGAGGTCGAGGGCGGCACCGCTGCGCTCGACAAGCCAGTCCAGAACGTCGTCCGGAGGGGGCGCCACCAGGCCGTTCACGCCGAGTGCGACGCCTGGGTCGATGGCGCGTAGTGCGTCCACGGCACCGGCATCGCTGGCCAGCGGCGCCAGGTCGCAGTGGGCCATCACGGTCATGCCATTGGCGCGAGCCGAAGCCGCCTGGCGGCGCGCGTCGGCCGCGGTCGGCAGCGGTTCGACGAAGCAGAGCCTCCGGATCCCGAGGCTCGCGAGGCGTGCGAAGTCCGCGTCGGCCAATCGCGGCGTCGCCACGACCGTGCCAGCGAGCACCTTCAGCTCGAGTGGGCGGTCATGGAGCCAGGACCGCTCCGCGAGGACCGCGAGCTCGCGCGCCCCCACGGCGTCCCGGGGCCTGCCGGGGAGGTCGATGGTCCCTGCCGAGACGATCGTGGTCGTGCCTGCGCGGACGGTCGCCTCGAGGTACCCCCGGGCGTCGAAATGCGGCGTGTGATCCCCGAAATAAGGGTGGTGATGCGCGTCCCAAAGGCCGGGCGCGAGCAGCATTCCGCGCGCCTCGAGCACCGCCCCAGACGCGTTGGCATCGCGGCCCCCCGTCGCGGGACCGATCGCGGAGATCCGGCCGTCGGCAATGTGGACGTCGAGCCCACCCTCGAGAAGCGGGTGTCGCACGTCGCCGGTCGCGATCGCGCCGGCGCCGCGGATGACGAGCGCGCCGCTCATCTCAACCCACCACTACGCATCGCGCTCGGGGACGAGCGCGATGACTTCGACCTCGATCATCTTGTCGCGAAGAAAGCCGGTCTGGATCGTCGTGCTCGCGACTGGCGAGGTGAAATAACCGTCGACAACCGGCCGCATCGCGTCGTACAGGGCGGCGTCCTTCACGAAGATCGTCCGCTTCACCACATGTTCGAACGACGTCCCGGCGTGTTCCAGGATCGTGCGGATGTTCTCCATGGTCTGGCGCGCCTGCTCGGCCGGGTCGGTCGAGTACGCGTCCTCGCCGCCGAGGTGGCGACCGGACTGGCCCGTGACGAACAGAAGCGGCCCGGCCCGGATGGCCGGTGCGGTGCTGCGTATCCGAGGCTGCGGCAGCTGGCTGGCCGGAACGTCTACGACCTCTTTCTTCCAGGTCCGGCTCATGCGCTCACCATCGCGCCCGCTTCCCCCGCCGCGGTCGTGCGCCTGGTCACGATCGGAGGACGCTTCGGGTCGAGAAGGAGGGGGTTCCCGTGCTCGACGATCGCGCCGTCGATCATCACCAGGCCGGGATATGCGCGGTCCCCGTACGCGACGCACTCGAGAAACGTCTCGGTCACCGAGCCCTCAACCGGATCCCAGACGACGATGTCCGCGGGCTCTCCCGGCGCAACGACGCCGCCCGGGAGACCGAAACGGCGCGCGGTGTTTCCGGTCGCAAGGCAGACAAGCTGCTCCACCGGCAGCTCTGGGAGAAGGTGACTCAGTAGCTGGAGCGTGCGAAGGATCGCGCCGGGCACGACCCCCGTCCCACCGGGAAGGTCGCTCCCGATCGTCACGCGGGGCAGCTCGCCGCGGTCGAGCACGAGGCGGAGTAGGCGGCGGGCGAGCGGAAGATTTCCGATGAACGCGACCTCGAGCGTTGCGGCCGTGTTTGTCGCAAGCCATTCGATCGCGGGCCAGGGCGCCGGTGTGGGACCGCCGTTGACGTGACTCGCGACGTCGGGGTGGATCACGCGGAGCGACTCGCCGATGTCCTCGATGTCGCGAATCAGGCTTCGGTTTCCGGTGTGCGCGAGCACGAGCATTCCGCGGTCGTGCGCCCACTGCCGGTACCGCTCCGCATCGGCGGCGCGTGAGATCGGTCGCTGGAACTTGAGGCGTCGGATGCCCGCGTCCCACAGCTCCGCGAAGTCCTCTTCCGTCATGCCATCCTCGGCGAACACCGTTTCCGCGTAGAGCTTCAGCCCGCTCGGCCGCTCGTTGCGCCAGGCCTTTGTCATCACGATCGCGAGCGCTTTGGTCCCGGCCGCGTCGCGCGCGCGTTCGGGCCGGCCATGCGTGGCGTGCGACTGCGCCTGCACGTTGGGAAGCTTCGGGGAGGGCAGGTACATCCCTGGCTGGTGTCCGGCGCCAGCGGAGATCGCGGAGGTGACGCCACTTCGCACCATACGGCCGATCGTGCCGAACGCATCCTGCCGTGGCGCGTACTCGCCGAAGTAAGGGTGAATGTGCGAATCCCACAGTCCCGGCGCGACCGTCGCGCCACGCACGTCGACCTCCACGTCGGCCACACCAGCGGTGCCGATCGCGCGAACGAGTCCGTCTTCGATGAGCAGGCTTGCCGCGTCGAGGACGGGCGCGGCGAGGTCGCCGCTGAGGAGCGTTCCGATATTGCGAAACAGCACCGTGGTCATGGTCGTGGCCCCTCCTCTCAGCCGGAATTGGCTACCTTGCTTTTGCGCTCCACCTCTCTGGCGCGCCGGCGAACTCGCCTTCGACGTCGCGGCGGATCCAGCCCACGGGATCCTGGGCGTAGTCGCTCTCGTAGGTGCCCGGATAGTTGATGCCTGGGAGCGCGGGAATCCAGTCGTAATCGAGAAGGTGTGCCGGCTCGCCATAGAGCCCAGCAACGCGGACCACGTCGGGATCGTCGAGCACGGTGAGGCGGCCCTTATCTATGAGCTTCACCCACTCGCCCGTCTCCCGCAGCTTGATCTCGTAGTCGGAGAAGTAGTTGTGCACGTGGGGGAAATGCATGATCGGAAGGTGCTTCTCGCGGGCGTAATCGATGAAGACCTTGTCCCAGTGCTCGGCGCCCCAGCCCCAGTGAATGACTCCCGCGCGTAGCCGCTCGCTCAAGTTCGTCTGGCGGTCGCCGTAGTCCCACAGGCCTTCGCGATTCCGGATGCCCTTGGGATTCGTGCCGATGGTGCAGTCGTTGAGGTACGCCCAACCTTTGTACGGGAAGCCGGGGTACCGGGCATCCTTGAATCGCTCGACAACTTCGCGGAACAGCTGGCCATAACGCGCGCCGCCCTCGATCTTGGCGACCATCCCGCGCTCGATCGTGACCTTGATGTGCGGGTAGTAGCCGGAGTGGTTCGCGGTACCCGCGACCACGCCGTTCATCGTGGGGTAGTGACGCTCATGGAATGGAAGGAGCTCGCTTACCGGCGTGGCCCGGCGGACACCCTGGATCGTGGAGGCGAGCATGTGACCGGGGACGGTTGCGGTCTTCGCCCACCGCTTCGCCTCTTCCTCGGTCACGTCCCATGAGATGTCGGTGCCCTGAGGGTCATGAATCCGCACCGCAGCGGTGCGGCGGAACTGCTCGACGAGCTTCCGGTCGATGAGCCGCCAGATCTCGTCGGGATAGGCCGAGCACCGCTGGATGAAGCTCTCGTACGTCGCGAAGAGCCAGCTTCCGCGATAACGCTGCGAGGTCGTGCGCCGCCAGTGGTTGCCGCCGGCCTCCCCGGCGTAGATCGCGGTGTACTCGGGGTGTTTCTCGAGGAATCCGCGCAGCGCGGTGGCCTCGACCTTGTACTCGACGCCATCGTCCACCATCGGGCCGAGCCGGTCGGTGATCTCACGCCAGCCGTCAGCCGCGCTCCATCGCTCGCTCGGATCCCGCACGCCGAGGTCGGACCAGGTGAGGTGATCGACTTGCTTCACGCCGGACTCGAGCATGGCCTTCTTCACCGCTTCGAGGACGGACGGATGCTGGCTGGTGTAAGTCATGATCAGGATGTGGTCGCCCTCCTTGACCGGGCCGAGGGCGGGGAACGCGTATCGACGACCGATGTGTACACGCGCGATGGGCACGAGCTCGTCGACAGTGGTCGCGCGCACCTGCCGGATGTAGTCGGGGTAACGCGGCGCCGGATAGGCGAAAGCGCGCGCGTCTTTGGTGACCCGCTGCGCTTCTGTTTGGACGACTCCCATCTCGATTCGCTCCCCTCTGCGCGGAACCTAGTCGCGGTGCCGGGCCTGTCAAAGACGTGAATGACGCTTACTACACCTGACCGAAGGTCGTCCGGAGCTGAACGGATCGT
>DASYSC010000103.1:0-10918 GCA_036003765.1 Candidatus Limnocylindria bacterium
TGCGCGAAGATGTTGCCCTGCGCTTCGGTCTGCGCCTGCAGGATCCGCGTGATGAGGTCCGGCTGGCCGAGACCGGCGGCGCCCTCGACGTTGAATTCCTTCGCGATCTCCGCGAGCTCCTTGGGCTTCTTTTCGCTGAGCTCGGTGATCGTGTAGTACTTGCGGCCCTGCGCGGGGGGCGCCTCGCGGCGCTGCGCGGTGGCGGTGCCGCCGTTGCCATTGGTGGGTCCATTTGTCGCGGCCGCGACCGGTGTGGTGGGGGTTTCTTTGAGGGGTTGTTCTGGGGTGAGTTCTGGGTTCTCCAAGTGGTGTGTTCGCTCCTTAGCTTGCCTGCGGCCCTAGGTGGGTCTTCGGCTTCGTAGGTTCCGGGGGACGCACGAGGTGCGCACGCACCCGGCTGGTGAGAAGGGGAAATGGGTGTGCAGGACAGTATACAGCGCGATGCCCGCGCTCACCAGTGTGGAGACCTCGGAGCTTGTGGCGCTCTCGCGCGACATCCACGCTCATCCCGAGCTCGCGTACCAGGAGCGCCACGCGGCGCAGGTCATCGCGGCGCTGCTCGAAAGACACGGCCACACCGTCGAGCGCGGTATCGGCGGACTCGAGACCGCTTTTCGTGCGTACGTCGGACCGGATGGTCCATCGGTCGCGCTTCTCGCCGAGTACGATGCGCTGCCCGACGTGGGGCATGGGTGCGGTCACAACCTGATAGCGATCAGCAACATCGGGGCCTTCCTCATCGCAGCCGCACAGGCACCGCGACTCGACGTGGGTGTCGAGCTCATCGGGACACCCGCCGAAGAGAACGGCGGCGGCAAGATCGACCTATTGGGCAAAGGCGTGTTCGATAAGAGCATCGCCGTGCTGTCGTCGCATCCGGCGTCGGGCCAATGGGGCGTGAGCGGCACCGGCCTCGGCGTGGTCGGCAAGCGCGTTACGTTCACCGGCCTCGCCTCGCACGCCGGCTCCGCTCCCGAGAAAGGGCGCAACGCGCTGAACGCGGTTATCCGCATGTTCGTCGGGATCGACGGCTGGCGGCCGCAGCTCGAGGCCGAGTCCCGCGTGCACGGCGTCATCACCGATGGCGGCAAGGCGATGAACGTCGTACCCGCCCGCGCCGAAGCCATCTTCGGACTCCGCGCGAAGGAACGGGCGACGCTCGATGGCATGGTCGAGCGCTTCGGCGACATCGCGAAGGGCGCCGCGCTGCTGACGGGCACGAAGGTCGAGATCGTCGAGTACCTTCCTTATTACGCGCCGGTGAAGGCGAACGCCGTGCTCGGAGACGTGATCGCGGAGGAATTGGGCCGCCTCGGGGTCAGTCCGACTCGGGGCGTTCTCGTCACCGCCTCGACTGACCTCGGGAACGTTTCGCAGAGGGTGCCGACCGATTGGGTGCGTTTCCCGGTGAGCGAGGCGCCGATCGCGGGCCATTCCGACGTGATGCGCGAGGCCTCGGTGACCGAACTCGCGCACCGCAATGCGCTCATCACCGCCGAGGCGCTTGGCGCGGCCGCGGTGCGCGTCGCGACCGATAAGGCTCTTCGCGAGCGGATCGCCAAATGAACGTGAGCGATGGTTTCCGCGACGACCTGGTCACGCTCTCCCGCGAGATCAACGCCGATCCTGAGCTCGCCTATCAGGAGCATCGCGCGGTCGCGCGTATCGCCGCGCTCCTCTCCAAGCACGGCCATCGCGTCGAGACGGGTCTTGGCGGTCTGCCGACGGCGTTCCGGGCGCGCATCGGGCCGCCCGGTCCGGCCGTCGCCCTGCTGGCCGAGTACGACGCCCTTCCCGATGTGGGGCACGGCTGCGGCCACAACCTCATCTCGATGACCATCGTCGGCGCGTTCCTCGCTGCGGCGGCGCAGGCGAAGGATCTTCAGGTGGGGATCGAGCTCATCGGCACGCCCGCTGAGGAGAAGGGCGGCGGGAAGATCGACCTTCTCGACAAGGGCGTGTTCCGCGACACCGTCGCCGCGCTCTTCTCCCATCCGGGCTCAGGCGGCGAGTGGAGCGTGAGCGAGCGGCTCCTCGGTATCAGCGTGAAGCGTGTGATCTATGAAGGGCTCGCATCGCATGCCGCGGTGTCGCCGGAGAAGGGCCGCAACGCGTTGACGGCGCTGATCACGCTCTTCGTCGCGGTCGACGGCTGGCGGCAGCACCTTCCGTCCACGGCGCGCGTGCATGGCATAGTCCGCGAGGGTGGCGTGGCCTCGAACATCATTCCATCGCGCGCGGTGGGCGACTTCGGCATCCGCGCGGCGGACATGGCTGCGCTCGAAGCGATGGTCGATACGTTCGCTGACATGGCGAAGGGCGCCGCGCTTCAGACCGAGACCAAACTGAAGATCGAGGACGAGATGCGCGCGTACCTCCCGGTGAAGGTGAACGCGTTCCTCGGTGGCGCGCTCGCGAAGGAGCTCGAGCGGCTCGGCAAACGTCCCTCGACCGGTCATCTCGTGACCGCCTCGGGGGACATCGGTAACGTGTCGCAGAAGGTTCCGACCGACTACATCGGGTTCCCGGTGAGCAATGAGAAGATCCCCATGCACTCGCACAGGCTGCGCGAGGCCTCGGTGAGCGACTATGCGCATGAGAGCGCGTTCGTGGTCATCGAGGCGCTCGCCGCGACCGCACTTAAAGTCGCGACCGACGAGGCGTTCCGGAAGTCGCTGCGCTCGTGAGCGACGACTACCTCGAACGCAATCGCGTGTCTCGCGAGCGGCTCGCGGCGATCATCGCACGACTTGGCGAGCGGACCGTGGTGCTGCGGGACGGTTGGACAGCCGCGGCCCTGCTCGCGCATCTGGCGTTCTGGGACCGGTTCGCGGCCACGCGTCTGGCGAAGTACGTGCGTGACCGAGAGCCGATGGTCTTTCTCAACGATGCCTTCTTCGAGCTCGTCAACACGGCGGGCCTTCCCCAATGGACCGCGACGCCGCTCGGCGCCGCCGCGGCGGACGCGACCGGCTCGGCCGACGCGGGCGACATGCTGATCGCGAGACTGACCGCTGACGAGCTGGCCGCGATCCGCCTGCTCGGTCGTCCCAGACTGCTCGACCGCTCGGGGCACCGGAACGAGCATCTCGACCAGCTCGAGCGCGCTCTGGAGTGAGCCGGCCCGTCACCAACGACGTCGTCCACCCGAAGCCGCGCACCGACTTTCCGCGGGCGCGGACGCTGAGCTTCGACTTTCCAGGCCTCGAGATCGGCGTCGCCGAGTACGAGGAAGGCCCGACCGGCTGCACGGTCTTCTACCTCCCCGATGTCGCATCGCTGGCTATCGACGTGCGGGGCGGATCGCCGAGCCTGAGCGTTGGCCACTTCAACGAGGTCAACGCGATCTGCTTCGCGGGCGGATCGCTGTACGGGCTCGAGGCGTCGACCGGGGTCGCCGCGGAGCTCTTCGCGAAGCGTGGCTACTCGACGAACTGGATCGACATCGCGCTGGTGTCGGGCGCGATCATCTTCGACTACGGTCCGCGTCAGAACGCGATCTATCCGGACAAGGACCTCGGGCGAGCCGCAGTGAGCGCAAGACGGCCGGGATGGTTCCCGCTGGGTCCGCGCGGGGCCGGCTGCTCGGCGACCGCGAGCCATGGCGCCGGTGCGGAGATCGCGGGACAGGGTGGCGCGTACCGGGAATCAGGACCGACGAAGGTCCTGGCGTTCGTGGTCGTGAACGCGTATGGCTGCATCGTCGATCGCTCGGGGAAGATCGTGCGCGGCAAGCCGACCGGCCCCGTCGCGGGTCGGCTCGCGCGCCGCGCGCCGAGCGCGAACACGACGCTCTCGCTCGTCGTGACGAATCAGAAGCTCGATCACCTTCAACTGACATCGATCGGACGTCAGGTGCACGCCTCGATGGCTCGCGCGGTCCAGCCCTTCCACACGCGGTGGGACGGCGACGTGAACTACATGGTCTCGACGCAGCAGGTCGTGAACGACGGGCTGGACGAGGTCACACTCGGCGAGCTCGCGTCGGATGCGATGTGGGACGCCGTGCTTACGAGCTACGACCGTTAGTAGAGGTCGACTCCGAAGCAGCGGAACGACCAGAACGCGTCCTCGTTCGGCGGCGGGTCGAAGGGGTGGGCCACCTTGATGACGCCTTTTCGCTGCGATGTGAGAACGAGCACCTTTGACGACCAGGTGTAGACGCTCTCGTTCCAGTCCCATTGATCGTCCGCCGTGTAGTTGCTGATCCCGCGCATGACGAGCTCCGCGCGGCCCGACTGCGAGCGGCACTCGACGGCGGCGCCATGGCGCACCGAGCCTGCGAAGAGCAGCCGCGCCTTCGTGCCGTCTTGATATGCCGCCTGCGCGAGACCGTTCTTGCCCAACCCGAAGACCCCGACGATCTCTGTGGATGCACCGTGGCCGAGCTCGACGAGCACGTCGTCGCGGCCGTCGCGGTCCACGTCGACGAGGCCGCGGATCATCGAACGCGCATCGTCAACGTCCGCGGCGAAGCCGATCTCGTAGGTGGGACCGCCGTTCAGCGCGATTCGCGCGAGCCAGGCATCGCCACTCGCCGGCGCGGTGCGCGCGAAGATGACGAAGACGTCGGGCCAGCCGTTCCCGTCGAGGTCGACTTTCGTGGTCTCGGCGCAGGTCCAGCCATCCGGCACCGGACCGGCCCCAGGTGTGCCGCACGCGGGAGCGGGCGACGGCGTCGCGAGCGGTACCGCGGAGGGCGCCGCCGACACGGCGGCAGGAACGCGACTCGGCAGCGCGGTCGGCAGGGCTTTCGGAGCGGTCGCGACGGCGGGACCGCAGCTTGCGAGCACCAGTGCGAGAGCGAGCCACTTCCGCACGAGTCTGAGAATGCCTCGCGGCCCCTGGCGTGTCATCAGAGTTGTTAACGCGGAAAGTGCTACTCGCCTAACGCTCCCGCTCAATCTCGGCCTGCGGCCGAGACACGCTCAGGGCTGGTGGTTTCGCTCCTCGCGGCGGAGCCGCTCGTCGCTCATCTTTCGGGCTCAATCTCGGCCTGCGGCCGAGACACGCTCAGGGCTGGTGGTTTCGCTCCTCGCGCACGCTCGCTGCGGCTCGCTGACAGGGCCCCTCCCCCTGGGCCGCTCGTCGCTCATCTTTCGGCCAGAGGCAGCCACCGCTTTCCGGACGGTCCCGTGTACTCCGACTCCGGCCGTATCAGCCGGTTGTCACCGTGCTGCTCCATGATGTGCGCGCACCAGCCGGCCATGCGGCCGATCGCGAAGATCGATGTCCCCAAGTCCGCCGGGATCCCGAGGTACGTGTACGTCGTAGCCGCGTAGAAGTCGACGTTCACCGGGAACTGTCGGCGTTTGTTGACCTCGTCGACGAGCTTCTCCTGGATCTCGAAGTACGGCGGCATGTTCTTCGCGTTCGCGCCCTGTGAGAGCTCCTGCGCGAACGCCCGGAGGAACTTAGCGCGCGGGTCGGTCGTGACGTACACGCGGTGCCCGAACCCTGGGAATTTGTACTTCGTCGCGAAGCCCTTTTCGACGAATGCCGCAACGCGGTCCACACCGCCGATCTCGTCGAGCATCTTCATCGTTCCATCGGTCGCGCCGCCGTGCAGCGGTCCCTTGAGCGCGCCGAGCGCGGCAGTCACCGCGGCGTGCATGTCGGCGAGCGTCGCCGCGGTGATGCGTGCCGCGAACGTCGAGGCGTTCAGGCCATGCTCGGCCTGCAGGATGAAACAGGTGTTCAGGATCTCCGCGGACTTGGGATGCGCCTCGTCGAGACCCGCCATGCGCGCGAAGTTCGCGGCATGTCCGAGGCTCGGGTCCGGGGGCACGGGCTGCTCGCCGCGCCGCCGGCGGACATAGGTCGCGAGAATCGTCGGCAGCTTCGCCGTGAGGCGGATCGATTTTCGGTATTCGGCCTCGTGCGAGTTGTCCCCCTCGCCGGGGTCCTCGACCGCCGAGGCCGAGACGACCGTCCGCAACACGTCCATGGCGGTACCGCTTTCGGACATTTGGCGGAGGATCTCGCGGAGGAAGGGCGAAAGCGTGCGGTGCTTGGTGAGCTCCGCCTTGAAGTCCCGGAGCTGGTCCTTGTTCGGAAGGTCCCCATTGAGCAGGAGGTAGGCGACCTCTTCGTAGTCGGCCTTGCCCGCGAGCTCCTCGATCCGGTAGCCGCGGTATTGGAGCTTGCCGTCCTCGACCGACGAGATCGCCGTGGTCGTCGCGACGACGCCCTCCAGCCCACGCGGAGCGGCGGCTGGGCGCTGGACGGCCACGAGCCCGAGTTTGGCACAAGCCGGGGGTTCGGCCCGTCTGTGCCGAAAGTCATGCATTCTTAGGACTTGCCACCCCTGCGAGGCCGGGGTACAGTCCGGCTCGGACGGTCAGGCGCGCCTATACCGCCCGGGGAGGACGAAACAATCGTCACGCGCGCGCGTTGAGTGGTTGAACGCGCGCTAAAACTGTTAGCCCCTCATCCCACCCACCAGCGGAGGGCGGCGGCCGTGAGGCCGGCGCCCTTTCGCTTTGATACGGGCCGAGCACGTTGGATCCATACCTTCGGGCCCTATCTTCAGATCGAGGACCATCCGACCCATGATGACTCGTCTGGGTGTGCGCCGCAGAGCCCCGATCTCCCGTGACCGCTATAGGGCAGTCGCGCGAGGAGCTGGCGTGCCACGTCCGGCTCGGCCGCGCGTGCTCGACCTCGCTCTTGTCGTCAGCCTCGCCATCGCCGCGCTCGTGGCGTTGCCTCGTCTCGCGGGCGGCGTTGGCGCGGGGTTCGAGCAGCTCGTCGCATCCGTTCAGACCTCGATCCCCCTGCTCCAGGGTCGGAGCGACCTTCAACTTCCCGCGGGCGGGAGCACCAGCGTCGGCGCCGCGCCGGTGGTCGACGCGCTCCCGGCGTATACGCGCGAACCACAGCTCATGCTCTCGGGACGCGTGCCGTCGTTCGCGATCCAGCCGGATCGGAGCCTCCAGATCGTCGTGAACGGCGCGGTCGTGAAGACCAACCCACTCGATCCGAGCGGCGCCTTCAACGTGGCGCTCACGCTGCGGGACGGCCCGAATCTGATCAGCGTGACCCTCGTCGGGGCACGGGACGTCGTGGCGGCGTCTTCATACACGGTCGTCCTCGATCGGACTCCGCCGACCGTCACGATCTCGCGCCCGAAAGCCGGTGACGTGCTCGACACGAAGGGCTTCGTGGTCGAGGGATCGACGGAACCTGGGGCGACGATCACCGTGAACGGCCACACCGTCGTCCCCACTCCCGAGGGCGCTTTCTCGGATTCGCTACAGGCCGCCGCAGGACCGCTCACCATCAGCGTGGTCTCGCGCGATCGCGCCGGCAACGAGACGACGCAGAAGGTCGCGGTCGTGGTGAGCCAGTCGACCAGCGCCGCCGAACCGACGCTCACCGTCGCGCTCAACCAGCCGAGCGTCCGCGTCGGCCAGCAGGTCGTTGCGGCGATCTACTTCCGCGACGCGATCGGTCCGAAGGCCGGTGTTCAGGTGACATTGTCGGTCGGGGTCGTCCTGATCGGCTCCGCTATTACCGACAACTCCGGCACCGCGCGTATCGGGTTCGCCGCGCCGACGACCGAAGGCGAGATCGGTGTCGTCGTGCTCGGCGGTGGCACATCCGGGAGGGCGACGCTCACAGTCATCGCGCGTTAGCCTCCCCCGATCGTGAGCGAAGCGAACCTCGTCCTCTTCGCGCTGCTCGGCGGAACCGGGCTGTTGCTCTACGGCGTGCGCCTCGTGGGCGAGGGCCTACAGCGTGCCGCCGGCACACGCTTGCGCCACGTGCTCTCGACGCTGACGGGCTACCGGCTGAGGGCGCTTCTCGTGGGTGCCGGGGTCACCGCGGTACTCCAGTCCTCGAGCGCGACCACGGTGATGCTCGTCGGCTTCGCCTCCGCGGGACTGCTCACGCTCCGGCAGACGATCGGCGTGATCCTCGGCGCCGACATCGGGACGACCGTCACCGTGCAGCTGCTCGCCTTCGATCTCCTGGAGCTCTCTCCGCTCATCGTGTTCATCGGGTGGTTCCTCTACGTCACGAGCAAAGGGACCGTGCGCTACGTCGGGCAGGCGATCCTCGGCTTCGGTTTCCTCTTTCTGGGAATGAAGCTGATCCGCGACGGCACCGCGCCGCTCGCTTCGAGCGCGCTCTTCGCCGATTTGTTGAGCGCCCTCACCGGCCAGCCGCTGCTGCTCGTGCTCCTTTCGGCGATCTTCACCGCGCTCGTGCGTTCGAGCGCCGCGGTGATCGGCCTCGCGCTTTCTCTGGCGTCGGCGGGGCTCATGCCGCTAGTCGGCGCGATCCCGGTGATCTTCGGCGCGAACATCGGCACGGCCGCGACCGCAGTCCTCGCCGCGGTTGGTCAGAACGCGGAAGCGCGGCGGGTGGCCGCTGCACATGCCGCCTTCAAGGTGATCGGCGTCGTCATCTTCTTTCCGTTCATCGGCCCATTCGCGGAATTCGTGCGCGCGACCGCACCGGACCTGCAGCGCCAGATCGCGAACGCGCACACGATCTTCAACGTCGCGCTCGCGATCCTCTTTCTGCCGGTCGCTGGGATCGCGGCGGACGTGATCACCCGGCTCATCCCGGAAGTTCGCCGGCCGGAGCGAGGCGCGATCTATCTGAACCCGGCGGTCATCGACACGCCGGCGGTCGCCCTCGGGCAGGCGCTCCGCGAAGTGCTGCGGATGGGCGACGTAGTCCTCCAATCGCTTCGCGAAACGCTCACGGTCCTCGAACGGAACGACGACGCACTCATGCGCGAGGTCATCGCGAGGGACGATCTCATCGACCGGCTCGAGGAGGACATCAAGCAGTACCTCGTGAAGCTCCGCGAGCACGCACTCACCGAAGAGCAGGCCGAGCGCGAGACGGCACTCATCTTCGTCATCGTGAACCTCGAGGAGATCGGCGACGTCATCGACAAGAACCTCATGGAGCTCGCCGAAAAGAAGATTCGCGGGAATCATGTGTTCTCGTCGCAAGGTTGGCGCGAGATCGCCGACCTGCACACCAAGGTCGTCGAGAATCTCGAGCTCGCCGTGGGCGCGCTGGCCTCCGGCGACCGCGAGGTCGCCGAGAAGGTGATCCGCCACAAGAGCGTCGTCAACGTGATGGAGCGCCAGCTCCGCCAGGCCCATATCCAGCGGCTGCACGAAGGCCTGCGCGAGTCGATCGACACGTCGAGCATCCACCTCGATCTCCTCGCTTCACTGAAGCGCGCGAACTCGCTCATCACCGGCATCGCCTATGCGGTCCTCGGCCAGCACGATGCCTGACGTCGCGGGCGCCGCCCCCCTCAAACGTGCCGCGCGTGCGTACGTCGGCACCTCGGGTTGGTCGTACGCGAGCTGGAAGCCGAAGTTCTATCCAGAAGGCACCAAGTCCGCAGACTTCCTCCGCTACTACGCGACTCGTTTCAGCACCCTCGAGGTGAACTACACGTTCAATCACCTGCCCACGGAGAAGAACATCGCCGTTTGGAAGGAAGCGACCACGCCCGACTTTCTCTTCGCGCTCAAAGCGTCGCAGCAGATCACGCACTACCGGCAGCTCCGCGATCCGGCGGAGACCCTGCCGCTCTTCTTCGACCGGGCGCGGCCGCTCGGCGAGCGCCTCGGTCCGATCCTCTTCCAAACGCCGCCCTGGCTGAAGCGCGACGACGATCGCCTGGCGGGGTTCCTTGGCTCGCTCCCGCGGGACGTCCGCTCCGCGCTCGAGGTGCGCGATTCGTCGTGGTACGTCGAGGAGGTGTACGAGCTGCTCCGGACGGTTGGCGTCGCGCTCGTGCACGCCGAAGGCGAGCGTGCGCCCTCGCCGGTCGAGACGCTCGGCGTGACGGCGCAGTTCGCCTACGTGCGGCTGCGCAACAGATCGGGCTACACGGACGAGACGGTCGACGCGTGGGCCGCGCGGCTACGCGCGCTCGTTGCGGCGGGGACCGACGTGTATGCGTACTTCCGGCACGACGACGACGGTTCGAACGCGCTTTCCGCGGAGCGGCTACGCGGTCTTTTGGCGTGATCGGCCTCGACGCAACGGTCTCCGCGATTCTCATCGGCTCGTTCGCAGCGTTCATGCTCGTGGCGCAGGTCGCCCGGGCCCGCGGCCGTCAGCGCCGCGGTCCGTCCGTGCGGCGTGCGAGCGGCATCGCGCAGACGGCTCCGTACTACTTTTGGGTGCCGTACGCGGTCATCTGGTTGCGCCCGGGGCCGTCGATCGAGCCGTCCGAGCAGCTGACGTGGCTCGGTCTCGCGCTCGGCGTCGGTGGGGTCGCGTTCTCGGTCTGGGCCATCGTCGCGATCGGCCGGCATTACGACCTCGAGCTCGAGGTCCACGCCGATCACGAGGTCGTGCGCACCGGTCCGTACCGCCTCGTGCGCCACCCCATCTACACCGGACTGCTTGCCCATCTGATCGGTGCGTGCGTCGCGACGGGGAATCTCCTGCTCGTCGCCGGAACGTTGTTCGTGGTCCTGCCGATCTTTTACATCCGCGCGCGGACCGAGGAGCAACTGCTGCGCGAGCAGCTGGGCCCGGCGTACGAAGCGTATGCACGCGAGGTCGGGATGCTGGTCCCGCTCCTGGGTCGCCGGGCCGGCTAGGACCGCGCCAGTGACATCGCGGTGGCGGGCGAGCTCGGTCGACCGCCGCCGCGTCGAGGCAGAAACCGGCGGACCTGGAACGACGTGGCGAGCCGACTCAGATTTGCGGTCTTACCCCCGACGAGCTCTTCGTCGAGCCACGCCGGTTCACCCAGCCAGGCGACCCGCATGGCGCGGGAGTGTTAGCAGAGGACCCGAGCTGGTGCTTGTGCCCCTGCTCTAGCCTCTGCGGGGGCCGGGGGCCGAAGCTCCCGACCGAGGAGGGATACGTGGACTGGGTCGCGATCATCGTCGCAACGATCGCCGCAATGGTCATCGGTTTCCTC
>DASYSC010000104.1:0-4943 GCA_036003765.1 Candidatus Limnocylindria bacterium
GTCGCGACGGCCATTCCACACCTTTCCCCGACCCCCTCCCCCAGGGGGTGGGTCTATATCCAGTCTACGTCCGCCGAACCCACTACCTTGGTCTGAATGCGCGTTCTTGTGTTCCTCGCGATCTTTTCGCTCGCGGGCTGCGGCTCAGCAGGATCGCGCGTGTCGCCGGCGCCGTCGACGCCGGCGGCCACGCCGAGCGAGACTGCACCCGTGCGCGCGACCGGTCCGGGCGGAGCGCCGATCGCCTCGATGAGCGTGACCGGCGCGCACGCGTACGTTCGCGCGCAGGTCACCCAGAGCGCACCGGTGCTCCTCCCGGAGACCACGGCCCTCCCGACCGGCCTCACGGCCGATGTGCTGGCTCGGCCCGACGCGTTCTCGATCACGTACGCGGACGAGCGCGGCGTGCGCATCTTTCTCGGGCTCGTCACCGCGAATCCCGGTCCGCCGACCGATCGGGGCGCGCAGCGCACGCTGACGTTCCGCGGCGACCCCAAGGCCGTCGCGCAGATCGACGACGCAAGCCTCCCGCTGAGTCATCGCTTCGTCATCTGGCGCGAGCCGGCCGCGAAGGTCGCTCCTTCGAGCGGCGACTACGACGTGCGGGCCGGCACGCTCCCCTACTTCCTCTCGTCCGAGGGCATCGACGACGCCGCGTTCTGGAAGATCGCCAACAGCCTGCGTCCCTAGAGCACCGCTCCGCACGAGGGACAGCGCCCAGCACGCTCCGATCCGGACGCGCCGCACCTCCGGCACATGAGGACGCCGGTGGCGTCGGTTTGGGTCTGCCGGTGCGTCTCGGCGTAGAACGCGGCGTCCCAGCGGCGGCCGAGGCGCACGTCGTCGCGCGCGCGGCCAGCGAGCATCCCGAACGCGGCGACGCCCACGACGATCAGGACGAACCAGAAGAGGTCCACTAATTGTCTCCGCGCAGCGAGCGCGCGACGGTTCGGATGAGCTCCACGTCGTCGGGGATCTCAAGCTGCGGAACGAGTGGGCGTAGGCGCGCCGCGATGTCGCGCGCCACCGCGACGCGTGCCGCCGGCGTCAGCTTCTTCTCGCGCAGCACGAACTCTCGGACCAGACGCTGCGCCTCACCAGGAAGGACGCGGACCGTCGGCGCGGGCGCGGTGCTCGGACCGGTCTGCGTCCGGAGCGCGGACCAGCTGCGGCGAGGGTGCGGCGCGCGCACCACGAACGTGCCGGCAGCGAGGTCGCCGAGCCGCTGATAGCGCGGCGACACGATGATCGCGATGAGGCCGAGCCCGTACAGGACCGGCAGGAAGTCGACCGTCCGCACGATGTTGCGCACGAGGACCGCGACGAACGGCGCAGGCTCGCCGTCCTCGGTAATCACGCGTAGGCCGAAGACGCGCTTGCCCAGCGTCTGTCCGTTCCACAGCCATTCGAGCAGGATGAAGTAGAGCCACGCGAAGAGGAGCCCGACAAGCGGGAACCATCCCTGGATCGAACGCAGGAACGGGTTCTCCACGGCGAGCTGTTGGTAGCCCCAGCCGATCGCGAAGACGGCCAAGGACGCGACGAGAAAATCGAGGATCGCGGCGAACCCACGGTTGCCCGCGCCGGCCAGCTGATACCGAAGCACAACGTGATCCGGCGTTTCGATCTCGAGCCGACCGACCGTGATCGCCATCGACGCATGGTACGTTGCGCGCCGTGCCGCGGATCGCAGCACCGGCCTCTATCGACCGCTTCGTCGAGGATCATCTCGGTCGCTGGTCGCGCCTCGCGGACCTGGTCGCGCGCGCCAGCGGGCGCGTGAGTCGTCTCGACGCCGCCGAGGTGCTCGATCTCGGCGTCCTTTACCGCGCGTCGACGAGCGATCTCGCGATCGCCCAGCGCGACTTCGCGGCCGACGTCGTCACGACGGAGCTGAACGATCTCGTGGCCGCCGCGCACGCGCTTGTGTACAGCGAAGCGCCGACGAGCGGCAAACGGCTGCGCCGCTTCGTCGTTGAGGAGGTACCCGCGACCGTCCGCGCGAACATGCGATTCGTGATCGCCTCGGCGGTCCTGCTCTTCGGCCCAGCCCTCGTGACATTCATCGCGGGTCTCCTGTCGCCGGACCTCGCGATGGGCGCGCTGCCCGCCCCGATGCGCGATCAGCTGATCGCGCGACGCCCGGGCACCGAGATCCCGGAGGACCTACGCCTCAACGAGAGCCCGGTCATCATCGTGAACAACGTCCGCATCGCGGTCGTGGCGGCGGCCGGCGGGCTGACCGCCGGGCTGCTCACGGCGTACATCCTCGTCGCGAACGGCGCGATCCTCGGCACGATCTTCGCCGTGCTCGAGCTCCGCGGCGTCTCGTGGGCACTCCTCACGTTCGTCGCGGCCCACGGCGTCCTCGAGCTGTCCGCGATCGTGCTGTCAGGCGCCGCGGGGCTGCGATTCGCTTGGGCGATCCTTCAGCCCGGCGAACGGTCGCGCGGCCTGGCGCTCCGCCTCGCGGGAATACAGGTCATGCGCATGGTGCTGCTGGTCGCGGTCACGCTCGGGGTCGCGGGCCTCATCGAGGCCTTCGTGTCGCCGTCGACGCTCTTGCCGGCGGTCAAGGCCGGTGTCGGGATCGTGACCGGCATGTTGCTCTGGGGCTACGTCGCCCTCGGTGGCCGGCAGCTACGGCCGGCGCCTCAGAGGAAGCGCTTCTTCAGCTCGAGGTAGCGCTGGATGGTCGCGACGGTGAGACGGTCGGACGCGACATCGATGGTGTGGACGCCGCGACGCCGAAGCGTCGCCATCGCTTTCGCGCGCGCGTCACGGACCTCCTGCGCGACGACGCGCTCGTAGAGCGCGACGCTCGAGTCCGGCTTGCGCGTTGACACCTCGGCGAGCTGTGGATCGGCGAGGAGGCAGCAGAGCACGAGGTTGTTCCCAGCGAGGCGAGTGACCGCCGCGACGAGGCCGCGCGACGCCTCTTCGTCCACCAGGTCGGTGAACAGGACGACGAGCGCGCGGCGCGCCGCGCGGGCGCGGAGGAATTCGAACGCGGCACGATAGTCGGGCTCGGTCGTCGTGACCTCGATGCGCCGCAGCTCCTCGGTCATCCGGAGGAAATGGCCGCGGCCGCGGCGTGCCGGGAGATACGTGCGCACGTCGTCGGCGAATCCGAGAAGGCCGACCTCGTCCCCTTTTCCGATCGCGACATACGCGAGCATGAGCGCGGTGTTCACGGCGTGGTCGAGCTTGGTGAGCTCGCCGAGCGTGCTCGACATCATCCGTCCCGCATCGAGCAGGATCAGCAGGCGCTGCTGCCGCTCGGTCTCGTACTCGACGCTGATCGGGCGTCCGCGCCGCGCGGTCGCGGTCCACGAGATCGATCGCGGATCGTCGTCGGGCTCGTACTCGCGCAAGCGCGCGAAGAGGCTGCCTTCACCGGGGACGCGCGCACGGCGCTGACCGGCGTCGTACGCGAGCCCGCGGCGGAGCGAGATCTCGTAGCGGCGGACCTCGCGCAGGTCGGGATAGACCTTGACCGTCGCCGCGCCGGTGGAACGGCACTGCCGTTCGACCAGGCCGAGCGGCCCCCGTTGCCGGCTGTGGATGTCGCCGAAGGCGAAGGTTCCCCGGTACCGAGGCCGGACCACATACTCGGCGGTCGCGTCCGCCCCCGGCGGAAGGTGGACGCCGAGAGTGCGGCGGTCGACGTTGAATGCGGCCGGCGGATCGTCGCGGACCGTCACCGCGAGCGGCCGTGCGACCGGGTTGCGCACCGCGATGGCGACCCGCGCCGGGGCGCCGATCGAGAGCTGCGCGGCGACTGAGCGCGAGACCTCCTGCGACGAGAGGTGCGGGGTCGCTCGCGCGTCGACGATCGCCAGCACGAGCGCGATCGCGCAGATCACGAGCGCGGCCCACGCGATCGGCGCGTAGAGCGTCGCGAGAGCCAGCGGGATCGCGCTCATGCCCACCAACACGGCAAGGCGCGGCAGCGGGACGAACGCCAACGGTGGAAGCCGCAGCCGCAGGCGTCGCATCAGCGCGGCACGTCGAGACGCGCCAGGACGCGACGGAGTGCGGCGTCGGCGTCGACGCCCTCGATCTCGGCCTCGGCCTTGAGGATCACGCGGTGCCGCAGCGTCGGCGGAACGAACGTCTTGACGTCGTCGGGCGTGACGAAGTCTCGGCCCTCCACCGCGGCGGCCGCCTTCGCAGCGCGCAGGAGGTGCACGCCGGCACGGGGGCTCGCGCCGAGGATGAGATCCGCCGAGCGGCGCGTCTCTTCGACGATCCGGACGATGTAGTCCACGACCGAGTCCTCGACCGTCACCTTCTCGATCTCCGCTCTCGAGCTCTCGAGCGCTCCGTTTTCCATCTCCTGCAACCGGGCGAGCTCATCGAGCGGACGACCCTTGTCGTGGAGCCGGAGGATCGATCGCTCCTCCCCCGTCTCCGGATAGCGCACGACGGCCTTGAAGAGGAAGCGGTCGAGCTCGGCCTCGGGAAGCGGATACGTGCCTTCGTACTCGACCGGGTTCTGCGTCGCGAGCACGAGGAAGGGATCGGGAAGAGCGTGCGGTTCGCCTTCGAGGGTGACCTGCCGCTCTTCCATCGCCTCGAGCAAGGCGGCCTGGGTCTTCGCGGGGGCGCGATTCACCTCGTCGGCGAGGACGACGTTCGCGAAGACCGGCCCGAGCCGCATGCGGAACGAGCTCGTCGCGATCTCGAAGATGCTGGTGCCGACGATGTCGCTTGGCATCAGGTCGGGTGTGAACTGGATGCGCTTGAAGGTTCCGCCGACGAGCCGCGCGACGGAACGCGCAAGGAGCGTCTTCGCCGTACCGGGCACTCCCTCGATGAGGATGTGCCCGCCGAGCGTGAGCGCCATGAACGCGAGACGGATCGTCTCCTCCTGTCCGACGATCACGCGATGCAGCTCGGTGCTGAAGCGGGCCGCGGTGTCCTTTGCGTTCACGCTGTCT
>DASYSC010000105.1:0-13675 GCA_036003765.1 Candidatus Limnocylindria bacterium
GATGAAAGCCGTGCGGAACTCGCGCGCCAGGGTCTTCAGCAGGTCGAGGATCTGCGCCTGGATCGTGACATCGAGGGCCGTCGTCGGCTCGTCGGCGAGGATGAGCTTCGGGTTGCACGAGAGCGCCATCGCGATCATCACACGCTGACGCATGCCTCCGGAGAACTGGTGCGGGTAGTCGTCGAGCCGCTTCTTCGCGCTCGGGATGCCCACGAGCTCGAGCAGCTCGACGGTGCGCTTCCGCGCCTCCGAGCGGTCCATCTTCATGTGGAGCTCGAGGGCCTCGGAGATCTGCCGGCTGATCGTGAGGACCGGGTTCAGCGAGGTCATCGGGTCCTGGAAGATCATCGCGATGTTGTTGCCGCGGATCCCGCGGACCTCGTCGTCGTCCATCTTCAGGACGTCCTGGCCGTCGAAGATGACCGCGCCCTTGACGATCTTGCCAGGCGGCTGGGGGATGAGGCGCATCAGCGAGAGCGCCGTGACCGACTTGCCGGAGCCGGACTCGCCCACGATGCCGAGCGTCTCGCCCTGGTCGAGCTCGAACGACACGCCGTCAACCGCGCGGACGACGCCGTCCCGCGTGAAGAACTGCGTGTACAGGTCGGTGACCGCTAGGAGCTGCGCCAACGCCCCTCCCCCCGAAGTTGCGCGGAGTCTAGCAACGTTGGTGGCCCTACAGCTTCATGCGCGGGTCGAGGGCATCGCGCAGCCCGTCGCCCACGAAGGTGAACGCCAGCAGGACGATGGAAATGCAGAAGGCCGGGAGCAGGACCGGCCATGGCGTCGCCGAGAACACGATGAATCCATCGAGGATCATGGCGCCCCACGTCGGCGTCGGCGGGCGGATGCCGACGCCCAGGAACGAGAGCGTCGCCTCGGTGAGCATCGCGCCGGGGATCGCGAAGGCGATGGAGACGATGATCGGCGCGAGGATATTCGGGAAGAGATGCTTGGCCATGATCCGGATCGGGGTGGCCCCGATGCACCGCGCGGCCTCGATGAATTCGCGGTGCTTGAGCGAGAGGACCTGACCGCGCATGAGCCGCGCGAGCCCGACCCAGCTCACGACGGCGATGCCGACGAAGATCAGGATCAGCCCACCCAACAGCTGACCGAGACCGGTGTCGCGAAGCGTCCCGACGATGATGATCACGAACAGCAGGTCCGGGAAGGCATAAACGATGTCGGTGAAGCGCATGAGGAGATTGTCCACCCACCCGCCGAGATAGCCGGCGAGCATACCGACCGCGCCTCCGATCACGAAGATGATCGCCACCGGCACGAACCCGACGACGAGGCTGATCCGAGCGCCGAACATGAGCCGGCTCAGGATGTCACGGCCGAGCGCGTCGGACCCCAGGATGTACGCGGAATCGGTGTACTTGCTGCCGAAGGCCTGGGTCCAGACGGGCTCCATGAGCTGCTTCGGAGTGTTCTGCTCCAGGGGATCGTATGGCGCGAGACGGAAGTGAAGGCCGATCGCGTCGATGTTCACCTCGGCCAGGATCGCGACGAGTGCCGCGATGACGATCACCACGAGGCCCGCGATGGCGGCTTTGTTCCGAAGCAGCCGCGAGAACGCGTCCTGCCAGAGCGAGCGTTGCTTGCGGGTCACGACGCCAAGCTCACCCGCGCGCTGCGGCCGTGCCGTCGTGACCGCGGTCGCCATCAGCTGACCTTGATCCGCGGATCGAGCGCGCCGTAGATGATGTCCACGGTCAAGTTCGCGACCATGATGATGAATGCGTAGAGCATCGTCGTGGACATGATCATCGGGTAGTCGCGCTGGTTGATGCTGAGGACATAGAAGCGCCCGATGCCCGGAACGTTGAACAGCGATTCGATGATGAACGATCCGGTGATGAGACCCGCCGTCGCCGGTCCGACGATCGTCGCCACCGGGATCAGTGCGTTCTTCAGGGCGTGGCCGACGATGACCGCCCGCTCGCGCAGCCCCTTGCTGCGCGCCGTGCGCACGTAGTCCTGACGGATCGCCTCCAGCATGCTCGCGCGCGTGATCCGGGTGAGGAACGCGCCGGGGCCCAACGCCAACACGAAGGTGGGCATCACCATGTGCTGCCAGCTTCCCCAGCCCACGAACGGCAGAACGTGGAACGTCACGCCAAAGATGTAGATGAGAAAGATTGCGGTGACGAAACCCGGGATGGTGGTCCCGATGGTGGCGAGCAGAAGGCTGAAATAGTCGAGCGGCGTATTCTGCTTCAGCGCGCTGATGATCCCGAGCGGGATCGAGAATGCGAGCGCCACGAGAAGCGCCTGGATGCCGAGCTGCGCGGTGGTCCCGATCCCCTGCCCAATGATGTCCGTAACGGGTCGGCCGCGCGTGAAGCTGATGCCAAGATCACCGGTCAGCAGGTTCCCGATGTAAAGTACGAACTGCTCGGGTATCGGCTTATCCACGCCGTAATACCGGTTCAGCCGATCCAAGGTCTCCTGCGGCAGCGAGCGATTCGGGTTCCTGTCGAACGGGCTGCCGGGCGCGGCGTGCGCCAATGTGAAGGTGATGAGGGCGACGAAGAACATCGTGGGGATGATCAACAGCAGCCGGCGGATGACGTACCTGAGCACTGGTCTGAGGCCGAGTGTATAGCGCGGCGCTTTCAAAATGCGTCGTGTGGAACAGAAGGGACCGGCCTTCAGGCCGGTCCCTTCGTCGCTAGCGCGTCGCGGGGATCTAGGTCTTCTTGGTCACGTACACCTGCGTCCAGTGATCGACCTCGGAACCAAGCGGGGTGATCGAGTAGCTCTTGACCCATGGCTTCTGGAGGAGCTTGGTCGAGTCGTAGTAGACGAACGCGACCGCGGCGTCCTGCGAGAGAAGCCGTGAAGCCTGCTGGTAGAGGTCGTCGCGCTTCTTTGGGTCCTGCTCCTTGTCGGCCGCGAACACAAGGTCGTCGAAGGCCTTGCTGTTGTAGCCAACGCGGCCCGACGAGGCTTTGGATGAGAACACCGTCGTCAGGTAGTCCTGCTGGTCGTAGTAGTCGGCGCACCACCCGAGGAAGAACAGCGCCGGGAGCGTCTCGGGCTTCTTGACCAGCGCCGAGTAAGTGGTCGCGTCGACGGGATCGAGGGCGACGTTCACGTTGAGGTTGGTCTTCCATTGCTGCTGGAACCACTCAAGGCGTGTCTTGGTGCGTGCATTCGTGTTGTATGTGATCTTGAGGCCGCTCAGGGCGGCGACCGCTGCGGGGCTCGCCGAGGCGAGAGCAGCCTTTGCTGCGGCCACGTCAAACTTCTGGAAGGTGTCACCCGAATCGTACCCGGGGATACCTGGAGTGATGAACGACAATGCGGGTGTGCCGATCTTCTGAACATCGGTGATGTAGGCATTGCGGTCGAACGACTTCGCCATAGCGACGCGGACATTCTTATCGTCGAACGGTGCCTTGCGGTTGTTGAAGCCGATGTAGAACGTGCAAGAGCCCGGCCCCTCGACGACCTGTTTCTTGAGGTCGGCGTCGCCATCGATGGAGCGGAGGTCCTCCGCTGCGATGGCATAGAGGTCGAGCTCGTTGTTGCGGTAGGCCGCGAACGCGACGGCGCCCTCGTTGATCATGACGCTCGTCCACTTGGCGAGCTTCGTGGGAGTCCGGTAGTTCGGGTTGCGCGTGTAGACGATCTTTTCCTGGTGCTTCCACTCGCTCATGATGAACGGGCCGTTCCCGATATAGGTCGCCGGCTCGGTCCACTTGTCACCACCCTTGGTGACCAACTCCTCACGAACGGGAACACCGACCCACAGGCCGGCGATCGAGTTGAAGTACGCGGCCGGGTCGGTCAGCTTGAAGGTGATGTCGTTGCCGCTGACGGTGATGCTGTCCTGGAAGGTCTTCTTGGCCGCGGCGAGCTTCGCCGGGTCATCCTTCTTGGGGTCCATCGAGTTCCATGCTTCGCAACCGACGACGATGTACCCGGTGAAGGCGTACTCGCCCGCGGTGGCCGGGTCGCAGAGCCTGGTCCAGGCGTACTTGAAATCGTTCGCTGCGATGGCCTTGCCGTCGGAGTACTTGAGTCCGTCCTTGAGCGTGTAGGTATAGGTCTTGCCGTCCGAGCTGACCTTCGGCTGATCCTTCGCCGCCGCGGGGATCGGCTTGCCGGTCTTGAGATCGAAGGTCATGAGTGCCTCGTAGACCCTCATCGTCACGCCGATCTCGCCGAGGAACGATTCCTTCTGGGGGTCGATGTTGTCGGGCTCGCTGACCATGTTGGTCACCAGCTCGCCGTTGGGGTCCGCCGCATCGGCTCCGCCGCCGGTGGTCGGTCCGCCGCCCTGCTGGGTGCAGGCGCCGACGATCAGTCCCACCAGGGTCATGAGCGACAGGAGTGGCCAGATGCGACTGCGAGTTTGGGTCAAGATCCGCCTCCCTCTCGATTCGTAATTTGCGATATGCAAGGCGCGATTCTGGGCTATAGCCAGTACCGCCGCCAGCGGTCGGCGGTTCAGCGCGCCGCGAAACTCCACTGATAAGCGTTCCAAGAGAGGGCCGAGCCGGATGCCGTGGGCTGGATCTCGATGAGCGCCTGAGGGGCAACGTCGACACGCAGCTCCTGATAGAGCGGCAGGGCCGGAAGGGCCGCCGACCATACCCGTTCCATCTCCGCATAGATAGCACGCTTTTCGTTACGTTCGGTCGCCCGGGTGGCGAGCCGGCCGAGAACGTCGAACCACGGGTCGACGAGTCCGGTCCAGCGGGCGGAGGCGAGCTGCGGATCGGAAGCGTCCTCGGGCGTGATGGCGAGATCGAAGCGTCCCGCGTTCACGTCGGCCATGAGATCCGCGAGCGGACGCTCGCGAACATCCGCCGCGATCCCGATCGCAGCGAGGTCCCCTGCGACGCGCCGCCCGACCTCCGTCCGCGCGCTGGATCCGGTGGCCACCAGGAGCGTGACCGTCATGCGCTCGCCGGCACGCTCGAGGATCCCGAACTGCCCCTTGACGAAGCTTGCGTCAGCTAGCAGGAGGCGCGCCCGATCGCGGTCCGGAGCGACGCTCGCCACGGCCTCCTCCGCGGCGGCCCACTGCGGCGGAAGCAGATACGTCCTGGGTACGCGAGCGCGTCCGACGAAAACGTCATCGACGATCGATTGCCGATCGACGGCGAGCTCGATGGCCTTGCGGACCATCGGATCCCCGAAGCGCCTTGGGTCGGGGCCGAAACGGAGGACGGTCGATGCTTCGGCCGGGACATAGTGCGCGAGGAGACGCGTGCCGTCGGCAAAGCGATCGAGGGTCTTCGCGAGGTCGGCTTCCAGGACCGGCGACGGCGCGACGTCGATGTCGCCTTTCAGAAGCGCCTGCAGCGCCGCCGCGCGGGTCGAAAAGAAATGGATCTCGAGCCGGCCGAGCTTCGGCGGTCCGAGGACGTAGTCCTTGAACGCGGAGAGCGTGATGCTCCCCGGAAGCCATGCGGCGATGGCGAACGGTCCCGCGTGAACCGGCTCGCGCGCGTATGCGGCTCGCTGCGCCGCGGTCGCCTGCGCCAGCCGGTGGCCTGGGAGGACGCGAGGTGCGAGCGCGTAGTCGTCCCATCGTTCGCCGTTTTGATAGAGGACGCGCAGGTCGCGCGGCGAGAGGACCTCCACGCCGGCGATACGGTCCGCCATCCAGCGCAGGACCGTACCGGACGACGCGAGCTCGTCCTGCTCCCACGCGAATCGCACATCGGAGGCGGTGATCGGCTCTCCGTCCTGCCAGCGCGCTTCGCGCAGCCGGAAGGTCGCGACGAGGCGTCCGTCCGGGGCCGCGGCGTCGTCGGTGACGACCCGGAGCCCTCCGTTCTCGATCGTCGGCACGGTCTCGGCGAGCCGAGGAACAAGCTCGTCGTGCGCATCGCGTCGGACGAGGGTTTCCGTAACTGCGGCCGCCACAAAGCGCGCTGACGGATCGTCGTCGAAGACTGTGCGCGGCTCGCCGACCAGCCCGACCACTACGTCGCGCCTCGCAGGCGGCGCGGGCGCGCACGCGCCGGCGAGCGCGACGAGGATCAGTGCGAGGGAAGCCGCGGAGCGGACGGTCAGATCAGCGCGGCGACGCGGTCGGTACTTGCACGAACTCCACGAGGTCATAGTCGTAGCGGCCGCCGACGGGGAACCGGACCGGCTCGTTGACGGTCTTCGCCTCGTCAGTGTGCGTGAGGCGCAGCCAGCGGAAGTAGTCGATCTCATCGGTGGGTTGCTGCCTGCGGAAGTATTCATGGATGACCGACCGCGGCTCTTGAGGCGCGACCGACTGCGGGTACTCGACCGAGCCGCCGATGACGAACAACGTGACGCCGACCATGACGGACACCTCGGCGAGCCTGCCGAAGACCCTCGGCAAGCGGAAGAGGGTCGACCGCTCGACGCTGCGAGAACCGAGCGCCAGGCGGACCCGGCCCGGCGCGAGCATCACGCGCTGCTCGCGCAGCGGCGCGAACGCGCGGCGGAGGGCAAAGTCGACCGAATGCGCATCTCGCAGCGCGGCGGAGCACTCCGGGCAGCTCGCGGCGTGCGTCTCGATCTCTAACCGGTCGCGGATCGACAGGTCCTCCGCCGTCGCGGTGTACGGAAGCTGGGAAAGCCCGCAGCCGCGCGCAAATAGCCTCATTCGTCCTCGATGGGCACGGGTGCCGTGATCGGCCGTCGTGCCCTAAGACCAGTAGCCAGCAGCGGGCGCCTCGGTTCGATGCCAAGCTCGGGATGTGCCGCAAGATGCGTTCGCAGCCGTCGCAGCGCGTAATGGAGCCTCGATTTCACCGTACCGATCGGGCAATCGACGACCTCCGCGATCTCCGTGAGGTTCAGTCCGTTCAGGTAGTGCAGCATGACCACGAGGCGGTGTTTCGGGCCGAGCTCATCAACCGCCCCGAGCACGAGCCTTCGGAGCTCGGCCTGCTCCGCGACGTGCGGCGGCGAGCCCTCTTCGTTGGCGAGGGCCTCGTCGGCCGCATCCTCCAGCGACGAAAGCACGACGTTCTTCCGTGGACGGCGGTTGTACGAGAGGTTGACCGCCACCCGGTAAAGCCACGGCCGTAATGAGTCGTTGGGCTCGAGGCGCGCGAGGGCGCGGTGGGCGCGCGCGAACGTGTCGACGACGATCTCTTCCGCCGCGGATGGGTCCTTGGTGATGGCGAGGCCGAGCCGGAAGATCCCGTCTCGATACCGATAGAAGAGCGCATCGAACGCTTCGATGACACCGTCGCGCGCCGCGTACACCAGATCGCGGTCGGTGCGGAGATCGCCGCCGGCCTCTGCCTTTCCCGCGGGCTTCATCGGTCCGCCTCGGCGGGAAGGTAGCGGCGGATCACCCGCAGCGTGCGATCTCCCCCGAGCTGTCCGCGCTCGACGGCGCCGCCCTTCATCGGGGCGTGGATGAACTCGCGCGCGCTCGTCGCGAGCGCCACATGGGTGACCGACTGGTCACCAAAGAACATGAGGTCACCCGCCCGAGCCTCATCCACCTTCCGGCCGAGCATGGCCTGTTGATCCGCGTCGCGCGGCAGGGCCACCCCGTTCAAACGGTACACCTGCTGGACGAATCCCGAACAGTCGATCCCTAGCGCCGTCGTACCACCCCATAAGTAAGGAACGCCGATGAACGCTTCCCCCGTTTTCAGGTAGTCGTCCCCCGTCGGGAAGCGGTGCGGCAATTCCGCGAGCGGCGTCACGTCCAGAGCCGATAGGAAACCGCTTCGCTCGTGGCCGCCCTCGCCGATGCCGACCTCGAGCCAGCCGCCGACCAGCTGCGACCCCTCGAGGAAGCTGGACCCTTGTACGGCGTAGCGCGTTTCGGGGATGAGCGTGCCGGCGGGCAGCTGGCCGATCAGGGGGGCGGTGGGCGCCGGGCGCTCGTTGACCGGCGCCAGCACGACCGTCACGACCGCGTTGCGGCCATAGGTCGAGAACTCGCGGAGCGCCCCGGCCTGCACCCAGCCGAGGTACATGTCCTCGCCCTGGACGTACCGCCAGTCACCTTGCGCGGCGAGAGCGCGGACGTGCTCGCCCCAATGCGCCTGGTCGACGAGTTCGCTGTCGCTTTGTGGCTCGGCGCGAACGTCGACGAGGTCCCGCACGATCCGGCTGCGATGCGGCCAGAGCATCGCGACCCGCGTGCGGAGCGTCAGGTCGGTCGCAGCCACTTGAGCTTCGGATACCTCGCGGCGCTCACCTCGTCCAGGCGCGCGAGCGGGGCGTGCTGCGGCGCGGCCTTCACCGACGACGGGTCGGTCTTCGCGCGCTCGGCGATGCGATTCATCGCCGCGGCAAAGGCGTCGAGCGTCTCGCGCGGCTCGGTCTCGGTCGGCTCGATCATCAGCGCCTCGGGGACGATGAGCGGGAAGTACACGGTGGGGGGGTGAAAGCCCTCGTCGATGAGCGCCTTGGCGACATCGAGCCCCGACACGCCCTGCTTCTTCTGCCGCGACGCCGACAGCACGAACTCGTGCATGCACGGGCGGTCGAACGCGACGTCGTACGAATCGCGCAGCAGGGCGAGCAAGTAGTTCGCCGCGAGGATCGCGTCGTTCGACGCCTCCGCAAGGCCCTCTTCACCCAAGGTCGTCATGTACGTATAGGCGCGCACAAGCACGCCGAAGTTCCCGAAGAACGACCGGATCCTACCGATGCTCTCCGGCGGCGTCGGCCCACGCCGGTAGGAGCCGTCGGAGTCTTTTGTGATCCGTGGATGCGGAAGAAAAGGCTCGAGCTTGGCCTTGACGCAGAGCGGGCCCGCGCCCGGTCCGCCCGCGCCGTGCGGCGTCGAGAAGGTCTTGTGCACGTTGATATGGATGCAATCGAAGCCGAGATCGCCCGGACGCGCGACGCCGAGAAGCGCATTCATGTTCGCGCCGTCGCCGTACACGAGGCCCCCGGCCTGGTGCACCGCGTCGCAGACCTCGCGAAGGTGCTCCTCGAAGAGGCCGAGCGTGTTGGGGTTCGTGAGCATGAGACCGACGACGTCGTCGCCGAGGGCCGCCTTCAGAGAAGTGAGGTCGATGTTCCCGCGGGCATCGCTCTTCACGGTCGTGACGGCGTAACCGCTCATCGCCGCCGACGCCGGGTTCGTTCCATGAGCGGAGTCGGGAACGATCACGCGGCGCCGCTTGGCGTCATCGCCTCGCTTCGAGTGATGGGCCTTGAACAGAAGAAGGGCGGTGAACTCCGCGTGCGCTCCGGCCGCGGGCTGCAGCGTCACGGCGTCCATGCCGGTCAGCTTCGCGAGAAGGTCCTGCAGCTCGAACATGAGCCTCAGCGCGCCCTGAATGGTGTCGTCGTCCTGGCGCGGGTGGATGTCCGCGAAGCCGGCGAGCGATGCGATCCGGTCATTGACCTTCGGGTTGTACTTCATCGTGCACGAGCCGAGCGGGTACATGCCCGTGTCCACCGCGTAGTTGAGCTGTGCGAGATGCGTGAAGTGGCGGACCACCTGCGGCTCCGTGATCTCGGGCAGGTCGAGTGATGCCCGCCTGCGGAACTGCTGCGGTATGAGCGTGTCGGCTTCTTCTCCCCCGCGAACGTGACGTCCGGCGCGTCCCGCTTGGTGGATCTCGCTGAGCAGGGGCTCGAGCGCTGGGACGGCGGTCTTGACGCCGGACTCGGGAACCACCTGCGTGCGGATCGCCGTCATCGGGCCGCGACCGCCTCGCGCGCGCCTGCCGTGATCCGCTGCACCGCTGAGACGAGGGCATTGGCCTCCTCCTCGCCTGTCATCTCTGTGCATTGGATGAGGATGCCGTCGCGGTCTTCGTGATGGAGGCCATCGTCGACGAGCACGTTCTCTTTTGCGAGGGCGTGCTTCAGCTCGCGTCCGCGCATCTGCGTCCGGAGCTGGAACCGGTCGAAGAACGGCCCGTCCATGGCGATGGCGCACCCCGGGATCGCGGTGAGTCTCGAGGCGAGGGCGTGAGCCTTCGCGACGCCATTGCGCGCCGCCGCGCGGAGTCCGGTCGGGCCCATGAGCGCGAGATACGCGGCCGCGGTTATGGCGGCGAGCGCCTCGTTCGTGCAGATGTTGCTCGTCGCCTTCTCACGCCGGATGTGCTGCTCCCGCGTTTGCAGCGTGTTCACGAAGCCGCGAGTGCCCCGTGCGTCCCGTGTCTCGCCGACGATCCGGCCAGGCATCTGGCGAACGAGCGCCTCGCGCGTCGCGAAGATCCCGAGGTGCGGGCCGCCGAGCGACATCGGAATGCCGAGCGGTTGCCCCTCGCCGACCGCGATATCGGCGCCGAGCGCGCCGGGCGGCTCCAGCAGAGCGTTCGCGTGAGGCTCGGTGACCTGAACGCACAGCGCGCCCGAGGCATGCGCGGCCTCCGCGATGGGACGCACGTCGACGAGAGCGCCGAACGAGTCCGGATGTTGAACGATCAGGCACGCCGACCCTCCGGCGTTCGCCGCGAGCTGGTCGGTCGGCACCGCGAAGACCTCGAGGTCCGGGCCCTTCGCATATGTCTCGAGCGTGGCGCGGAACTGGTAGTAGACCTCACGCGCGATGACGACCTTCTTGCGGCCAGTCGCGCGCACGGCCATGAACGCCGCCTCCGCGACGGCGGTCGACCCGTCGTACATCGACGAGTTGACGACGTCCATCGCGAGCAGTTCGGACAAGAGCGACTGGTATTCGAAGACCGCCTGGAGCGTGCCCTGACTGACCTCCGGCTGGTACGGCGTGTACGCGGTGAGGAACTCGCCGCGCAGCGCGAGCACCGGCACGGCGGCCGGGATGTAGCGGCGTTGCACCGGACCGCCGATGAAGAACGGGCCGGCCGCCGCGGGGCGGTTCTTCGCGGCGAGCGATTCGAGATGCACTTGCACCTCGATCTCCGACATGCCGGTGGGAAGACCGAGCCTCGGGCGGAGCGCGTCGCGCGGGATCGCGGTGAGCAGCTCGTCCACGCTCTTGATCCCGACACGCTTAAGCATCGCCGCGCGGTCGGCGTCGGTGTGCGGCGAATAGGGGTTTGAGTTAGTCCCGCTCAATCTCTCGGCTTCGCCGAGGAGACACGCTCAAGCTGGCGGTCTCGCTCGTCGCGCACGCTCCCTTCGGTCGCTGACAGGGGCCCCTACCCCTGAGCCTTTCTCGCTCGGTCCATCAATCCCCGCCGGCGCCGGCGGTCTCGCCGATGTGCGATCGGTAGTCCGATGGCGAGAGGAGCTGGTTGAGCTCGCCTTTGTCGGCGAGGCGGACCTTGATCATCCAGCCGTTCCCGTACGGCTCGGTGTTCACGAGCTCCGGCTTCTCGATGACCTTAACGTTGCGCTCGATCACCTCGCCGGAGAGCGGCGCGTAGATGTCGGACGCCGCCTTGACCGACTCGACGACTCCGAGGCTCGAGAACTGGCGCACCGTCGAGCCTTTTTCGGGCAGCTCGACGAAGACGACGTCGCCCAGCTGCTCCTGCGCGAAGTGCGTGATACCGATCGTGGCCACGTCGCCATCGGCGCGCACCCACTCGTGCTCCTTGGAGTAGCGCAGGTCGTCGGGAACGGTGCTCACTCGGGCCTCCGATAAAAGGGTGTCTTCACTACCGTAGCGGGAACGTCCTTGCCGCGAATGCGGACCGCGAGGGCTGTTCCAACCTTCGAAAGGGCCGTCGGGACATAGGCCAGGGCGATGTTCTTGTCGACCGTCGGACCGTACGTGCCGCTCGTCACCCGGCCGACGACCTCGCCGGCCGACGTCACCTCGTGGCCGTGCCGCGCGACACCCCCGTCGACGACGAGCCCTGCGACCTTCCGGGTCGGTCCCTGCGCCTTCTTGGCGCCGATCTGGTCGCGGCCGATGAATTCCTTGTCCAGCTTGCACGTCCAGCCGAGCCCGGCCTCGATCGGGTCGGTCGTCTCGTCGATCTCGTTGCCGTACAGCGAGAACCGCGCCTCGAGGCGAAGCGTGTCGCGCGCGCCGAGCCCGATCGGCATGATCCCGGCCTCCAGGCCGGCCGCGAGCAGGGCGTCCCAGACCTGCTCGGCGTCCGCGCTCGCCACGAAGACCTCGAAGCCGTCTTCACCCGTGTATCCGGTGCGGGCCACCGTCCCCTTCACCCCGGCGATGCGGGCCGGCGTGACGCCGAACGATGGCAACGAGCCGACGGCGTCCTTCGTCGTCGTCGCGAGGATCCCCGCGGCGCGTGGCCCCTGGACCGCGACGAGCGCCGTCCCAGTCGAGCGATCGTCGAAAGTCACGTCGTCCGTTAGGTGATGGAGGAGGTGCGCGCGATCCTTCGCGATGTTCGCCGCGTTCACGACGATCATGTATTCCGCCTCGCCGGTCCGGTAGACGATGACGTCGTCGACGATCGTCCCGCGCTCGTTGCAGAGGAGTCCGTAGCGTGCCTGTCCGCTGGCGAGGCCCGCGACGTCGCTCGATACGAGACGGTCGAGGGCGCCACGCGCTCCCGTGCCGGTGAAGAAGAACTCGCCCATGTGCGAGAGGTCGAAGAGCCCGGCGCGGCCGCGGACTGCGCGATGCTCCGCGACGATGCCCTCGTACTGGATCGGCATCTCGTACCCGGCGAAGGGAACGATCTTCGCGCCAAGCGCGACGTGCCTCTCGTAGAGCGGCGTGCGCCGTAGCGTCGGCGTTTCGGTCGCCATCACGCCGCCTCGCTCGCCGCGGCGAGCGCGCGGTCCAGGATGTCGCGGTAGGTGTCGAACGAGAGAAGGCGCCGGGCCTCGTCGGCCGGGACCCATCGGACCTCGTCGTACTCGTGATCGTGGCCGCTCACGTCGCCACCGGTCGGCTCCATCAGGAAGAAGTGAACGAACTTGTGCACGCGCTCACCGGGCGCCGCGAACCAGTAGTCGGTGCTGCCGATGTCCCGAAGGATCCGGACCTTGAGGCCGGTCTCCTCCTCGACCTCGCGAAGCGCGGTGTCCTCGATCTCTTCGCCCTTGTCGGGCGTGCCCTTGGGGAAGACCCACGTGCCATCCACGTGACGGCCGGCGAGGACCACCTCGCTCTTGCCGTCGCGCTGCCGGACGACAACGCCACCGGCCGCGACGGCGTTGCGCACGCGGGATGGACGGCGGGCACGGATGCTTGGCATCGAGTGTCCTCCCAGACACGCTCAGGGCTGGTGGTCTCGCTCGTTGCGGCGAAGCCGCTCCTCGCTCGGCCTTGCTACAGCCCGGATGTGAGGAGACGAGTCTAGAGGAGTCGGGTGTTGTTGATGACGAGCGCGAAATTGCAGTGGAGGAACTCGGCCGCGCGCCGCGACAGCATCATGCGCGGCAAGAAGATCTCGAAGTACTCCATGATCGGCGAGACCTCCGTGTCGACGGCGAGCTCGAGAGTGATGAGCTTTTCCTTGCGGCTGACCTTGATCTCCGACGCCGTAACCGCGTAATTGACGCGGTCGTGGATGTCGAATGACGTCGACTTCGGATTGCGCACGCGGCTGCGGTGCACATCGCTCTTGTCGGCGATGATCACCGCCGCTGAGACGGCGCTCACCGGGAGACCGCCCTCCTCCTCTTCGTGATTGGCGATCGCGCCCATCATCGTCGCGACCTCGTCCAGCGGAAAGCCCAGGTCCATGAGGATGTCCTTCGCGAGGAGCGCTCCGGTTTGTGCGTGCTTCTCGCGCGTGACCACGTTGCCCATGTCGTGGAGATACGCGGCGACGGCGGCGATCTCGCAGCGGCGCGCGTCGTGGCCGAGTGACTTGAGGATGAAGCG
>DASYSC010000106.1:0-36634 GCA_036003765.1 Candidatus Limnocylindria bacterium
CGAGCTCGGCGAGCTGATCCTGCGCGAGTGCCTTCGTCGGGAAGATGTAGAGCGCGCGCGCGGTCGGGTCCTTGGCGATCGCGTCGATGACCGGCAGGTCGTAGCAGAGCGTCTTGCCGCTCGCGGTCGGGGTGACCACGACGGTGTGTTTCCCGGCGTGCGTGCTTGCGAGCGCGTCGGCCTGATGCGAGTAGAGCGAGAGGATCCCGCGGCGGCGCAGCGTCGCCGAGATTCGGCCGTCGAGCCACGCGGGGAACTCGGCGTAGATCGCCCGTCGTGGCGGAACGCGCTCCCAGCGCGTGACGAGCTGCTTGAACTCGGCGTCGCGCGCGAGCGAATCGAGGATCTGCTCGAGGCTTACGCGTGCCGGAAATCGAACGGCCGTTCGCATGATCAACGGACGATATGGAACACCTGTTCTGACGTCAAGATGACGCCCTTTTTGGGCCACTCCGTGCGTTTATTCGCGAGGTGGGCAGGCTCTTCGTCTTCCTCGTGACGGTCGCGCTGCTGGCGCCGGTGTCGCCGGCGGCCGCCTCCGCAATGCCGGAAGCGCCTAACTGCCCGATCTACCCGTCCGACGATGTCTGGCACTCCAACATCCAGCAGATGCCGGTGCACCCGCTGAGCACGACTTGGATCGCGAACATGGGTGGCCCCACGCGCCTGCTCCATCCGGACTTCGGCGGACCGTACGGCTATCAGCTCCAGGTGACGAGCAACGCGACCCCGGCCACGCGCCTGTCATTCACCTACGCCGATGAGAGCGATGACGTGCCGTACCCGTTCACGGCGAACACGCCGATCGAGCCCGCGTCCGACGCGCACGCGTTCATGCTCAACAAGGACACCTGCGTTCTCTACGAGCTCTTCGCCGCGTCGTGGAACGGCGGGCAGCCGACCGCGGGATCCGGTGCGGTCTTCGACCTGAAGTCCCACGCGCTTCGGCCCGCGGGCTGGACGAGCGCCGACGCCGCGGGCCTTCCGATCTGGCCGGGAGTGCTGCGCTACGACGAGTTCGCGCGCGGCCTCGTCGATCATGCGATCCGCTTCACCGCGCAGCGCACGGACCGGAGCTACGTGTGGCCCGCGCGGCACCAGGCCGGCGCGGCGCGCGATCCGGCGCTGCCGCCGATGGGCGCGCGGTTTCGCCTGAGCGCGAGCTTCAGCTTCGAGGGTTGGAGCCCGCAGGCGCAGGTGGTCCTGATGGCGATGCAGCGCTACGGCTTGATCCTCGCGGACAATGGATCGAACTGGTTTTTCCAGGGCCAGGTCGACTCGCGCTGGGGAGACCAGCTGATCAGCGAGCTGAAGAGGATCCCCGCGGGCGCGTTCGAGGCGGTCGACGCGTCGTCGCTCATGATCGACCCGAACTCCGGTCGGGTCCCCGCGGCGTCGATGAATCAGGCGCTCCTCCCCGGGTGGCACTCGACCTGGCAGCAGCAGTCCGCGTATCTGGTCATGTCGCCAGGTCAGATCGCGGACTTCTGGATACGCTTCTCGAACTCCGGGACAGAAACCTGGCAGCGGGGCGTGTGGGGAAGGCAGGCGAACCTGGGGCTCAACGGCGACGACAAGCTGCCGTATCGACTGCGGATGGCCGCGGACTGGCTCTGGGACGACCGGATCGCGACGACGACCGCACCGACGGTCGCGCCGGGCGAGATCGCGGAATTTCGCTTCAAAGTGCGCGCGCCGATGGACTTCGGCACGTACCGTCTGAATCTGCGGCCGGTCGTCGACGGCACGGTCTGGATGGAAGACCAGGGAGTGTTCTGGCTGATCGTCGTGCGGTAGCTGAAGTTACCCGGGAGACCTGCGGTCAGAGCTTGGGCAATGCCGCGAGCACCTCTTCGTGCGGCCACTCTCGCTCGAGGATCCGGGCAAGGAGCTCATTCGTAGAGGCGACGAGGTAGGGAAGCTCGTCGTCCGCGCGGACCCGGCCCGTTGCGCTTGCTCCAAGCACGCCCTTACCCCACGGCGGCAGCGCATTGGCTAGATACCCGGAGATCTGCAGGTCCTTGTACGCGGGGGCGTCCCAGATCTCCCAGGCATGCCGCGCGTCGTCCTGACTCACCGAGAGCCACGCGCCGAAACGGATGCTGTAACCGCCGGTGAGGCGAACCGGCACGAGGACGCGGACAAACTGACCGATGCCGCGCGCCGCGACCATCGCTTCTCCGCTCCAGCTCAGCTCCCGCCTCTCCTCGGGCAGCTCGAAGATCGGATCCGGTAGAGCGAAGCGAACATCGCGGTCGTGGACATCGAGTGGTCGTCCGCAGAGCGAGCACGTCCCTGCCTTCACACCCGCGACACTAAGCCAGCGTTTCGGGCGACGACGACCCCTTCGTCCGGCGCGAGCGCCACGCCACTGACGACGACGCGCTCGCCGTCACGCCGATGGTCCGTCGAGAAGAGGACCTGTCCCTCGCCGTCGGCGAACGACACCCTGCGCCGGGCCCTCGTGAAGTTCAGGGCGACATATACGCGTTCGCCGTCCGCCTCACGAAGGTACGCGTACACGCCTGGCGATGCGGGAAGCGTCCGATAGGAGCCGCGCCGCAGGGCCGCGGATCCCTTGCGCAGGCGGATGAGGCGGCGGTAGAGCGAGAAGAGTGACGCGGGGTCGTCGCGCTGCGCGGCCACGTTGCGCTCCGGATAGTCGCGCGGCAGCGGCAGCCAGGGTTCGCCGGTCGAGAATCCCGCGTTTTTCGTCGCGTCCCACTGCATGGGTGTGCGCTCGGGATCGCGCCCATCGATGTCGCGGACGCGCTCGGGCGTGATCGCAACGTCGGTCATGCCGATCTCCTCGCCGTAGTAGAGAAAGGGCGTGCCGCGGAGGGTGAGGATCATCGTCGCGGCGACGCCAGCGCGCTCGAGCCCGTAGCGGGTCGCGGCGCGGGAGCGGTCGTGGTTCGAGAGCGTGTAGTCGGGCCACGACGCGGCCGGCAAGAGGCTCTCCCACCGTTCGACCACCGCCCGGAAGCGCTCCGCGCGCCAGGGCTGCTCGAGGAAATGGAAGTTGAACGAGAGCTGCAGCTCGTCGTCCTGCCCGTAGTAGCGCACGAGCCGTTGGAGATTGCGCACGCCGACCTCGCCGACGGCCATGCGGTCGCCCGGATACGAGTTGAGGATCTTGCGCCAGCGGCGGTGGATCTCGTGGACCTCTTCGAGATCCCAGTTCCGAAGGCGTGGCCACCCGAACATGCGGAATCGCGGATTGTTCCGGAGCTCTCGGTCCTTGATCAGGCCGTGCGCCACGTCGACGCGGAAGCCGTCGACGCCGCGATCGAGCCAGAACCGCATCACGTCGTCCATCGCGGCGCGGACCTCTTCGTTCCACCAGTTGAGGTCCGGCTGCTCCGGGAGGAAATGATGCAGGTAGTACTGGCCGGTCCGCGGATCCAACGTCCACGCGCTGCCGACGCGCCGGAACGCGGACCGCCAGTTGTTCGGCGGTCCGCCGCCGCGCCGGGGATCGGCCCATTTGTACCAGTCGCGCTTGGGAGCATCGCGCGAGGAACGCGAGTCTTCGAACCATGCGTGCCGGTCCGAGGTGTGGTTCGGTACGAGGTCGACGATGACGTGGATCCCGCGGCGATGCGCTTCCGCGAGCAGCCGATCGAAGTCGGCGAGCGACCCGACGAGCGGGTCGACGTCGCGGTAATCGGAGACGTCATAGCCGAAGTCGGCCATGGGAGAGCGATAGAAGGGAGAGAGCCAGATCGCGTCGATCCCGAGCGAGCCTTCGGCGCCGTTCAGATGGTCGAGGCGCGCGACGATGCCGGGCAGATCACCGACCCCGTCCCCGGTCGAATCCAGGAATGAGCGGGGATAGATCTGATAGAAGACGGCCTCCTGCCACCACGTCGAGCGCACGAGCGGATTCTGCCCATTAGCCTCGTCCCGTGAGCGACGAGGCGCTTCAAGACCGGTACGCGCCGAATGGCACGTGCTTCGGCTGCGGTCCGCGCAACGAGGAGGGTCTTCGGATCAAGAGCGTCGTCAAAGGGGACGAGGTCGTCGCGAGCTGGCGCGCTCGACCGCATCACGAGGCATTCGCCGGCGCGCTGTCTGGCGGCATCGCGGGCACGCTGCTCGATTGCCATTCCAACTGGACGGCCGCGTATCACCTAATGCGGCGGTCGAACGCCGCGATGCCGCCCTGCACCGTGACCGCCGAATACGCCGTCATGCTGTTGCGGCCGACGCCGACGGACGGCCCGATCGAGCTCGTCGCGCGGCCGGTCGAGGTGGGGGACGACCGCGCCATCGTGCAGGCCGAGTTGCGGGCTGGGGGGAAAGTGTGCGCGACCTGCCGCGGTACCTTCGTCGCGGTGAAGCCGGGGCACCCCGCATATCACCGCTGGTGATCTACGTTCCGTACCGCCGGCGAAGCCGCTCGTAGTACCGGGCGTAGGTGATCGCCCAGAGCGCGGTGTACGCGACAAGGAAGTCGCGCTCGCGACGGCGGATCCTGCCGGCGAAGATCGCGCCGAACGCGCCCGCACCGATCGCGACGAGGAGGAAACGCCAGAGCCGCGCGGGCAGCGTCCAGATCATCAGCTCTTCGAGCGGGCGACCGTCGAGCGCGCTTCGCGCCGCGTAGACCTTGTACGGGATGCCATCGATGGGCGCGCGCAGGACCGCGCCCCAGCCGTCGCGGGCGAAGCGATCCGCCGCGTCATCGAGCATCGCCTGGCTGATCCCGGGGATCTCCGTGAGCCGCACATGCTGCACGGCAGCGTCGCGATGCACCGCCGCGCCCCCGATCACCGCCCCGGCGGCCGCCGCGAGTGCGCTCCATAAGCCGGGCCGCATGCCGTGCAACCCGACCCAGCCGACGAGGACGTCGGGCACGATGAAGAAGCGCGTGGCCTCGGCGTAGCCCCAGACCGCCGACGCGCCCAGCGCGGCGGTCGATCGCGCGATCGCCCCGAGCACTAGGCGCGCAGCTCTTTGACGGAGCGAGACACGCGTCGGGCCGCCGTGACGACGCTCAGCACGACGAGAAGCCCGCAGAGGATCGTCCAGTCGATCGGCCACACGATCGCCACGAGCGATGCGCCAAGCAGGATCGCGAGCCGGTCGGCCTGACCCGCGGGGCCCGTCCACTGGATCGATCCGCCCGCGACCGGACCGAGCACGCCGGCGACGTTGACGATCCAGGCCGATGCGATCGCGAGCGCGACCCACAGCGCATCGGCCTGTCCCAAAAGGCCGAGCAAAACGATGGTGTCGGCGACCTCCGTGACGATGCGATTGAGGTACGCGCCGAGCGGCGTTCGTCGGTCGGAGCGCTCCGCGACGTACCCATCGAGCGTGGCGAGGACCATGCGGCCGGCGGCGCCGAGTGCGGCGAGGATCCACCAGCCCTGCCAGAGCGATATACCCGCGAGCACCGCGGGAATGAGGATCGCTAGCGTCACCGCATTGGGATCGAGCCGCTCGAGTCCGGGCACGCCTGCGAGGACGCGGCGGATCAGGCGCTTGCCCTCGTAGACCGACGCGTCGGCTTTCATGCGTTCGCCTTCCAGAACTCGCCCAGTGCTACGGCGAGGTCTTTGGTCGCGACGTCAGAGAGCGGTGCGCCGAAGGTCAGGCGGATGCGGCGGAACGGCCGGGGGAGCCTGGCGCCGATAGGCCAGGCGGCCGCGGTCCCGGCGATCGCGACGGGGACGATCGTCCAGCCACTCTTGGCCAGCACGAAGAGGATCGCGTCGTGAGCCTCGGAGCGGCGGCGGCTTCCCGACGGAAAGACCAGAAGACAGCCGTGTTGCTGGTCTCGCAGGATGCGGCTCCAGTGGCGCAGCTCGGTGTATTTGGTGCGATCGAAGCTCACGGCCATGGCGAACAGCGATCCGCCGAGCGCCAGCGGCAGACGCGAGAAGAAATAGTCCTTCGCGGCGAGGCAGGCGATATCACGCCGCCGCCGCTCCGAGAGCGAGGCGAGGACGACGAGCGAGTCGAGATGGCTCTGGTGGTTCGCGACGAGGGCGATGCGCTCGCCCGCGGGGAGGCCGCCACGCACTTCGGTCGGGAACTGGAGCTTGATCAGGCCAACCGCGATCCACCGCGCGACCGTCCGCAGAGCATCGATGGTGAGATCCGGCACACGCGGGTACTGGCCGAGCCGCTCGCGCAGCGTCATCCCGAAGTCCGGCACTGGCCGGTATTCGAAGCTCAAGGAAAACCGTCGAAGAAGAAGCGCACGAAATGGAGCGCGACCGGAGCGACAAGCGTCAGCGAATTGAGACGATCGAGCACGCCGCCGTGCCCGGGAAGGAGGTTGCCGAAGTCTTTGATCCCGACGTTGCGCTTGAAGTTGGCGAGCGTCAGGTCGCCGATCTGCCCGCCCGCGCCGACGATCAGGCCGAGCCCGAGCGTTCCCCACCACGGCAGGTCAGGGAACGCCAACGGCCAGTTCGCGAATGCGAAAGCGACGCTGAAGGCGAGCGCGCCGACCGAGCCCTCGACGGTCTTGTTCGGCGACAGGACCGTCCAGTGCCGGCGCCCGAGCAGCTTGCCGAAAAGGAACGCGACGACATCGTTCAGCTGCGTGGCGAGGACGACGTAGAGCACGAGGCCCAGGCCGCCGGTCCAGATCGCGAGATACGTGAGGTGCGCGAGGAACCAGCCGAAGTACACGATGCCGACGACCGACAGCGCGAAGCCTTGCAGCATGCCTTCGGTCCGGTTGCGGATGATCGGGACGAGCGTGAGCGTGCCGACGGTCCAGACCGGCACCACCATGAAGAGACCGAAGCGGCCGAAGTACGCGGCCAGATTCGCGGCGACCATCGCGGCGTACACGACGAGCACGAAGAGCCGCTCGCGATAGAGGCCGGTCGCGCGTGCGAACTCCTTGAACCCGTAGATGGAGAGGACCGTTATCAGGAACGCCCACGCCCAGGCTCCGAGCCAGAGCGCGGCAAAGATGATCGGGAGCATGACCAGCCACGTGCGGTATGGCGTCCAACCGGCGCGCAGTCGGGTCGCCCTCAAGAAGGCTCCGAATAAGACGATGCCCAGCGCCGTGAGCGCCGTGTACGCGGGAAGCGGCTGCGCGAGCCCTTCCATCCCGTCCTCTTCGGCGATCCTAGACGGCCCGTCTCCTCGCACGCACGAATCTGAAGACGAAGAAGCCGATGACCAGGAGCGGCAGCCCGATCAGAACGTATTCGATGTACGGATCGACGATGCGTCGAACAGTCGGTCCCAGCGTGGCGCCGAGCGCGACCCAGAAGGTCCAATAGATGCACGCCGCCGCGAACACCGCCGGCGAGAACTCGCGGACCGGCACCTTCGCCGTCCCCGCGATCAGCGACATCACCACGCGAGCCCCGGGCACCAGCCGCCCGATGAACACGGCGCGGAATCCGTGGCGGTGGATCCGCTCGGTCCAGATGTCGACCTGCACAGGATCGACGTCCACCCACCGGGCGAGCTTGTGCGCGACGGGAACACCAAAGCGGCGCGCGAGCGAATACGGCACGAGCGTCCCTGCTGTCGACGCGAGCGCGCAGACGAGCACGACCTGCGTGAGCTCGGGTAGATCGCCCCGCGCGCGGTACCCGTAGAAGGCGATCACCACGTCCGTCGGCGCGGGCAGCGGCACGCCGGCCTCCTCGATCGCGACGACGAAGAAGAGCACGAGGTACTGGTGCGCGAGCACCGCCGCGAACAGCCAACGGACCGCGTCGCGGATGAACGCGGGGAGAGGCAAGGTGGGGCAGAGCCTAGCGAGAAGGGCTAAATTTGCGCGCGACACACCGCGCAGCGGGGGAGGCCAAGAGATGCCGGCAAAGCGTCGCTCCACGTCCAACCGCTCACGCTCACGCGCCGCGGGCGCGACCGTTCCGAACTTCTTCGATCGCCTCGAGTGGCGCTCCGCGGGCCCGTATCGTGGTGGCCGCGTGGGGGCCGTCGCCGGCGACCCGCGCGAGCGCAACACTTTCTACTTCGGCTCCACGGGCGGCGGCGTATGGAAGACCACGGACGGCGGGGTCTACTGGGAGAACACGACCGACCGCTTCTTCAAGCGCGCATCGGTCGGTGGGATCGCCGTGGCGCAGTCCGACCCGAACGTGATCTACGTCGGGATGGGCGAGAGCTGCATCCGCGGCAACGTCTCGCACGGCGACGGCGTGTACCGCTCGACCGACGCAGGAAAGACCTGGTCGCACCTCGGGCTCGAGCGCACGCGGAACATCGCGAAGGTCCGCGTCCACCCCGAGGACGCGGACACGGTCTACGTCGCGGCTCTCGGACACGCGCATGGGCCCAACCCCGAGCGCGGGGTCTACCGCTCGCGCGACGGCGGCAAGACCTGGAAGCGGGTGCTCTACCGGAATGAGAAAGCGGGCGCGAGCGATCTATCGATCGATCCGAACAACCCGCGGATCATTTACGCGTCGTTCTGGGAGGCGATCCGCCGGCCCTGGGAGCTCGTCTCCGGCGGCCCGGGAAGCGGCATGTTCCGTTCGACGGACGGCGGCGACACCTGGATGGAGATCAGCCGTAACAAGGGTCTGCCGAAGGGGCTCCTCGGCAAGATCGGGGTGTCCGCGTCGGCCGCGAAGTCAGGCCGCGTGTACGCGATCGTCGAGGCCGAGGACGGAGCCGTCTTCCGCTCCGATGACTTCGGCGAGACCTGGGATCGGGGCGGCGAGGACCGCAATCTGCGGCAGCGCGCCTGGTACTACCACCACATCTACGCGCACCCGACCGACCCCGAGACGGTCTGGGTCCTGAACGTCAGCGCGTGGCGCTCGGACGACGGCGGCAAGACCTTCCAGGAGCTCTCGATCCCGCACGGCGACCATCACGACCTCTGGGTCGACCCGAAGGAGCCGAGCCGCATCATCAATGGCAACGACGGCGGCGCGGTCGTCACGTTCAATGGCGGCGAGAGCTGGTCGTCCGTGTACAACCAGCCGACGGCCGAGTTCTATCACGTGCTCACCGACAACCAGACGCCGTATCGGATCTACGGCGCGCAGCAGGACAACACCACGATGACCGTGCCGAGCCGCTCCGCGATCGCCGGCGTCACCGCCGCGGACAGCTTCGCGATCGGCGGAGGCGAGTCCGGATACATCGCGGTTCGCGCCGACGACCCCAACGTGGTGTTCGCCGGGAACTACCAGGGGATCCTCACCCGGTACGACCGGCGCACCGGGCAGGCCCGCAACATCATGGTCTGGCCGGAGTCGAGCTCCGGCGAAGGCGCGGGCTCCGTCAAATACCGGATGCAATGGACCGCCCCGACCGTCCACTCGCCGCACGATCCGAACATCCTCTACCACACCGGGAACCACGTCTTCCGCACGACCGATGAAGGAACGACGTGGGAGAGGATCAGTCCCGATCTCACACGCAACGATCGCTCGAAGCAGGGACCGTCAGGCGGGCCGATCACCAAGGACAACACCGGCGCGGAGTACTACTGCACGATCTTCGCGTTCGCCGAGTCGCCCGTCGAGCGAGGCGTGCTCTGGGCGGGCAGCGACGACGGGCTCCTCCACGTATCGCGCGATGACGGAAAGACCTGGAAGAACGTCACGCCGGCCGCGATCCGGCCTTTCTCGCTGGTCTCGATCATCGAGCCCTCGCCGCACGACGCGGGGACCGCCTACGTGGCGGTCACGCGCTACAAGCACGACGACTTCCGCCCGTACCTCTTTAAGACCAAGAACTTCGGCCGCACCTGGACGAAGATCACGAACGGCATCCCCGCGGACGACTTCACGCGCGTCATACGCGAGGACCCCACACGCAAGGGCCTTCTCTACGCCGGCACCGAGACCGGCGTCTATGTCTCCTTCAACGACGGCACGAAGTGGAACCGGCTGGGCGGAAGCCTCCCGGTCGTACCGATCCACGACATGACCGTGAAGGATTCGGATCTCGTGCTGGCGACCCACGGGCGCAGCTTCTGGGTGCTCGACGACCTGTCGCCGATCCGCCAGCTCGCCGCGAATGGGGATCCAAAAGGCAGAGCGCATCTCTTCACGCCGCGGCCGACCGTTCGCTTCCGCACGGACTTCGGGTTCCCGCAGCCGCCCAAGATCGGCAAGAACTACCGCATGACCGGCGCGACCATCGTCACGTACCGGCAGGTCGAGAAGCCGAGCGGCGAGAAGGCGCAGGTCAACATCGACGCGGGCCAGAACCCTCCCGACGGCGTGCTGGTGTCCTACTGGCTTCGCGAGAAACCCGAACGCGATATCACCCTCACCTTCCTGGACGCCAAGGGCAAACAGATCAGACAGTTCAAGAGCGCGCCCGCCGAGCCCAAGGAGCCGTCGGGGAGCTCTGCCCCCCGGCCCCCGGCGCCCCCGCTTACGCCCGAGCAGAAGCGCTCGGAAGAGATCAAGAAAGCGCGCGAGCCGAGAGTGCCGAAGGAGGCCGGCCTCAACCGCTTCGCCTGGAACATGCGGCATCCCGACGCGGTCCGCGTCGAGGACGATCCGACCTGGGAATCGGCTGAAGCGACTCTCGCCGGCCCTGTGTGCGCGCCAGGTCAGTACCGGGTCCGGCTCGATGTCGGCGGCGAGCGGCGTGAGGCCTCGTTCGAGATCCGTAAGGACCCGCGGGTTCCGGCGACGCAGGCCGACTTCGACGCCCAGTTCGCGCTGCGCCTGGGCATTCGCGACAAGCTCTCGGAGGTCCACGAGGCTATCAACACGATGCGCGCGCTCCGCGCGCAGATCGAAGGCTGGGAGCAACGAGCCGAGGGCGCAGGCGGCGCCGCGAAGCTGAAGCGGGCAGCGGCCGCGCTCAAGACGAAGATCGGTGGCGTCGAGGAGGAGCTCATCCAGGTGAAGGCCAAGAGTCGCCAGGACACGCTCAACTACCCGGCGAAGCTCAACCTCAAGATCGGTGGGCTGGCGATGGCCGTCGGCAGCGCCGACTTCGCGCCCACGAAAGCGATGCAGGACGTCTTCGCGGATCTCAGCAAACGTGCCGATGTCCAGCTCGCGAAGTGGCGTCAGATCGCGAAGACCGACGTGCCTGCATTCGACAAGCTGGTACGGGCCTCGGGCGTGCCCGCCGTCACCGCGGTGCGCGAGAAGCGTGAGACGCGCCGGCCCGAACTCAGGAGGGCCGCGGTCCGCTAGGAGGGCGGCCCTCCTTCGGCGTCGCGAGCGCGCGCGAGACGTGCGCGGGCAGGTCGCGCCCGAGCTGCTCGGCCAGCCAACGGCTCGTGTCCACGAGATTTTCGATGTCGACGCCCGTGGCGATGCCAAGTCCCTGGCACATCCAGAGGAGGTCCTCGGTGCCGAGGTTGCCGCCGGCCATCTTCGCGAACGGCGATCCGCCGATACCACCCGCGCTCGCGTCGAAGACCGTGACTCCCTCGGTCATGGCCGCGAGCGCGTTCGCGAGCGCCTGGCCGTAGGTGTCGTGAAGATGCATGCCGATGCGATCGACCGCCACGCCCGCGGCGCGATACGCGGCGAGCAGCGTGGTGATCTCACTGGCCGTGCCGATGCCGATCGTGTCGCCGAGCGACAGCTCATCGCAGCCCAGATCGAGGAGTCGCCGGCCCGCTTCGACGACAACGGCCGTCGGCGTCGGTCCGTCCCACGGATCGGCGATCACCATCGAGAGGTAGCCGCGCACCCGCAGACCCTCATCTTTCGCGCGCCGCACGACCACGCGGTGGGCCAGGATCACCTCCTCTCGCGACCGGTTCAGGTTCTTGCGCGAGTAGCTCTCGCTCGCGCTCGCGAAGACCGCGATCTCGCGAACGCCGCACGCGAGCGCCCGCTCCAGGCCCTTTTCGTTCGGGACGAGGACCGGATAACGCACGCCCGGGCGGGATCGCAGGCGGCGCATCAGCTCATCGGCGTCCGCGAGCTGCGGTACCGCGGCCGGGCTGACGAAGCTCGTCGCCTCGATCACAGCGTGTCCTGCGTCGGCGAGGCGGTCGAGCAGCTGTAGCTTGGTCTCCGTTGGCAGGATGCGATCCTCGGCTTGCAACCCGTCGCGCGGCGCGACCTCGACGATGGTGATCCGCACAGGGAGTCGGGACCGCAGCGCTTCGGTCGTCACGGCACGCGTATCGTCGCACGGATGCAGCGACCGAAAGGCAACGACGTCCGGCGCGCGGCGTTCGATGGCCCGCCCGAGCTCGCGCCGTTCTTCCGCGGCGGCCGTCTCGAAACGATTCCCGCGTCGCGCGCGCGCCGGCTCGCGGTGCTCGCGTACGTCGCGCGCCGATTCGCCGAGGGCCGGGAGTACCGAGAGGCCGAGGTGGACCGGATGCTGCAGGCGCTGCACAACGACCACGCCACGCTGCGACGGTATCTCGTCGACGCCGGTCTGCTCCGCCGCGATCACAGCGTGTATCGCCGTACCTGAGGTGGAGTTCCAGGAGGTCGTGCGCAAGCGGAAGATGGTCCGGAGCTTCGAGGACCGTCCGGTCCCGCACGAGGTCGTCGAGCGCATGCTCGCGAACGCTCAGAAAGCGCCCTCGGCCGGGTTCAGCCAGGGCTGGGGCTTCCTCGTGCTCGAAGGCAAAGAGGAGACCGCACGTTACTGGGACGCGCTCTGGCCTCCCGACCGGCGCGCGGAGTTCGGCTGGCCCGACTTCTTCAACGCGCCGGTCCTGATCGTGTGCCTCTCCAACAAGATGGATTACCTGCGGCGCTACAGCGAGTCAGACAAAGGTTGGACCGACATGAGCGAAAGCCACTGGCCGGTGCCGTATTGGGACGTCGACACCGGCATGGCCGCGCTGCTCGTGCTGCTCACCGCGGTGGATGCGGGTCTGGGCGCGGTATTCTTTGGCGTGTTCGATCAGGCGAAGCTGCGCGCAACCTACGGCATCCCGGACGAGTACACGGCGGTCGGCGTCATCGCGGTCGGGTATGCGAAGCCTCGCGACCGTCCATCGCCGTCGCTACGGCGCGGGCACCGGCCGACTATCGACGTCGTCCGCCGAGGGCGCTGGGCTTAGCGGCGCGTCTCGGCGCGAGTCTTTCCCTGACCGGCCCGCGCCTGCGCGAGGAGTGTCCTGATCTCGCGGTTGAGCGCCGGAATGTCGTCCGGCTTTCGGCTGGTCACCCAGTTACGGTCGACGAGCACCTCGCGGTCCTCCCATATGCCGCCGGCGCAGATGATGTCGTCCTGCAACGTGTAGTAGCTCGTGAGCCGGCGCCCCTTGACGAGCTTCGCCGATACGAGCAGCCACGGGGCATGGCAGATGGCGGCGATCGGCCTACCGGACTGGTCGATGTGCTGGACGAACTCCCGAGCCGCCGTCTCCATGCGCAGCTTGTCGGCGTTCAACGCGCCGCCCGGCAGCAGCACCGCGTCGAAGTCGTCGGGCTGGGCGTCTTTGAGCGCAAGGTCGGCAGGAAAGCGTTGGATGCACCTCCGCCGCGAGCCGCCGCATACGCGGTGCCCGGGTCAGACGAGCCGGAGCAGCGCCACGGCGGCGACGCCCACGATCACGCCTGCGAGCAAGCTCCGTCGCCAGACGACCGTCGCGACGACGAGCGTCGCCGCGAGCGGCTCCGCGCCGTGCGTGAGCGTGCCGCCCGGCGCGATGACCGCCGGTCCGACCAGAGCGGCGATGATCGCGACCGGCAGCGCTTCGAAATAGCGGGACGCGGCCGCGGGAGGCCGAGGACGGAGCGCCAGGGCGAACGGCAGCGACCGGGTGAGGTAGGTCGCCACCGCCGAGCCGACGATCGCGAACCAGATCACTTCCGCGCGAAGACGGCGATCGCCGGAGCGAGCGCGCCCGCGGTGATCACCGCGATGGTCGAGGCGCCGGCCAGCGCGAGCGCGCCGGCGATCGCTGCGGCGACAACTGCAACCGCAACGTCGGCGGGTCGCCTCACCGCGAGAACGACGATCCCGATGAATGTGGCGGTGATCGCGAAGTCGATGCCGAAGCGCCGCGGCTCGCCGATCGTGTTTCCGAGCGCGATCCCTGCGAGCGTCGCGAGATTCCAGAGGATGAACAGCGCCACCGCGAAGGTCACGTAATACGTGAGGGTCCTCCCGCCGCGGCGGAAGTGACTGGTCGTCATCGCGAAGCTTTCATCGGTGAGGAAGAACGCCGCGGCGAGGCGCTGCGTCAGCGTTAGCCGCATGAAGTGCTGGCGGAGCGAGGTGGCCATCAGGAGGTGCCGCAGGTTGAGGAACAGGACCGTTGCGATCACGAGCGGCGCGGCGGCGCCCTCGGCGAAGAGCCTGACCATCACGAACTCCGCCGCGCCTGCGAAGACGAGCAGACTCATCGCCGCGATCTCGATCGGTTCGAGCCCGGCCTGCCGCGCGACGACGCCGAACGTGGTCCCGACCACGATCGTGGTGCCCATGACCGGCCAGCCTTCGCCGATGGCGAGACGCGCCGCCTCGCCGCGCCCGGTTCGCTCCACTACAGGAAGTATTCGCGTGCGCTCATCTCGCGGTAGTCCTCGAACCGGAGCTGAACGCCCAGCGCCCGTGCGAGCTCTCCGCCCATGGCCTCGAGCGGGACGCGTGCCGAATGCGGATCGCGGGTTGGATCGCCTTCGATGATGAGCGCTTGGCCGTCCGAAAGCTGCGCCTCGAGGCGACACCAGTACGCGGTGTAGCTTGCGGTCGGCCCCGCGACGTCGCCTGGCTCGTGGCGCGTCTTGAGGCCACGGAGGACCAGCTGCTGGATGTCCTTCAGCAGAACGCTGCGCATGTCGCGACCGTGCCGGAACGTCGCGCGACCTGAGATCCAGTCCATGGTCACGTCGTGCTCCTCGAACATCTCGTGGAACTTTCGACCCGCCCACAGGGCTCCCGCGGCGGCCCCGGCCGCGATCGCCGCCCAGCGGATCGGATCGGCGACCGAGATCGCGAACGCGAAGACCGCGATGACCGCGCCGCCTGCGAGCGCGCCCAGCGCTACGGCGATCACCGTACCGAGCAGAGGGACAGCCGGCACGTGGATACGCACACGGGCCCCGGGCGACCAGATCTCGATCGGATGGATGTCCTTCCGAAGGACGAACGCGCGAGGATCGAACGCCACGCCGCTCATTCGAGAGCGTCGAACTCGGCCAGGCGCTGCCCGCGCTCGACCTGCTGACCGACTCGCGCGAGCACGCGCTTCACCGTGCCGTCCGCGGGCGCGGTGACGCGGAGCTCCATCTTCATCGCTTCAACGACAAACAGCAGCTCGCCCCGCCGCACGCCACGGTTCCCCTGCGCGGGTGCGGCAATGACGACACCAGGCATCGGCGCGACGACCTCCGCGCCCGCCGTCTGCTCGACGCTTCGCTCGCGCGGCGCGGTGTCGAGCTCCCACGTATCGCCCCGCCACGCCGTCCACACCGCGGTGCTCGCGCTCGCCGCGGCGGCGGGCTCTCCGTCGACGGTCCAGCGGTGGCGCTCGTCAGCCGCGGCGACGCGGTGACCGGCGTAGTCGTAGGGGCCGCTTCCCGCTAGCCGAACGGCCCGCTCGCGCGCACCTTCGCGCAGCACCACGGTCGTCGCCGGGCCTTCGCCGAGGCGCCAGGGTCCGGACGCGCTCCAAGGATCGCGAGCGTCCCGGGCAGCCGCGACGACCGAGGCCGCGGCGACCGCCCACGCCTGGTCGGGCGCGGGCCGCGCCGGCGGCAAGAGCTCGGAAAGCTCGGCTTCGACGAGGTCGGTGTGCACGCGGCCTTCGCGCATCGCCGGATGCGCGAGGAGCGATCGCAGGAAGCCGAGGTTGGTACGGACGCCGAGCACCTCGGTCTCGTCGAGCGCCTTCGCCAGCGTATGAAGCGCCGCTGTGCGATCGGCGCCGTGCGCGATCACTTTCGCGAGGAGCGGGTCGTAGTGGCGTGTCACGGTGTCGCCCTCCTCGTAGCCCGCGTCGACACGAACGTCATCGGGCCACCGCACGTGTGCGAGCGGTCCGGTCGAGGGAAGGAATCCCGATGCAGGGTCTTCCGCGTAGACGCGTGCCTCGATAGCGTCTCCCGCGCGCGTCCATTCGAGCGCCCCCCGCTCGCCGAGCGCGAGCAAGAGCTGCTGCTCGACGAGGTCCACGCCACATACGACTTCGGTGACCGGATGTTCCACCTGCAGTCGCGCGTTCACTTCGAGGAAGTAGAACGCGCCGGACCCGTCGATCAGGAACTCCATCGTCCCAGCGTTGCGATAGTCGGCCTCGCGCGCTATCGCTCGCGCCGCGCCGGCGATCTGCGTCTCCCGGGCGCCGTCGAGAGGCGGGCCGGGCGATTCCTCAACGATCTTCTGATGCCGCCGCTGCGCCGAGCAGTCACGCAGCATGTAGCTGACGACGTTCCCGTGGTCGTTCGCCATGACCTGGATCTCGACATGCCGCGGGCGCTCGACCAGACGCTCGAGGAGCAGCCGCTCGTCGCCGAACGAGGCGGTTGCGAGCCGGCGCGCGCGCGCGAGCGCGTCGCGGAGCTCGCGTTCATCGCGCACCGCCTGCATCCCGATCCCGCCACCGCCGGCGACCGGCTTGATCATCACCGGATACCCGGTGGAACGTGCCGCCGCGATGAAGGCCTCATCGCTCTGGTCGTCGCCGCGGTAGCCGGGCAGCACCGGCACCTTCGCGCGCTCCGCGGTCGCCTTGGCCACGGCCTTGTCGCCGAGGGCCGCGAGGACCTTCGCTGGCGGGCCCACGAACCGCAGCCCCGCCGCGTCGACGGCGCTCGCGAACTCCGGACGCTCGGCCAGGAACCCGTAACCGGGATGCACCAGCTCCGCCCTGGTCTCGCGCGCGGCCGCGATGATCCGATCGATCGCGAGATACGACTCGCGCGCGGGGGCGGGACCGATGTGGATAGCGACGTCGGCCTCGCGCACGAACGGGAGCGTGGCGTCGGCGTCCGAGTGCACGGCGACCGTGCGCATGCCCAGGCGTTTCGCGGTCCGAACGATGCGCCGCGCGATCTCGCCGCGGTTCGCGACGAGGAGTGTCGTCACCAGCGCGGGTCGCGCTTCTCCAGGAACGCGCGCATCCCCTCCTGGCCCTCGGCGCTCACGCGGGTGCGTGCGATGCGGTCGATCGTGAGGTCCGTCACGTCGTCGAGGTCGCGCCCTTCGACATCGCGCACCAGTCGCTTGGCCGAACTCACCGCCTGCTGGCCGCCGGCGACGATCGCGGCGACGAGAGAGTTCACGCGAGCATCGAGATCCGGTGGCTCCTCGACGGCCTCCACCAGACCGATCTCGAGGGCGCGCAGGGCATCGAAACGAAGCCCCGTGACGAAGAGGGCCGTCGTGTGAGCGGGCCCGATCTTGCGCACCATGTACGGCGAGACCACCGCGGGCAGGATGCCGAGACGGGTCTCGGTGAAGGCGAACGTCGCCGCCGTCGACGCGACCGCGATGTCGGTCACCGCGACCAGCCCGGCCCCACCGCCAATCGCGGCGCCCTGGACGCGCGCCACGACCGGCATCGGGAGGTCATAGATCGCGCGGAACATTCCGGCGAGGGCCCGCGAGTCGGCGACGTTCTCCTCGAGAGTGAAGTCCGCCATCCCGCGCATCCAGTCGATGTCCGCGCCGGCGCAGAACGCGTCGCCCTCACTCTGGAGGACGACGGCGCGCGCCGCTGGGTCGACCTTCAGGATCGCCGCGGTGAGATCGGCGATGAGCTCCGCGTCGAAGGCGTTCTTCCGCTCCGGGCGATCGAGGGTTATCCGGACCACCCGCCGCGTGTCGACCTCAGAGCGAACGGCCGTCACGCACGCTCCAGGGCGAGCAGCTGCCAGAAGAAGCCGCGGTGCGCCAGCGCCGGCTCGAGCCCCGCCGAGCGCGCGATCGCTTCGATCGCGGACGGCTCGTGGAAGAAGACCCGGAACTCGCGGCGGAAAAGCGACTGCGCGCCGCTCACCAGACGGAGGCCCGAGCGGATCCACCAGCGGTCGGCCGGGAAGGTGAGCACCAGCCAGCGGCGCGCGAGCGCGGCCGCGGGCCGAACGAGCCCGGGCATGTCCGGGTAGCAGCACACGACATGGTGCAGCACCACCGCGTCCGCGGAGTCCATGCCGGGATGCTCCACCGCGAAATCGCCGACGCGGCGGTCGATGCGCTCGACGAGCCTTGCCTCCGAGGCGAGCTCGCGCGCGACATCCTCGTACGCACTCGAGATCTCGACGCTCTCGGCCCGCGCGGCGCCGGCGCGCAGCAGCTCTATCTGGAGCGCACCGATGCCGCCGCCGATCTCGAGGAGCGTGCGGTCCGTCATTCCGCGCGCGACGAGGAAGTCGACGATTCGCCGCCCGTCGTCGTCGAGCCCCTTGCGCCGGTACTTTCGCGCGTCGGAGCTCGCCCGAGCCTCACCGAAGACCGCGCGCAGGCCGTTCGGGTCACAGCAGTCCGTCATCACGCGAACTCTAGACGCGCGCGCCAGGCCAATCCTTTCGGACGTCAGCGGTCGCGGATTTCGGTCTCGGGGTGGAACACCGCCCAGATGAACCAGAACGTGACCTCGTGAGCGAGTAGCGCGAGGCGCTTGCCGGCGAGCGGTCCCGCGACGGCGACGCCGCTCACCGCCCAGCGCGAGCCCGTCTGATCATCGACGAAGTGCGAGCCATCGGCTCGGAACGTAAGCGGGCGGCCATCGACCACGGGGTCGTAGAGCACAGCCTGGCCAACGTCCTCGCCGGCCGAGGTCACCGGTCTGTCGAGCGGCGACGCGACGCCCGGGCCGTAGAGCAGAACGACCTGCCTGCCGCCGATCGTGTCGTTGATGGCCGTCGACCGCGGAAGGCGCCCTAGCGGATAGCCGACCGGAGGACGCGAGAAGGTGGCGATCGCCACTCGAGCCTTCGGCGGAAGTCGCGGGTCGAGCGGTGCGTTCCCGAAGAAGCTCGCGATCGGCGGAGAGTCCGCGCGATCGTAGCCGGAGTACGGGTTTGTGCCGTAGTCCCGACCATGACCGGTCTTCCTCGTCACCTCGGCGAGCGCGCCGTCGCGTGAGAGCACGCGGCCATCCGGGTACGCGCGCTTGAAGTCGTCGTAGGAGAGGATCGCGCTCGCCACGCGTTCGAGACGCGTGCCCGTGAGACTGCCGACGATGGCCTCGCCCGTCGCCTGCTGCCAGAACGACTCGGTCTGGCGATCCCACATCACGAGATCTGAGAAACGCAGATTGCCGGTCGTGCCGAACGAGAGGTCGCGGCCCGTGGTGCGCCGATCGAAGACGAGCGACGTGTTGCACAGCGGGCAGAACGTGACGACGATCGGACGCTGGGCGAACGTGTCGTTGACGATCTCGTGCCAGATCAGGATCTGGAGGGGATAAGCGCGGGACGCGCCCTTCTCGGCGACCACGATGACCGGTTCTTGCGGCTTGAGCCAGGCGTCGGCGAGCGCCGTCTCCTCGAACGTCGGATCGTCGAGCGGCGGGATGCCATCGCGCGGGGGTCCGCCGGATGTGATTTCTGAGAGCGGCACGCAGTGTCTAGCGAAATCGGTTTTCCAGCTCGAGGTCGAGAAGCCAGGTACGTCGGAAGCGTTCGCGGGCGATCCGACGGCCGATGCGCAGGGGATGTCGCTCCAGGGCGCCGCGGTCACCGGCTGCGGGGCGCATGCGGCGGCGACGATGACGCTCGCAAGCGCGAGTGCCGCACGCATCGCCCAAGCGTACAGTTGAAGGCGGCGACCGATGTGATCCGCATCACATGAGCAAGCTCTGGTTCCTGCGCCGGCTCGACCTCTTCGAGGGGCTGAGCGAGCCCGAGATGGAACGCCTCGGAACCCTACTTCAGATGCGCTCGTGCCGGAGTGGGCAGGACCTGGTGGTTCGGCCTTCCGGTGATCGGATCTACCTGGTGAAGACCGGTCGCGTGCGTGTCCTTCAAGGCGATGTCGCCGTCGCGATCCTGGGCCCGGGTCAGCTCTTCGGCACCTCGGCGCTGTTCGGCGCCGCCGCGACACACCAGCGTGTCGTCGCGATCGACGATGTCGTCTTCTGCGAAGCGCCGGCCGCGCAGTTCCTTGGCGCGATGGCCGTGCATCCCAGATTGGCCGCGAAGTTGGCCACGATCCTCGCGCGCCAGCTCTTCGAGCTCGAACAGGTCGTCGAGCGGTCGGCGACCGACCCAGTCTCGAGCCGCCTGGCCGAGCTGCTGCTGCGCGCGGCGCGCCGGGATGGGCCGACGGCCGAGGTCCGCGGCATAAGCCAGGCGGACCTCGCGCGGATGATCGGCAGCTCGCGGGAGAGTGTGTCACGCCTCATCGCCGAGTGGGAGCGTGACGGCATCGTGCATAACCGGCCCCGGCTCATCGAGCTGGCCGACGAGGCCGCTCTCCGGCGCCTCGCGAGCTGATTCGGCCGGCGACGGCCGATGTGATGTCCATCACCCTGTGAGCCAGATCACAGGTAAGTGGAATCGGGGGCTCGATATCTGCATTCCAGGCGAAGAGAGATGTGATCGATGCAGAAGCAATACCTCATCGGCGGTGTTGTGGCCGGACTGGTCGGCGGGCTAGCGATGGCTGTGTACACAATGACGAACGAGTTTCTGAGCGGCCACAGCATCTTCACGCCGATGTACATGCCGGCGGCGCCCATCGTGGGAATGGGCGCGATGGAACGGGGCATGAGCGGCGGTGCGCTGTATCTCGAGCCGCTTCCGGCGATGATCGGACTCGTCGTGCACTTCCTGTGGGCGGCGTTCTGGGGGCTGCTCTTCGGGGTCCTCCTGTGGCTGACGCGCGCGGCCGGTTGGGCCGGTTTCGGTCTGGGCATCGCGTGGGGTTATGTCATTGGAGTGGTCATGAGCGGGCTCGTGCTTCCGGCGGTCGGCATGAAGCCGATGTGGACGCAGCCGGGAGCCACCGTGTTTGTCTTGGACCACCTCGCGTTCGGCCTCCCGCTCGCCCTCTGGGCGCTCCGGTTCGCGCCCGGTCGGCAGCGAGCCTTCGCGGTGCCGTCTCGCCGTCCCGAGCAGGGTACCGGCCAGCGCGCCACCTGACCCCACGCGTCGGCATCGGTTCACGGATCGTTGCTCGGAGAGCCATCCGCCCCGATCTCGCACGCTCCTCGCCGAGCTAGCCTGAGCCGCGAGATGGGAGGTGGCCACGATGCCGTGGATCCGCACCGTGCCAGCGGAGGAGTCGTCCGGTCCGCTCAAGGAGCTCTTCGACAAATACAAGATCGAGCGCGGGCGGATGTTCACCCCATACGAGGTCATGACCAACAATGGCCCCGGTCTCGCGGCGGTCGCGCAGCTGAACCAGGCGCTGCGCTTTGGGTCATCCGACCTCTCGCGCGTGCAGCGGGAAATGATCGCGGCTTACGTCTCGGCCCTGAACGACTGCACCTTCTGAGTGCTTGCTCATGCGGGCTGGGTCGGTCGACTCACACACGATGAGGGACTCGCGGACGCGCTCATCCGACAGGATGTGTCGCATTCGTCGATCACGGAGCAGGATCGAGAAATGCTCCGGTACACCGAGAAGCTGACGTTGCGCCCGGGCACAGTGGAGCGCGACGATGTCGAGGCTCTCCGGTCGGCGGGCTTCTCCGACCCGGCGATCGGCGACATCGCGGCGCATGTCGCGCTCTTCTCCTTCATGAATCGGATCGTCGACGGGCTGGGCGGAAAGCTCGAAGGCGACATGGCTGACCGCGCGAGAGGCTACGGCCTCCCGCTGCATCCAGGGACATTCGAGTGACCTGCTGGTGTTGTGCGGAACCGGTCGTGCGCGCGACGCAGATCCCCGACGCGCGCTGGCTGCGGCCGGGTGACGTCTACTGCCGCGCCTGCGACCTCGTGATCTGGCGCGAGCACCTCGTCGACGGCTGGCCGACGGAGCGCACGCCCTGCCGCAAGCACCAGGAGGCAGTGGGTTCGAAGGGAGCTGTCTGATGCACAGGGTGGTTAATCGCGAGGAGGTGCAGCGCCTCATGCGTGAGGGGGCGCAGCTCGTCGAGGTTCTCCCGCGTGAGGAGTACGCGGAGGAGCATCTTCCGGGGGCGATCAACATCCCGCTGAAGGAGCTGGATGCCAAGACCGCGTCGTCGCTCCGGAAGGACCGTCCGCTCGTCGTGTATTGCCACGACTTCCAATGAGACATGAGCCCGCGGGCCGCGTGGCGGCTCGAAAGCCTGGGGTTCACCGAGGTGTACGAATACTCCGCCGGAAAGGCCGACTGGGGTGCGTTCGGTCTCCCGCTGGAAGGGAAGGGGACGCAATCGGTTCGAATCAAAGACATCGCGCGAGCGGACGTCCCGACCTGCGGCCTTTCCGATAAGGTGGGTACTGCTCGCCGGCGCGCTGCGGGTTGGGACACATGCATCGTCGTCAATGAGGAGCGCGTGGTGCTCGGCCGAGTTTTCAAGGAACAGCTCGACGGCGATCCCGGCGCCGACGTTGGCGACGTGATGCGGCCGGGGACAAGTACGTTCCGGCCCAACGTGAGCGCGGCGGAGATGCTCGAATACATGGATCGCCGACACCATGAGTCATCGCTCGTGACGACCCCGGATGGCCGGCTCGTCGGACTCGTGCTGCGCGAGGACGTCGAGCGCGCCGCGACACCGGGTAGCTGACCCCGATGGTCGGAGCGCTACGCGTGAGGTTCGTCACATGGCATTTACCTTTTGCGTTCCGCATCCTTTATCTGACTGCGCTATACATCCGACACGTTGGCGGCTCAAAAGGGGAGGTTGGTCATGAGAGGCATCCTCGCGTTCCTCGCGGCTCTGGCGATCGCAGTGTCTACCCTGAGCGGCAGCGCCCAGGCGGCCACCGAGAAAGCATCCTTCGCCTACCACATCGGTGATGGATTCGGCGGCGTGCTGAACAACACCGGCAACACGGCCGTGGCCGAGAACGGCGACACGGTCACGCTCAGGGGCAACGGTACGTTCGACGTGGTCGCGAAGACCGCGACCGGTGGCGGAACGTTCACCCACAAGCGCCCTGATGGCTCGGTCTTTGCCACCGGTACGTGGTCCGCGACCGGGCTGCTCGCGTTCCAGTCTTACGGTGACGCGACGCCGCAGGGCCTGCCTGCGTCCTTCTTCGGTGGCCGGGCCGCGCTCACCATCACGGGAATGCCGGCCGGCACGACCCTCGCACTTCCCGGCATCCTCGAGATCGAGTGCCTCCTCGGGAACCCGCCAGGCGGCGCGGAGGAGGGCGTACGTCTCTTGGTGAAGGGGGTCATCCACTTCAACAAGTCCGTCCACGAGAGCGGAGAGAACGTATACGTGAAGCTCTGAGCTGAGCGGGGCGGGGCCGCTCGGTCCGACGAGCGGCTCCGCCCAAACCGTAGCGGTGTGAGCCGGCGCACATCCGAGACGTGGCCCGTCTCGCGCACGACGGCAGACTTCCTTTAACGTTCGGGCGTGGCCGAGCTCCCGCTGGACTTCACACTCGATGACCAGAACGGACGGGGGTGGCGGCTCTCCGACCACCTCGACGATTCGCTGGTGCTGCTTTTCCTCCGTGGGGACTGGTGACCGTACTGCAATGGGCAGCTGGTCAGCTGTGCACGGCAGTACGACGAGTTCAAGAATCGGCGCGCGATCGTCGCCGGGATATCGGTCGATGGCGTGTCGCGCAACAAGGCGATGGCCGACAAACTTGTCCTGCCGTTCCCGATGCTCGCGGATCCTGATGCGACGGTCATCGCCGCCTATGGCGTATACCGCGAGAAAGAACAGCGCGCACGTCCCGCCGCCTTCGTCATCGCACGCGATCTCTCGATCCCATACCGCTACGTCGGACGCGACTTTGCCGACCGGCCGCTGACGAAGGTGCTCCTCGAGGTGCTCGAGAGATCCAAGGACGCGCCGCGCAAAGAGCTCCGCTCGGAGCCTCTGCCCAGCGGGCCACGTCCACCCACCGACACCGGTCGCGTTCCGTTTCCGCTCGAGCATCTTTCGCCGTACATGCGCGGCGTGAACTTCGCACTCGAGGCCATCGGCGAGCGTCTGCCCGAAGACGAGCGGCTCCAACGGGAGGTCGCGACGTACCGCGCGATCGCTCAGGACTACATGAAGCACGGATTAGCGACGGTGAAGCTGCGCGAGTCGTAGCTCATGCGCGGGGTCGCCGTGCAATCAGACCTCCGATCGTGTGACGCTCCGCACAGCCGGCGGAATGCGCGGTCCGAGCTGTGCTGTTCGCTCTGTGTTCGGCCCGAGCCGAGCGAGAAGGAGGATCCCCTCATGCCGTCGACAACGGTCACTCGGCGACAATTCCTCGGGGCTGCTGCGGTCATGGCCGCGGCGAGTGCGTGTGGAGGGCCGGCCGGGCGCGGCGGACAGCCGACCGTGGTCGCGCCCAGCCCAGCACCCGATAGCTCGGCGACGAAGCTGGTCGGCGACGTTCTCGATTTCAAGCTGCGCGGCGCCTACACGTGGCTTGGCGGAAGCGTGACGCTGAAGCTCCACGCCGCGTTCTTCAATGGCCAGAAGGCCTACTTTGTCCGGACCGACACGAGCGACGCGGCGTTCGCCAAGCAAGAGGGACTCGTCTACGTGCCGCTGCTGAATGGCGCGCTCGCGGCGAAACCGATAGGCGCAGGTGAGATCTACCTATTCGACGGCGCCGCGGCGGGCCAGCTGCCGGTCATCAGCACCGCTCCGGGCGCGCCGGACTTCACGTCGTTGTTCATCGTGCAGCGCGTTCGTGGTGCGGGCGCGGTCCTCGACTCCGTCGAGAAGCTCCGAGCCGCCCAGCGCTCCGGCTCGGTGACGGTCGAGTCAACGAGAGTCGTCGTGAATTATCCCGTCGTGAAGTGGCCGACCGGGGAGCTCCCGGTGGACGCAAAGGTCGAGAAGGCGCTCGAGGGCGGTCCGCTCCTAGCGAAGCCCGACACGGACAGGCTGACCGTGACGTTCAAGCTCCATCAGTGCTTCCCCGAGAGCCGCTACATCGTCACGGACACCTCGGCTGTCCCGATGGCGCCGATGATGAACGTTGCCGGCGCTCCCGCGACCGCCGGCCTCATCGCATCGGGCGCGACGAGCAAGATCACCGTCTTCGGGAATGGACTCAAAGGTCCCGGTGCAATGGGTTTCCAGCCGGCGATCTTCCAGGCCAAGGCCGGCGACGCCGCATGGAGCCCGATGTGGGACCACTGGACCGCGATGTGGATGGAGCCCGCGCGGGCGACGCTGTTGCGGACGCAGGACGAGCTGGACGCGCGCGTTCGCGCGGGCGACGTTCAGCTCTTCCACGGGACGCCGGACACTAAGGGCGAGGGGTTCGTCGTCAATTGCCCGAGCCCCCTCGTGGCGCCGAATGACTTCATCGTGAGGTAGCGGTCGAGTCACCTTAGGACGGCGTATGTCACCGTCACCGTGAACTGACGGCACCAGACCACGACGGATCGCACGGCCCTCAAGTCGACGGCAGGGGGGATCGGATAGTTGAACGACCCGTTCGTGGCCTTGAGCCGGCCGAGGTCGACGAACGCTCCCGGCCGTCCATTGGTCAAGTCGGAGAGGTACACGTACATGTCGGGCGCGCCAGCGATATCGACGTTCTCGAATCGGAGGAACCGATCGTCGCCGACCTTCACGATCCGCACCACCCCGCTTCCGTAATCCGCGGCGTTGATGCGCACGAGCTCGCCCTGGCTCACTGTGACGGAGGATGCCCGCGCCATCGGGAGGTCCTCGACCAGCGTGGATCTCACCAACGCAGGCACGATGACGTACGCGACCAGCGGCGCGGCGACGGTGCCTGCGAGCACAAGCGCCCCGAGCGCGCTCAGCACCGGATGCCGGCGGATCAGCCGGGCGACCGTATTCGCTCGGTGGGCCGGGCCGATCGACATCTGGCCCGGCCCACGGGTCATGGCTATGGCTGGATGGGGCAGCGGAAGTCGGCGCCGGCGTTCCGGACGATCGTGATCTCGCCCGAGGCGGCCGCTGCCAGGACCGCGCCCGCCGACGTGAGCGGTCGCTGCGGGGCGTTCCAGGTGACGTCGAACACCTTCCACGCTCCGCCGTGGTAGTCGCCTGTGCCCGGACCGACCGCGGCGACGCCGCCCGTCCCCGGAACGCGATAGAAGGGGTCGGTGCCGGCGTTGGGAAACGCCGAGGGCGGCAGAAGAGTGCGGACCTGCGCGCCGTCCAGCCAGATGGTGCCGAAGTCCACGGGATTCTCGGCGAGCGCCGGTGACGCCGTGACCGCGAGCGCCGTCGCGGCAAGCAACGCGCCGGCGATGAGTCTGCGCATGCTGCGACCTCCTGAAATTGGATGTGCTCTCAGCCTCGGCGCTCACCGTTGCGGCGCGATGACGCGTTGTCACGCCGGCGTCACAATCGGCGTCGAGACTCGGCTCATGAAAGGCAACGCGAGCGTGGAGGCAGGTCCGATCCTCGTCGTCGACGACGACCCGAAGATCGCCCACCTCGTCCGGGCCTACCTCGAGCGCGAAGGGTTCTCCGTCGCCAGCGCGGGCGACGGCATCGCCGCGCTGGCGGCGGTCCGCGAGCGCCCGCCCCGCCTCATCGTCCTCGACGTGATGCTTCCCGAGCTCGACGGCCTTTCGGTGGCACGCCGCGTCCGCGAGGAGTCCGACGTGCCGATCCTCATGCTCTCCGCTCGGGGCTCCGTCGCTGAACGGGTACATGGGATCGCCGAAGGCGCCGACGATTACCTGCCCAAGCCCTTTTCTCCCGCGGAGCTGGTCGTCCGCGTCAAGGCGATCCTCCGGCGTTCGGCGAGCGGCCGCGAGACCCACGAGCCTCTCCGGCTCGACGACCTGGTGATCGACCGGGAGCGGCACGAGGTCCTTCGCCGCGGTGAGCGCCTGGCGCTCTCCGCGCTCGAATTCCGCCTGCTCGTCGCGCTCGTCGAGGCCGATGGTCGCGTGCTCTCGCGAGACGCGCTGCTCGACGCGCTCTACGGAGCGGCGGACGGCGAGGCGGTCGATCGCACCATCGACGTGTATGTGCGGCGCCTTCGAGAACGTCTCGGCGACGCGCCTGAGCGCCCGCGCTACGTCGCGACCGTGCGCGGCATCGGCTACCGCGCCCTTGTCTCGTGAACGGGATCGGCGCGCGCATCGCATTGAGCGCCCTCGCCGTATCGGTTTGCGCGATCGCCATCGTGACCGCCGGCGTTGCCCTGGCGGGAGGCGCCGCCTTCGAGCGGCTGATGCAGGAGCACGGCGCGTCCGTCGCCACGTCCCGCGAGATGTTCGATCAGTCGGTGGGCGGAGCGTTGACCGCGGCCGTGGCCGGCGCGGCCCTCGCCAGCCTGGCGCTCGCGGTCGTTCTCGGGCGGTGGCTCGCCGCGCCGCTCCTGCGCGTGCGTGGCGCCGCGCGGCGGGTCGCGCAGGGCGATCTGAGCGCGCGCGTTTCCCCGCAGGGTCCCGAGGAGATCGTCTCCCTCGCCGAATCCTTCAACCTGATGGCCGAGCGCCTCGAGGCGCACGCTCGCGAACGGGCCGACTTCATCACGAACGCCGCGCACGAGCTGCGAACGCCGTTGACCAACCTCCAGGGCTACCTCGAAGGGCTCCGCGATGGCGTGATCCCGCCGAGCCGGGAGTCCTTCGCCTCGCTCCACGAGGAGGTGGATCGTCTCGTCCGCCTGGCGCGCTCACTGGACGCCCTCGCGGAGGGAGAGCTCGATCAGGGGCCGCCGCGTCTCGAGGCGGTCGACGTCTACGGGGCGGTCGCCGCTTCGGTCGACCTGGCGGTCCCCGCCTTCGAGCGTGGTGCGATCGCGCTCGAGGTGCACGTGCCCGGCGGCCTGCGCGCGCGCGCGAATCCCGACCACCTTGCGCAGGTGCTCGCGAACCTCCTCCAGAACGCGGTCCGCTACACGCCGACGGGAGGCCGGGTGCGCGTCACCGCGGAGCGGCGCGACGGCGAGATCGTCGTCACCGTGGCGAACACGGGTGATGGCATCCCACCGCAGGATCTGGAGCGGGTCTTCGAGCGGTTCTATCGGGTCGAGAAGTCGCGCGACCGCTCGCGCGGCGGCGCGGGGATCGGCCTTGCGATCGTCAAGCAGCTGGTGGAGCTTGGCGGAGGCAGGGTGGGCGCCGAGTCAGCCTCGGGTCTCACCCGTTTTTGGTTCTCGCTTCCCCTCTGACGTTCCACTCGCTCGTGAACATCCTCGCGCGTCAATGGAAGGAGAGCTCTCCGGCACGGATCGCTACGGTAAGCCAGTTTTCCGAGGGTGGGAGCGGGCACCGCCAGGCGTCGTTGTAGGCGCAGTAGGGGTTGTAGGCGCGGTTGAAGTCGAGCGCGAAACGGCCCGCGCCGAGCGGCTCGGCCTCGACGTAGCGGCCCGCCCCGTAGGTCTCTTTCCCGCTCGTTGCGTCGCGGAACGGTATGAAGAGCTCGTCGCCCTGCTCGTACGCGATGAGAGCGACGCGCTCCGTGCCGGCGTCGAACCGGACCGAGCCCAAGCGGCGGAGCCGGCTCGTCGAGCCATCGCTCATCTCGATCTCCTCCATGCTGCCGCCACCGGCGGGATCGATCGTGACAGTGAAGCGGTATGTGGGATCCTCGGGGAAGTAGCGGAGTCCCTGGAAGCCCGAGCGCTGCTCGACAGTGAGCGGCGAATCATGCGCGCGACGGAAGTACTCGTCCTTGGCGCGTCGTACCTCCGAAACGTTCACCACTTGGGGAAAACGCCGGCCCGGTGTAGCGCATTCCGCACCTAGACTCGGCGGCATGATCCGGCCGCGCCTCTGGGTCAGTCCCATCCCGTACGGGATCGGGCGCACGAAGCCCAATCACTACTTACAGATCGCTCGAACGATCTGGGAGAACCGCGGCGACCTGCCGTATGCCTGGCGCATCCTCTCGCGTGGCGTGTGCGACGGCTGCGCCCTCGGCGTCGCCGGCTTCCACGATTGGACGATGGAGGGGATCCATCTCTGCACGACGCGGCTCGATCTGCTCAAGCTGAACACCGCGCGCGCGCTCGATCCCGCGGTCCTCGCGGACGTCGCGGCGCTTCCGCGCTCTTCGGCCGCGCTGCGTGCCCTCGGCCGCCTTCCGTACCCGATGCTGCGCCGGCGCGGCGAGCGCGGCTTCCGCCGTGTGACCTGGGATGACGCTCTCGACCTAGCCGCCACGCGCATCCGCGAGAGCGCGCCGGATCGGATCGCCTTTTACCTGACCGCGCGCGGCCTCACCAACGAGGTCTACTACGCGGCGCAAAAGGTCGCGCGTTTCTTGGGCACGAACAACGTCGATAACGCGGCACGTGTCTGCCACGCACCTTCAACTGGTGCACTCCGTCAAGCGATCGGCGTCGCTGCGACCACGTGCTCGTATCGCGACGTGCTGGAAAGCGACCTCGTCATCATCTTCGGCGCCGACGTTGCGAACGCGCAACCGGTCTTCATGAAATATTTGTACCTCGCTCGCAAGCGTGGGACGAAGGTCGTCGTCGTCAACCCCTTCCGCGAGCCGGGCCTCGAGCATTACTGGGTGCCCTCGAGCGTCGAGAGCGCGCTCTTCGGGACGAAGATCGCCGACCGGTTCTTCCCAATACATACGGGCGGCGATCTCGCGTTCACGCGTGGCGCGCTGAAGGTGTTGCTCGAGGAGGGCGGCGAAGACCATGCGTTCGTGCGCGACCACACGACCGGGCTCGCTGAGCTGCGCGCGGCTCTCGAGAAGTCCTCGCTGGAAGAGTTTGCGGCCATCGCGGGCACCAGCATCGGGGAGCTGCGCGACTTCGCGCGCCTCTATCGCGCCGCGCGATCGGCCGTGTTCGTGTGGTCGATGGGCGTCACGCAGCACGTCTGCGGGACGGAGAACGTCCAGGGGATCGTCGACCTCGCGCTCGCGCGCGCCAACGTCGGACGCGCGGGCGCCGGGCTCATGCCGATCCGCGGGCACTCCGGCGTTCAGGGCGGCGCTGAGATGGGGGCGTACGCGACCACGCTCCCCGGAGGCCTGCCGATCAACGCGCGGACGGCGTCGGCCCTGGCCGAGCGGTACGGCTTCGCGGTCCCATCTGAACGGGGTCTCTCGGCTGCGGAGATGGTCGAGGCCGCGGGCCGAGGCGAGATCGGGGTGCTCTGGTCGAGCGGAGGCAATTTCCTGGAAACGCTTCCGGACCCCGCGTCCGTGGAGAACGCGCTCGCCCGCGTCCCGCTTCGCGTGCATCAGGACATCGTCGTCTCGCCGCAGATGCTCACCGCGGGCGGCGACGTCTTGCTCCTCCCGGCGATGACCCGTTACGAGCAACCCGGCGGCGGTACGGAGACCACTACCGAGCGGCGGGTCGTGCTCAGTCCGGAGATCCCGGGTCCGCGCGTCGGCGAGGCGCGCGCCGAGTGGGCGATCTTCGCGGAGCTCGCGCGGCGGGTCCACCCGGACGGGGCGCATCAGGTCGGGCTCGGATCGGCCCAAGAGATCCGGGCCGAGATCGCGTCGGTCGTCCCGGCCTATGCCGGCATCGAGCGTCTCAGACACGGCGGCGACCAATTTCAGTGGGGCGGTCCGCGCCTGTGCGAGGGCTGGCGGTTCGACACGCCTGACGGCCGCGCTCACTTTTCCACGGCGATGCCCGTGGCGGCCGCCGTCCCACGAGGGCGCTACCGGCTCTCGACCCGGCGCGGCAAGCAGTTCAATTCGATGGTCTGGCAGCGGCGGGATCCGCTCACCGGTGCCGCGCGTGACGCGCTCTTCATCTCGGCCGGCGATGCCCGCGATCTGGGGGTGGGCGAAGGCGATCCGGTTGTGGTCCGCGCCGAGGGCGGCGCCGAGGTCCGCGCGCGAGCGCATCTCGCGTCCATCCGCGCCGGGAACGTCCAGATGTTCTGGCCCGAAGCGAACCCGCTCATCCCCGGCGGTCGCCGCGACGCGGCCTCGGGGGTGCCGGATTACAACGCGATCGTGGAGCTTGCGCGCGTGACGGGCGTGTCGGGGATCCTCCTCGCCGGTGGCGCGTCGACGCGCTTCGGGCGCGAGAAGGTCATCGAGCCGGTCGATGGCGCTCCGCTCTTCCATCTTCCGCTGCGTGCCCTTCTCGGCGCGTGCGACGAGGTCGTGATCGTGCTCGCTCCCGGCGGGGCGGACCTGCCGCTGCCCCCGGATGCGTACGCGGCTCGGTTCGTTCGCGACGACATCGCCCACGGCGGGCCGCTCGTCGGCGTTCGCACGGGCCTCGCGCAGGCGCGCGCGCCTCTGGTGGCGATCGTGGGAGCGGACATGCCCGGCCTCCGCGCGGAATTGATCGCGCTCATGGTCCGGCACGCGCTCCTGTCGGGAAGGAACGCGGTCGTCCTAGGCGATTCAGATTGGTCGCGCCCGCTCCCGGCGGTCGTGAGCGCAAAAGCGGGGCTCGACCTCGCCGAGCAGCTCCTGCGCAGCGGCGAGCGTCGCCTGCGCGCGCTTGTGGGAGCCCTCGACGCGCTCGTTCTCCAGGAGCGCACCTGGGCAGAGGTCGATCCCCGCGGCGAATGGCGTAGGGACGTCGACGTGCCCGGAGATCTGCCGACCGAAAAGAGCCGTTAGTTCGGGGCGCTCGGCTCCAGCTTGTCGAACGCGGCGTCGATGTCGCGGAGGATCTCGGCGTTCAAGTCCGCGGCGAGGCGATACCGGACGACGTTGCCGTTGCGGCTGGGCTGCACGACCTCGGCTTCGCGCAGCACGCGGAGGTGCTGGCTCGTCGCCGAGCGGCTCCGGCCTAGGATCCGCGCGAGATCGCTTGCCGCCAGCTGGTTGTCTCGCAGTGCGCGGACGATCTTGAGGCGGGTCGCGTCGCAGAGCACTTCGAGGAGCCGCCGCATCCGCCGCTCGGACAACGGCGAGAGCTTTGTGCGCTCGGCGGCGGCGACCGCCGCCGGATCGATCGCTTCTGGGGCGGTCGGTTCCACGGCAGGACCTCGAGTAAGCAAGTTGTTCGTAAGACGTTTCCGTGCAGAGGGCATGCCTGATCGCGGCTCGCCTCAACCTTCGCGAAAGTTACGCTTTCGTAACGTGATGGAATATGGACGTCGTGGCGACAGTCCTCTTGCTCGACGACGACCCCATCGTGCTCGAGCTCTTAGGCACCGTGCTCGAGGATGCCGGATACAAGCCGATCACCGCGGCCCGGCTCGACGAGGTCCCTGCCGGGACGCGCGCCGATCTCGTCGTGAGCGATCTCATCCCCCTCAAGGCGTACAGCCGCGAGACCGCGCTCGAGTGGGTGTCAGCGCTGCGCGAGCGCTTCCGGCCGGCGCCGATCCTGGTCGTGACCGCGCACGGCGCCGCGCTGGCCGAACCGGATCGTCTTGGAGCGGGCGGGATCTTGGGCAAGCCGTTCGACGTCGAGGCGCTTCTCACGAAGGTCGCCGAGCTACTGGGGGCCGGTGGAGAGACGCCTACCTCGGGGGTCGGGGGGCAGAGGCCCCCGCCTGTTACATCCTGAAGACGCCGTAACGGACGTCCTCGATCGGCGCATGCTGCGCGGCCGCGAGGCCGAGGGCGAGGACCGTCCGCGTGTCGAGCGGATCAATGATGCCGTCGTCCCACAGGCGCGCGGTCGAGTAGTACGGCGAGCCCTGCGTCTCGTAGCGCTCGCGCGTCGCGCGCTTGAACTCGTCGCGCTCGGCCTCGCTCCCAAAGTCGCGCACCATCGAGAGCACGGTCGCGGCTTGCTCTCCACCCATGACGCTGATGCGGGCGTTCGGCCACATCCAGAGCTGCCGGGGCGAGTACGCGCGCCCGGCCATGCCGTAGTTCCCCGCGCCGAAGCTGCCGCCGATGACGACCGTGAACTTGGGGACGGTGCTGCACGCGACCGCGGTCACCATCTTCGCCCCGTCCTTGGCGATGCCACCCGCCTCGTACTCCTTGCCGACCATGAACCCCGATATGTTCTGGAGAAACACGAGCGGCACGCGGCGCTGGTTGCACAGCTCGATGAAGTGCGCGGCCTTCAGGGCGGACTCGCTGAAGAGCACGCCGTTGTTCGCCACGATCCCGACGCGGTAGCCCTCGATACGCGCGAACCCGCAGACAAGGGTCGTCCCGTAGAGCGCTTTGAACTCGTGAAACCGCGAGCCATCGACGATCCGCGCGATGACCTCGCGTACGTCGTACTGCGTTCGGATGTCGCGCGGAACGATCGCGTAGAGCTCCTGCGGATCGTGCGCGGGCGGCTCGGGCTCGCCGCGATCCTCGTTACCCCAGTACGTAGGCCGCTCGAGCTGCGCGACGATGTCGCGCGCGATCCTGATCGCATGAGGATCGTCGAGCGCGAGATGGTCGGCTACGCCGGAGACACGGGTATGCAGGTCGGCACCTCCGAGCTCCTCGGCTGAGACGTCGACGCCCGTCGCGGCCTTCACCAGCGGTGGGCCGCCGATGAAGATCGTGCCCTGTCCCTTCACGATGACCGTCTCGTCGCTCATCGCCGGAACATACGCTCCGCCGGCGGTGGACGATCCCATCACCAGCGCGAGCTGTGGAATATCGAGCGCCGAGAGGCGCGCCTGGTTGTAGAAGATGCGGCCGAAATGCTCGCGGTCAGGAAACACGTCGTCCTGAAGGTCGAGGTTCGCCCCGCCCGAGTCGACGAGGTAGAGGCAGGGAAGCCGGTTCTCGAACGCGATCTCCTGCGCGCGCAAGTGCTTCTTCACCGTCATGGGGTAGTAGGCGCCGCCCTTGACCGTCGCGTCGTTCGCGACGATGACGCACTCGTTCGCGCTGACGCGGCCGATCCCGGTGATGATCCCCGCCCCGGCCGGATCGTCGTACATGCCGAACGCGGCGAGGGGCGAGAGCTCGAGGAACGCCGTGCCAGGATCGAGGAGACGCTCGACCCGCTCGCGAGGAAGCAACTTGCCCGCTTTCCGGTGCCGCTCTCGCGCTCGCTCCGAGCCGCCTTCGCGCGCCTTCGCGAGGCGCGCGCGCAGCTCTGCGACGAGCACCTGCATGGCGTCGCGATTCGCCCGCGCGGCATCGTCCTGCGCGGCGACCGCGGTCCGTAGAACGGTCACGAGCGTAGTATCGACGCCAGGCAATCGTGGGAGCGGTTCGATGACACCGGAGCTTGATCGACGCAGGTTCCTGAAGCTGGCTGGCGCTACGGCGATCGTCGCGGCGTGCGGAGGTGCCAGCACGACGAAGGCGACCGGACGTATCTCGATCTACTCGGCGCTCAACGAGTCGACGAACAACCAGCTCTTCGCGGCGTTCACCAAGGCGACCGGCGTCGAGGTCAGCGCGCTGCCGCTCGCGGCCGCCGGAGATCTCCAGACGAAAATCACGGCCGAGAAGAACAATCCGCAGGCGGATGTCTTCGTCGGCGGATCGAGCGAATTCCACGACCCGCTCGGCAAGCAGGGGCTGCTCGAGGCCTACCAGTCTCCGAACGCGAAAGACGTCGGCGCTCAGTTCAAGGAGGCGTCCGGCCTCTGGACCGGCTGGTATACGGGCATCTTCGGCTTCATCTCGAACACCAGCCGCCTCAACAGCGACATCGGCGGGAAGAAGCCGGCAACCTGGGACGATCTGCTCGCGCCGGCGTGGAAGGGCAAGCTCATCCTGCCCGACCCGATCAAGACGGGCGGCGGCTACATCTTCATCGCCACGCAGATCTTCCGCTTCAACCGCGACGAGACGAAGGCGATGGACTTCATGAAGAAGCTCCACGTCAACATCCTGTCCTACGGCCCGACATCGCCGGGCGTCATCACCTCGATCTCAAACGGCGAAGCGGCGGGCGCCCCGAACTGGAGCCACGACATTCTCACCGAGAAGGCCAAGGACCCGACCAGGATCGACCTCACCGTTCCGAAGGACACCGGTTTCGAGGTCGGCGCGGTCAGCATCGTGAAGGGCGGAAAGAACCTGCCCGGCGCGCAGGCCTTCGTCGACTGGGTCCTGACCAAGGAGGCCGGCGATCTCAACGTGAAGCTCAGCAACCGCGGATCCGTCCGCAAGGACGTCTCCCCGGCTCCGGGTTCGCCGACCCTCGATCAGGTCAGCCTGGTCAACTACGACCGTCAGTGGGCGACCGACAACAAGACGCGGATCCAGAAGCTCTGGCAGACCACCGTAGGAATTCAATAGGGGCGGGGGTTCCGAAGGGGGCAGAGCCGCCTTCGATGCGTGCGTAGCCTGCGGCGCGAGCCGGCACTCCTGCTCGCGCTGCTGGCTGTCGCAGCGCTCGTGCTCACGTTCATCGTCTACCCACAACTTCAGGTCGTCCTCACTCCCGGACCGGGCGGCTACGTCCAGTTCCTCGAGGAGGGGAGCTGGCTCATCCCGTTGCGCAACTCGCTACAGCTCACCGCCCTATCGACGACGACCGCGGTGCTTCTCGGATTCATCTACGCGTACGCGATGGTCTACTCGAACATGCGGTGGAAGCCTTTCTTCCGCCTCATCGGAATCCTGCCGCTCCTCTCGCCGCCCTTCGTGGTCGCCGCCGCGTACACGCTCCTCTTCGGCGCTCGAGGGGTGATCAGCTACGGGGTGTTCGGTCAGTCGCCGAACATCTACGGACTCAACGGTGTATGGGCCGTTCAAACGATCGCGTTCTTTCCCTTCGCGTACCAGCTCATTGCCGACGCCCTGTCGCGTAGCGATCCGCGGATGGAGCAGGCCGCGCGTAACCTCGGCGCGGGGTCGTGGCGCGTGTTCCGGACCGTGACCCTGCCGCTCTCACGCCCGGGGCTTGGCGCCGCGATCCTCACGACCGCGATTTACATCCTTGAGGACTTCGGGAACCCCCAGTTGATCGGCGGGGTGTTTTACGTGTTACCCACGCAGGCGTACAGCCTCATCTCGAGCTTCGGTGAGTACACGAGCGCGGCCGCCGTAAGCACCATCCTGCTGCTCCTCGCGCTCGGGCTGTACCTCGCGAAGGTCCGGCTCGATGGCGGGCGCTCCTTCGTGACGATCTCAGGCCGCGCGTCGTCGATGCCGCGCCCGCCAGTGAGTGCGGGACTCAGCTGGGCGTGCTTCGCCGCATGCCTGGCGCTCGCCGGCGTGATCCTTCTCGTCTACGGGAGCCTCGTCGTGAGCGCGCTGACCCTGCGCTTCCCGAACAACCTCCTTGTCACGACCGAGCATTTCCAATACGTCTTGAGCGGAACGAACGGCGACGCGCTTCGCAACACGCTGGTCTTCAGCGGCATCGCGGCCGCCGTCTCGGCGGTCTTCGCCCTCTTCGCGGGGTGGCTCGTGCAGCGAGGGCAGTGGCCAGGCCGGCGCGCGCTGGACCTCTTGTTGATCCTCCCGGCCGCCATTCCGGGCATCTTCTTCGGGCTCGGCTACCTCGTCGCCTTCAACCAGCGGTGGCTTGACTTCGTCGATCGGGGCTGGCTCATCATCATCGCCTTCGTCTTCTGGAATATCCCGGTGGGTTATCAGGCGGCGGTGGCCGGCCTGCGCCAGATCGATCGCTCGATCGACGAGGCCGCGACGAGTCTCGGCGCGTCGAGCCTTCGCGGTTTCCGTGAGGTGATCCTTCCGATGCTCGGTGGATCGTTGCGGGTCGGGTTCGTGACGACTTTCGTCCGCGCGGTCACTACCCTCTCGCTCGTGATCTTTCTGTTCACGCCGCCGACCACGGTTGCGACGATCCGCATCTACCAGCTCGTGGGCGACCTCAACTGGGGCGCGGCGACGGCATACACGGTCGCCGATATCGGCATGGCCATCGTCGCGCTGCTGATCTTCGCGGTCCTCGCTCGGGGCCGCATCGCGCTGGGAGCGGCGCGTGCCTGA
>DASYSC010000107.1:0-7335 GCA_036003765.1 Candidatus Limnocylindria bacterium
CGCTGGTTGAAGCACGTGCCCTGGTTGGTGCGGACGAACTTCTGCAGGCGGTAGCGGAAGGCGTCGCCGGCGTCCTCCTCCACCCAGATCTCGGTCGCACTCACGGAACGGACCACACCGGGCGCGCGCGCCACGACGACCTGTCCGGAGTCGCGGGCGGCGCGGTACTCGATACCTGTGCCGATGATCGGCGCCTCGGGACGAACGACCGGCACGGCCTGGCGCTGCATGTTGGATCCCATGAGCGCGCGGTTCGCGTCGTCGTGCTCCAGGAACGGGATGAGCGCGGCGGATACCGAGACGATCTGCTTCGGTGAGACATCCATGAAATCGGCCGTCGTGGGCGAGGCCTCGTGATACTCGGCCCCGCGGTGAACCTGCACACGTTCGTCCAGGAACCTGCCTTTGTCGTCGAGCCGCGCGTTCGCCTGCACGACCGTAGCGAGCTCCTGCTCGTCGGCGGTCAGATAGACGATCTCGTCGGTCACGTACGACCGATCCTTGTCATCACGCGCGACCCGGCGGTACGGCGACTCGATGAAGCCGTACGGGTTGACGCGACCGTACGTCGCGAGCGAGCCGATGAGTCCGATGTTCGGGCCTTCCGGAGTCTCGATCGGGCAGATGCGCCCGTAGTGGCTGAAGTGGACGTCGCGCACATCGAACCCGGCGCGCTCACGCGAGAGACCGCCCGGCCCGAGGGCCGAGAGGCGGCGCTTGTGAGTGAGCTCGTCGAGCGGGTTGGTCTGCTGCATGAACTGGCTGAGCTGCGAGCCGCCGAAGAACTCTTTGATCGCGGCCACGACGGGCCGGATGTTGATGAGCTCCTTCGGCGTCGCCTTCTCGGGTTCGACGATGGACATGCGCTCGCGCACGACGCGCTCCATGCGGAGCAGGCCGACGCGGAACTGGCTCTGGATCAGCTCGCCCACCGCCCGGACGCGCCGGTTGCCGAGGTGGTCGATGTCGTCCGGCGAGCCCTTCCCGTTGTTCAGCTCGACGATCCGGCCCACGATCCGCACGAGGTCCTCGCTCGTGAGCGTGCGCTGCGTCATGGGCTGGTCCAGGCCGAGCTTGCGATTCAGCTTGTAGCGGCCGACCTTCGCGAGGTCATAACGACGGAAGTTGAAGAAGAGCGATTGCACGAGGCTCCGCGCGTTGTCGATGGTGGGCGGGTCGCCGGGGCGCAGGCGCTTATAGACCTCGACGAGGCCCTCGTTGGTGTTCGTAGTCGGATCACGCTCCAGCGTCGAGGCGATGTATTGGTGCTCGGGGTCCGTATCGACGCTCGTGAAGAGGGCGGCGATCTCCTCGTTCGAGGAGTACCCGATCGCGCGCAGCAGCGTGGTGACCGTGAGCTTGCGCTTGCGGTCCACCTTCACCGAGATGACGTCCTTGTTCGAGGTCTCGAACTCGAGCCATGCGCCGCGGTTCGGGATGAGCTTCCCGTAGAAGAGACGACGGCCGGTGGTCGGGTCGTCGACGGCGGTGAAGTACACGCCCGGGGAACGGACGAGCTGCGATACGACGACGCGCTCGGCGCCGTTGATCACGAACGTGCCCTTGTCGGTCATCCACGGGAAATCGCCGAGGAAGACGTCCTGCTCGGTGACCTCGCCCGTCTCCTTGTTCACCAGCTCGACCCGCGCCCAGAGTGGCTTCGAGTAGGTGAGATCCTTTGTCCGGCACTCCTCCTCGGAGTACTTGGGCTCGCGGAACTCGCTCGAGATGAACTTCAGGTCGAGGTTCTTCCCGGTGAAGTCCTGGATCGGGGAGATCTCGGCGAAAAGCTCGCCGAGGCCCTCGTCGCAGAACCACTTGAACGAGTCCAGCTGGGTCTGGATCAGGTTTGGGAGCGGGAGGACCTCCGGCAGCGACGCGAAGTTGCGGCGCAGGCGCACGGTCGGAGATACCCGGTCGAGGGCGATGGACATGGGCGGACCCTCCTCAGGGCTGTTGGCTGGACAGGCGGATAGACGGCGGGGGCTGGACCTGTGGCAAGGCTCATATCGTATTCCCGACCCTACCGCTAGGTCAACAGGCGGGAACCGCTCACTCTCGACAAGCGGGGAGGCCGTGTCAAGGGGTCAGTTTCGCTTGGTGACTTGGCGTCCTAATCGGGGGCTCCGGCCGGCCGCCCGCTCGGTCGACCGAAACCCTCTCTACACGCCCAGGGCCCTATCCCCTGTCTCGGTCGACGCTTCGCGGGCCTCTCTCTGGTAGGCGCTGCTAACTCCCTCCTATCTTCCTTTTGGAGTGGCGACACTGGAGAAGCGAATCTTTGAGGCGCTCGGCGGGGAATGCGAACTCTTCGCCGTGGATCTCCCAGCGCAGCGCCTCGCCGAGGGTGAGGCCTGGGTCCAGGAGATGCACGACCGCCTCACCCGTTTCGCTCCCAGCTCAGAGCTCTCGCGCTTCAACGCGTCGGCGGGTGGGTGGGCTGACGTCAGCCCTCTGCTGGAATCTCTCCTTCGCGAATGCCTTCGCGCAAGCGAGATCTCGGGTGGACTCGTCAACGCCGCCGTATTGCCCGCGCTTCTTGCCGCCGGATATACGCGGACCTTCTCGGAGGGACCGACCGCGGTGACCGCGACCGTCGTCCCGCCTTCGCTCCCCGAGGTGCTCGAGGTTCGCGAGGGATCCGCGCGTTTGCGCCAGGGCGCGTCCGTCGATCTCGGCGGGATCGCGAAGGGCTGGCTCGCGGATCGGCTCGCCTCGGACCTCGGGCCGAACACGCTGGTCAACCTTTGTGGAGATCTCAGTGCGCGCGGCGGCGGCGCGACGGGCGACGGCTGGCCTGTCGGCATGGGCGAGCGGACGGTGCTGCTCCTCGACATGGGCGCGGCGACGAGCGGCACGCGCAAACGCGCGTGGGGCTCCGACCTGCACCACCTGATCGATCCACGGACGGGGCTGCCAGCGAAGACCGACATCTCCGAGGCCTCGGTGATCGCGCGGAATGGCGCCGATGCCGAGATCTTTGCGAAGGCCGCGCTGCTCCTCGGTACCGAGAAAGCGCCCGCGTTCCTTGCCGCACATGACGCCATTGGATGGTGGCTTTCGCCCTAGAAACACGAACCGGGACCCCTCCCCTGGGGTCCCGGTCCGGCACCTTTCGCGAGCCCGCCGATCAGGGCGCTCTCGCGGCGAGAACGATATCGGCCGCCGTTCCGCTGCCAGAATTGACAGCAGGTCGTGGAGGCCGAATCGCGAAAATAGGCCGGAAAATCGGCTATTTCATCTCGACCGTGGCGCCCGCGTCCTCGAGCTTCTTCTTCACCGCGGCCGCCTCGTCCTTGCCGATGTTCTCTTTCACCGGCTTGGGAGCGCCGTCGACGAGGTCCTTGGCCTCCTTGAGCCCGAGGCCGGTGAGCTCGCGAACGGTTTTGATCACGTTGATCTTCGACGCGCCCGCTTCCTTGAGGATCACGGTGAACTCGGTCTTCTCCTCAGCCTCGACCGGTGCGGCCGCGCCGCCTCCGCCGCCGCCAGCTGCGGCCACCGCGACCGGTGCCGCGGAGACGCCCCACCGATCCTGCAGGTACTTTCCGAACTGGGCGATCTCGAGGATCGACCAGGACTCGAGCTCTCCAGCCAGCTTCTCGAACTTCGGGTTCTCTTTGACTTCGGTTGCCATGTTTCTCCCTTCTTATTGCGAGCCGCGCGCCTGGAGCACGCGGACGAGATTTCCTTGGGCCGCGGTGAGCACGCCGACCATCTGCGCGAGCGGCGCCTGGACGGCGCCGACGATCATCGCCTGGAGCTGCGGCCGGCTTGGAAGCCGCGCGAGCGATTGCACGTCCTCCGCCCCCATCGTCCGCCCGCCGATCAGCGCGCCGAGGATCTTGAGCGCCTTCAGCGCGCGAGCTTCGTCGACGAGGCTCTTCGCGAGCTCGACCTCGTCACCGTCGCCGATCGCGACCGCGGTCGGGCCGGCGAGCATCGAGCGCAGCTCGCCCTTGCCAGACTGCTCGGCCGCGCGCACGAAGACGCTGTTCTTTACCACGTGGTACTCGATGCCGCGTGGACGCAGCCGACGGCGGAGCGCCTGGAGCTCGCCGACTTTGAGGCCGCGGAAGTCTGTGATCACAAGCGAGACGTTTCCGCCGAGCTCTCCCGCGAGACCCTCGACCTTCTTCGCTTTCGCCGGGATGCCCCCGCCTTTGCGCTTGACCTTGGGACCAGTCTTCAGTTTTGCCATCTGCCCTCCACGAAAAACGCCCTCGTCCATTGGGGCGAAGGCGTCACGCGGCTAGGCCGCTTGGCTTGCCTCCGCAGGCCCGGAGCGCTTGCTCCGACTTAATCCCCAAGGGAACCGGCGTTCTTTGGCTATGCGGTTGTGACCCTCAGTCTAGCCTCACTCATCAGGCCCGCGCCGGTCGATTTGCGATCTGCCGGAGGGGCTAGGTCCGGGCCTGCCCCGCGAGCTCGTTCAGCGCGCCGAGTTCGATCTTGGCGCTCGGTCCCTGCGTGCTCGTGAGGTGCGCTGCGCGGATGTAGGTGCCCTTGATGCCGGTCGGCCGCGCGCGGTTCACCGCGTCGATGAGCGTCGCGAGATTACCCAGGATCTGATCGTGAGTGAATGACGACTTCCCCACGACGGTGTGGATGACGCCGGTCTTGTCGACTCGGAACTCGACGCGACCGCCCTTGGCGTCCCGGACGGCCTTGGCGACGTCGAACGTCACCGTGCCGGACTTCGGGTTCGGCATCAGGCCGCGCGGACCGAGCACACGTCCGAGACGGCCGACCTGGCCCATGAGGTCCGGCGTCGCGACGGCCACATCGAAGTCCAGCCAGCCGCCCTCGATCCGCTTCGCCAGATCGTCCGCCCCGACCTCGTCCGCACCGGCCGCCTGCGCCTCGCGGGCCTTGTCACCTTGCGCGAAAGCGATGACCCGCACCTTCTTACCGGTGCCGTTCGGGAGGACTGCGGCACCGCGGACCATCTGGTCGGCGTGCTTGGGGTCGACACCCATCCGCAGGTGCAGCTCAACCGTCGTGTCGAACTTGGCCTGGCTCGTCTCCTTGATGAGCTTCGCAGCTTCGCTCGGCGGGTACTCGTGGCCGCGCTCGATCTTCTCCGCGAGCGCGCGGTAGCGCTTGCCGTGCGTCTTCGCCATGGGAGTCGCTCCTTTCGGCCCCTCGGGCCTCCCGTCTGTCGCGCGGTGGGCGCCCGCCGCATGCGGGATACATATGCATTGTCGGGCTACCGTGTCCCGAGCGTCAACGTGGGAGGATCGCCACCTGACGAACCAGAACGAACTCATGTTTGAGATCCTGCGGCGGCTCGAGAGCGCCAACCGTACTAGCCGCTGATCTCCACGCCCATGCTGCGGGCGGTGCCCTCGATCATGCGCATCGCGGAGTCGATCGAGTTCGCGTTCAGGTCGTTCATCTTGATCTCGGCGATCGAGCGCACCTTCGCGCGCGTCAGCTTCCCCACCTTGTTCTTGTTCGGCTGACCCGAGCCTTTCTCGATGCCTGCTTCCTTGCGGATGAGGTCGGCGGCGGGCGGGCTCTTGGTGATGAACGTGTAGGAGCGGTCCTCGAAGACCGTCACAACGGCCGGAACGATGCTGCCGGTGAGCGACGCGGTGCGCTCGTTGTACTCCTTGATGAACTGGCCCATGTTGATGCCGTGCGGCCCCAGCGCCGTGCCGACCGGTGGCGCGGCGGTGGCTTTGCCAGCGTTGATCTGCACCTTCACAACCGCCTTGATCTTCTTCGCCATGTCACTTCACCAGCTTTTCGATCTGCAGGAAGTCGAGCTCCACCGGCGTCTCGCGGCCGAAGATGGACACGAGGACCTTCACCTTATTGCGCTCCGGGTTCACTTCGTCGACGACGCCGTGGAGATCGGTGAACGGCCCGTCCGTGACGCGCACAGCCTCGCCTTTGGTGAACGCGACCTTGTACTTGGGCGCATCGAGCTTGATCTGCCGCAGGATCGCGCGGACCTCACCATCGGTGAGCGGCGTCGGCTTGTTCCCGCTACCCACGAAGCTCGTGACGCCGGGCGTGTTGCGCACGACGTACCACGAGTCGTCGCCCATGATCATCTCGACGAGCACGTAGCCCGGGAAGACCTTCTTCTCGACCGGGTGACGCTTGCCGTTCTTGATCTCGATCTCTTCCTCGGTGGGCACCAGCACTTGGAAGATCTTGTCGCCCATGTCCATCGAGTTGATGCGGTGCTCGAGGTTCGTCTTCACCTTGTTCTCGTATCCGGAGTACGTGTGGATCACGTACCAGCGCCGGCCGGTGTCGACCTCCTCGGCCGTCGGTGCGGTAGGCGGCGCGGCCTCGGGCTGTGCCTCGACGACGGGAACGGGCGCGGCTTCCGGCTCGGCCTCGAGGATCGCGCCGGCACGGCGAAGGACGCTCTTCGCCTCGTCGACCGAGACCTCTTCTTCGGGCTCGGCCGTCCCGAGGAACGCGCGCGCCGCCTCAGCGGCGGCTTCGTCCGACAGCTTCGCCGCGTCGACGTCGTCGGAGAGCTGCTCCGGCTCCGCCTCCGGGGGTTCCGCCTCCGGGGGTTCTGAGGGGGGCTCTGCCCCCTTCAACCGCTCGTCACGCTCGTCGCTCATTCCCCTCCCCTTATGGCGCGGACGGCGCCGGCGTCGGGATCGCCTGATTCAGCAGTACGCGGTTCACGACGAACGTGAAGACCTGGTCGGAGCCCAGGATGTACACGGCGATCACCGCCGAGACGAAGATCACGACCACCGTCAGGCGAATGACCGTGTCGCGCTCCGGCCAGGTGACCTTTCGTAGCTCCGACCAGGACTCCTGGGCGAAGCGCACGAAGCCGCCGCCTCCGGTGCGGACCTGTGTCGGCGGCGTCCTCGCGGGGGCGGCCACTATCGAGCTCCTGCACGGCGGGAGAGACTCGAACTCTCAACCGCTGGTTTTGGAGACCAGTGCTCTACCAGTTGAGCTACCGCCGTATGCGGCTCCGCAGGAGCCGCATACGCCCGATGCTCCTTGAGCCTCATCAATTATCTCGTCTCCCGATGTGCCGTGTGCTTCCGGCACCGTGGGCAAAATTTCGAAAGCTCGAGCCGGTCTGGATCGTTCTTTCGGTTCTTCGTCGTAGCGTACGTCCGCGATCGACATGTGGAGCAGGCCAGCGTGATGATCGGTCTGTTGTCCTTTGCCACTTAGGCGATCACCTTCGTCACCACGCCCGCACCCACGGTGTGCCCGCCCTCGCGGATGGCAAAGCGCAGGCCCTCCTCCAAGGCGATGGGGGTGATGAGCGTGACCTCGAGGTTGGCGTTGTCGCCGGGCATGATCATCTCGGTGCCCTCTTTGAGCTTGGCCTCGCCGGTG
>DASYSC010000108.1:0-2992 GCA_036003765.1 Candidatus Limnocylindria bacterium
CGCTGACGGAGCGCGCCGCCGGCGGCGCGGTCGCCGTGTTGAGGTAGACGACGCGCTCGAGCGCGGGGAATTCCGCTCGGAAGGCCGCGAGGTCGATGAGAAAGGAGCGTACATGGTCCTCGCGGGCTCATGTCAGGCTATGAACGTGACCACAGACTCGGGGGGCTCCGCCCCCCGACCCCCGATTCGCCCTCGGCCACGTCCGGAGATGGCTCTTCTCCAGCCGTACCGCACACAGCAACACCGCGCCGCGGTCCGGATCCAGGCGAACGAATGGCCCGAGCCAAATCCCGCGGGCCGCTACATCGCGGCGGACGAGCTGGATCGCCTCCTTCTGAACCGCTACCCAGGACGCGGCGACGAGCTGCGCAGCGTCCTCGCCGAGCGATGGCGTGTGCGGCCGGAGCAACTCATTTTCGGCAACGGGAGCAACGAGGTGCTCCTCGGCGTGTTCCTGGTCTTCGGAGGACACGGGCGCAGGACGCTCTTGTTCCAGCCGACCTACTCGATGCACGCGCGGCTCAGCGTCATCGCGGGAGGCGAGGCGGTCAACGAGATGATCGGCCTTCCATACGATCTGCGGAAGGACCGCGCGCTCGAAGCGGTGGACCGCGTCCGTCCCGAGGTCGTCGTCTTCACGTCGCCGAACAATCCGACCGGCAACGTGATCGATGAAGAGGTGATCCTTGCGGTCGCGGAAGCCTATCCCGACACCGTGGTGCTCGTCGACGAGGCGTACGCCGACTTCGCCGGCACGACGCTCGTCCCGCGGATCGAGCACAACCCGAACGTGGTCATATCGAAGACCTTCTCGAAGGTCCGCGCAGCCGCCGGGCTGCGGGTCGGCGTCCTCGTCGTGCATCCCGAGCTCGCGGGCTACTTCACCGCGGCGCAACTGCCGTACAACATGAGCGCGCTGACGCTGGCCGTCGCCGCCCGCATCGCGCGCGACGAAGCCTCGGTCGAGCGCCGACTCGCGATGGTCGTTTCCGAACGGGAGCGCGTGTTTGAGGCGCTGCGGGCCGTCGCCGCGATCGAAGCCTTTCCCTCGGTCGCGAACTTCGTCCTCTTTCGTCTGCACGACGGTGCGCCCGCGGACGTGCACGCGCGCTTCCTCGAGGAGAGCGTGCTGATCCGCGACGTGTCGAATTGGCCCGGGTGCGAGCGGTGTCTCCGCGCGTCGATCGGCACCCCGGAGGAGAACGATCGCTTCATAACGGCGCTCGACGCCGTGTTCGGCTCCTCTCCAGCACGTCGGTAGCCGATCCGATGCGCGCGCGGGCGGTCCTCTTCGATCTCGATAACACGCTCGTCATGGAAGACGCGGCGACCTTCGCCGCGGTGCGGTCCGTCTGCGCGGTCGCCTCGAGTCGCGGCGCGGACGCCGACGCGTTGTACGCCGCGCTCCCTCTCGTTGCGGAGAAGCTGTGGAAGGGCTCGACGACTGTTGCGTACGTGGATCGGATGGGCATTTGGTGGGGCGAGGGACTTTGGGGGGAGTTTCGCGGCGAGGCCCCGGAGCTGCGCGCGTTGCGTGCGTTCGTCCCGGGGTTCCGACTTGCCGTATGGACTGGGGCGCTCGCCGCCGTGGGAATCTCAGACGAGGCGCTCGCGGCGGAGCTGGCCGAAACATACCGCGCGGCCCGGCGCGCGCGACAGCTTGTGGATCCCGAAGCCGAGCCGACCCTGGGCGCGCTCGCCCGTGACCATCGACTCGCGCTGGTTTCGAACGGCGCGCCGGACGTCCAACGCGAGAAGCTCGCGGGCACGACGCTCGCGCGCTACTTCGGCGCGATCCTCATCTCCTGCGAGGTCGGGGTCGCGAAGCCCGATCGGCGGGTCTTCGAGATCGCGCTCGAGCGGATCGGCGCGAACGCGGACGACGCGGTGATGGTGGGCGATTCGCTGGCTCGCGATGTCGCGGGCGCGCACGCCGCCGGAATCCGAGCGATCTGGATCGATCGACACCTCTGGGCCGGCGAGGAAGGACCCATACCCGACGCGCGGATCGAGTCGCTCAGCGAGCTTCCCACTGCGCTCGCCGCGTTGGCGCCTCCCGCCGCTTCTCCTCGAGGCTCGCGCGCACCTCGTCCGGGGTCAGCGCGAGGTGCGTCGCGGTCACGAGCATCACGTAGAGGAGGTCGGTGAGCTCGCTCAGCGCGCGCTCCCGACTCTCCGTGCGCAGGGCGGCGGCCGTCTCGCTCGCTTCCTCGACGAGCTTCGCCGCGATCGCGTCCGCGCCGCCCTTGAACAGCTCCGTCGAGTAGGAACCCTCAGGGAGGTCGCGCCGGCGCTGCCGGAGGAGCGCCGCGAGCTCCGAGAGGAAGCGTCCGAGATCGCGGTCGTTCACCGGACCAAAGCACGTCGCCTCGCCCGTGTGGCACGCCGGTCCCGCGGGGTGCACTTTCACGAGAAGCGCATCAGCGTCGCAGTCGGGCACGAGGTCGACGAGGTGCATGACGTTGCCGCTCGTCTCCCCCTTCTTCCATAGCCGACCACGAGAACGGCTGTGGAAGTGCACCTCGCGTGTGCGCAGTGTGGCGTCCAGCGCTTCGCGGTCCATGTAAGCCAGCATCAGCACCGCGCCGGTCGCGGCATCCTGAACGATCGCGGGGACCAGGCCGCGCTCGTCGAACGCGACGTCCTTCATCTCGCCTCCGCGCTCGGGCGCACCGGAACACCTCGTGCGGCGAGGTCTTCCTTGAGGACGCCGACCGCGACCTCTCCGGAGTGGAAGATCGAAGCGGCGAGCCCGGCCTCGGCACCGGTCCGCGCGAACAGCTCGACGAAGTGCGCTGCCTCGCCCGCCCCGCCCGAAGCGATGACCGGTACGCGCACCGCGTCGGCGACGACTGCGGTGAGCTCGAGCTCGAAGCCGTCGCGCGTCCCGTCCCGGTCCATCGACGTGAGTAGGATCTCGCCCGCGCCGTGCTCGACGCCGCGACGGGCCCACTCGACCGCGTCGAGACCGGTCGGTGTCCGGCCGCCCTCG
>DASYSC010000109.1:0-44739 GCA_036003765.1 Candidatus Limnocylindria bacterium
AGCGTGAAGGCTGAGACATCGCGAAGCGCCAGGAGCGCGTCGGCCGGCGTGACCCCCTTCGCATCTCCGGCGATCCGCGGACGGTGTGGGATATCGATCTCGCGCACCGTACGCCCGCGCGAACAGAGTCCGATGAGGATCTCCGCCTCGAAGAAATTCGATTCGCTGCGCGGCGGCACGGCTCGGAGCTCCTCCGCGCGGTAGAGCTTCACGCTGTCGATGTCGCGCACCGGCAGCCGGAAGATCCAGCGAAGCATCGCGGAATAGACCTGCGCGATGAGCACGCGGCCCGCGGGGTCCCTGCGCGGGATGCGCCGTCCGACCACGAGCGCCGCGCCGTCGCGGACGTTCCACATGCGCTCGAGCGCGGCCGCGGGAACCTGGCCATCGGCGGGCGCGAAATAGATCCACTCGCCGCGCGCATCGGCGTACAACCTCTTCATGCTGAATGGGATCCCCGCACGTGAGGGGTTCCGCATAAGCCGCATCTCGGAGGACGCGGCGCGTGCTGCCTGGAGCGCCGCCCACGTGCCGTCCGTGCTGCCGTCGTCGCATACGACGATCTCGAAGCTCGAGGCCAACGCGCGCGCGACGTCGCGGTGGCCGGCGACGACCCCGGCGACCGTCGTCTCCTCGTTATGAGCTGGGATCACGATCGAGAGCTCGATGCGCTCGCAGTCTACGGACGAGCGACAATTGAGACCGTGAGCCTCGCCACCCGTATCGTCCGCGCACCGCGTGGCAACACGCTGCAGTGCGGCGGCTGGCCCCAGGAAGCGGCGTTCCGAATGCTACAGAACAACCTCGATCCGGACGTCGCGGAACGCCCCGATGAGCTCATCGTGTACGGTGGCACCGGTCGCGCCGCGCGCTCGTGGGCCGCGTTCGATCGCATCCTCGCGACCCTGAAGCGACTCAAGAACGACGAGACGCTGCTTGTCCAGTCGGGAAAGCCGGTCGGGGTCTTCCGCACGCACGAGTGGGCGCCACGCGTGCTGATCGCGAACGCGCTCATCGTCCCCCGCTGGGCGACGTGGGACGAGTTCCGCCGGCTCGAGGCCGCGGGACTCACGATGTATGGCCAGATGACCGCGGGATCTTGGATCTACATCGGTACGCAAGGAATCCTCCAGGGGACGTACGAGACCTTCGCCGCGGTCGCTCGCCGCCACTTCGGAGGGTCGCTCGCGGGCCGGCTCGTCGTGAGCGCCGGGCTCGGGGGCATGGGCGGCGCGCAGCCCATGGCCGTCACCATGAACGAGGGGATCGCGCTGGTCGTTGAGGTCGATCCCGGTCGAGCGCAGCGCAGGCTCGCGCAGGGCTTCCTCGACGAGATCGCGCCCACCCTCGAGGACGCGGTCTCACGCGTCGATCGGTACCGGCACGAGCGGACGGCACGCTCGGTGGGTCTCGTCGCGAACGCGGCGGACGTGCTCCCGGACCTCGCTCGGCGCGGCATTGCGGTGGATGTCGTGACCGACCAGACGAGCGCGCACGACCCCTTGGACGGATACGTGCCCGCGGGCGTCGCCGATCCGGCGGCGCTCCGGCGCGACGATCCGGAGCGGTACATCAACCGCTCGCGCGAGTCGATCGCGCGGCACTGCGAGGCGATCGTGGCGCTCGCGAAGCGCGGCGCGATCGCCTTCGACTATGGGAACAACCTGCGCGGTGAGGCCCAGGCGGCTGGATTCGCCGACGCGTTCAGCTATCCCGGCTTCGTGCCCGAGTACATCCGACCGCTCTTCGCGGAGGGCCGCGGACCGTTCCGCTGGGTCGCTCTCTCGGGCGACGCCGCCGATATCCGACGCACCGACGAGCTCGTGCTCGAGCTATTCCCCGACGATCGAACGCTCTCGCGCTGGATCCGTCTCGCCGGCGAGCGCGTGCCCTTCCAGGGGCTTCCGGCGCGAGTGTGCTGGCTGGGATACGGCGAGCGCGCCGAATTCGGCGAGCGCATTGATGACCTCGTCGCGCGGGGCGAGCTAACTGCGCCGATCGTCATCGGGCGCGACCATCTCGACTCGGGTTCGGTCGCGTCGCCATTCCGCGAGACTGAGAACATGCGCGACGGGAGCGACGCGATCGCGGATTGGCCCATCCTCAACGCACTCGTGAACACCGCCGCGGGCGCGACGTGGGTCTCGGTCCACCACGGCGGCGGCGTGGGCATCGGCAACTCGGTACACGCCGGAATGGTCGTCGTTGCCGACGGCACGCCACTCGGTCACGAGAAGCTGCGCCGCGTGCTCACGACCGATCCCGGCACCGGCGTGATGCGCCACGCCGACGCGGGGTATCCGGACGCGATCGAGTTCGCGCGTCGGAGCGGGATCGACCTACCCAGCGCCTAGGATTGCCGCGGTGTCGGCGGCCCACCGCGTGCTCGTCCCATTCATCCTGACGCGCGTCCTCACCGCCGCCGTCGCGCTGGCCGCCGTGGCGTTCTTTCCGTCTCCGGCGACCTGCCCGGATGTGTGCCATCCATCCACCAATCCACTGCTCGACGCGGCTACCCGCTGGGATGCCGGCGCATACCTTTCCATCGCGCGCGATGGATATGGCGCGGAGGTGACGGGCAACCACGCCTACCTTCCGCTCTATCCCGCACTCATGCACGCGCTCGGCATCGTGCTCGGCGGTAGCGACGATGCCTATCTGGCCGCGGGCGCACTCATCTCGAATGTCGCGCTGCTCGTCGCGCTCGTCTATGTCGTGCGCCTGGTCGCGATCGATCGCGACGCCGCGACCGGGTCGCGCGCAGCGGTCTATCTCCTGGTCTTTCCCACAAGCGTGTTCCTCAGCGTGGTGTACCCGGAGTCGCTACTGCTCGCGGTCACCGTCGGTGCGGTGTACCACGCGCGGCGCGGGGAGTGGTTCCTTGCGGGAGCCCTCGGGGTGTTGGCCGCGCTCACACGAGCGTTCATCGGCGCGGCGATCGCGGTTCCCATTGCGATCGAGGCGTTCCAACGCTCGGGTACTCGCGGCGCGCTCGCCACGGCGACGTGGGCGCCCGCCGCGTTCGTCGCCTGGCTCGTGGTCCTCTGGCGTATGACCGGCGACCCCCGAGCACTCTTCACGGCCGAGGCGAACTGGGGGACGCGCCCGGCGCTGCCCTTACAGGCATTCGCCGACCTCTTCGACCCGAACGTGTACGGGTTCCCCTATTTCGTCTTGGCGTTCACCGTGCTCATCGGGGGCCTCGTCGTCCTCGCGTGGCGGGTCCTGCGGCCGAGCCTTGCCGCATATGCCACGGTCGTCTTCGTGATGTCGATCGCCACTGGCTCCCTCACGTCCTCGCCGCGCTATTACCTGACGATCTTCCCGGCCTTCGTGGTCCTCGCGGTGGTCGCACGTCCTTTGGTCGGCCGAGCGTACGTCGCCCTCGGCACGGCGATCGGAGTGATCTTCACTGCGATGTACGCGCTCTGGTACTGGGTAGCGTGAGCTCCGTGGCCGCCGCCGCCGGACGCGCGAGTGTCGCGAGCGCCACCACGCAGAGCACGAGGACACCCAGCAGGTGCATGGCGATTGGCACAAGCGTGCCGACCTGCTGCGGCTCCATGAGCACCCACGAGATCGCGACGGCAGTGATGATCGCCGCGCGCTCCGCCGCCGGGCGGGTCGCCGAGCGACGCAGCGTATCGGCGGTCAGCGGCAACGACAGGATGAGGAACGTCGTCCAGAAGTAGCCGAAGGGCGCGAGATAGCCCGCGGTTGCCAGCGTCAGCCCGTGCCATGTGTCCTCGTGCACCGTGTCACGGCGCGCCGCGATCCCCGCGAAAACGGCGACGAGGACCGAAGCGGCGGCGAGCGCGAGCGGGAACGCATCGGACCAGAAGACCGCCGCCAGCGCCGGAGGACCCGGCCGCGCGATGTGGGCGTAGACCCAGTCCTGCTCGAGGAGGCGCGGCGCGAAGCGGATGTATTCGGCCGTACGGTCGGGCAGCGCGACCGCGCTTGAGATCAGGGCTGCGGTCCCGATCGCCGCCGCGGCGGCGACCGGCCGCCACCGTCCCGCGGCTACGTAGAAAAAGAGGAGGTTGAACGGGAGGAACTTGAGCCCGACGGCGGCCGCGAGCAGGACGCCCGCCGGGATGGCACGCGCCCGCAGACGCCAGGCCGCGAGGGCGAGGGCGAGCGAGATGAGGTTCACGTTGCCGAGCGTCACTTCGAGCACGAGGCCGAGGAAGAAGACGTAGCCAGCCGCGGCCCAGGGGCGCCAAGAGGAAGGGAGCGGGCGGATGAGCACGATGCCGACGACGGCGGCGATCACCACCTGCAAGGCGGTCCAAATCGCGAGAGCGACGTCGTATGGCAGGAGCGCGAGTGGCACGAAAAGGATCGCGACGGCCGGCAGGTAGCGAAACTCGTCTGGCAGTCCGAGGATCGTGTCGGGACCGGGGTAGAGCGGTGCGCCGGTCAGCAGATGCCGCCCCGCGAGCCAGTACGCGCGGAAGTCGTATCCGGCGGGCAGCGCGCTCGCCACCACCACCGCCGCGAGCAGCGCGAGGACCGCGACGACGACGCCGGCGGACCAGACCAGCCCGCGCGCGCTCAACGTTCGGTGGGCTCGGGCTCGAACGACGGACGCGACACGAAGTCGACCCGCCGATGCGTCGAGTCGCAGAACGGCTTCTTCGCCGAGTGGCCGCAGCGGCACAGCTTGACCACATGCCCTTCGGGAACGTGATGCTCGTGCCCGTCCACGTCGAGGATCGTGATCGGGCCTGTGACGATGTACGGCCCGTTCGCTTCGGTGCGGATGGTGGCGCCGGTCATAGGTACAGGCTAGTGAACGCCACGCTGCGGGGCTCTACTCGCGCAAATGGCGTACGAAGAAGTCGAGCGTGTCGCGGATGATCTCGCGCGAACGCTCGTCGTCGTCTCTGGTGTCGAAACCGTGCTGGCCGGCCGGATGGTCGAGGACGGCGAGATCCACGCCCCGCTCACGAGCGCGCCGTATGAAGGTGTCGGCGCCTTCGAGCGCCGCGGCGCTATCCCGCCCGGCGCGCGCGAGGAGGAGCGGTGGCAGGTCCGGCGTCTCGCCATCGAGCGCCGTCACGCATGACCACTTACGGATCCGCTCGGCCACAGGCGGGCGCAAGTCCACCCGGAACGGCGCGAGGTCCCAGAACGTGTAGAAGCCCGCCGCGCAGCGAAGCCAATCGGGACGTCGCTGCAGGATCGGCGCGAGCCCGAAGGGTCCTCCGGCGGAAAACACCCACACGCCGGCCCGTCCTTTGTCGACCCCAAGTTCATTCGCATGCTCGCGCACGAACGCGATCGCGGATCGGACATCCGCGGCCGCAGCCTCCGTGGCCTCGCCGCGACCGGTCGAGCGATGGTTGAACGGGACGCCGACGAGCCCGTGCGCGGCAAGGTGCTCGCCGTACGAGCGATAGACGCCCCAGTCCTTCGCTGTCGCGATGACCTCCGGAGGCCCATCACCGTTGACGAGGAAGACCACCGGAGCGACGTCGCGGTGCGCTGGACGGTAGACGTCGAGCCGGAAGACCGCTCGCCATCGGTGCGGTAGACGAGGTCGCGTTCGACGCGAGCGCCCGATGGCGCAGCGAGGACGGTCGGCTCTTCGAATGCGCGGCGGTCGACCGCCATCACGCGTTCTCGCCGTGGTATCTGCCCTTGTAGGGCTCGCTCGTCGGAGCGGACAGCCTGAAGAAGACGAGCTGCGCGACGCGCGCGCCTCGCTGCAGCCGATAGCCGCGCGAGTTCAGCACGGACAAGAGACCCTCGCCTCGTCCCGAGTACCCGGCGTCCCACACCGCCCCGTGGATTGCGACGCCCGAGCGAAGCAGGCTCGAGCGGGGGCGCGACAGCGCGATGAGATCGGTCGGGAGGTTGACCTTCTCGCGATACGTGATGACGTACGCGCCCCGGTGCAGATCCCACCAGCCGTCTTTGTCGGCCTGTACGTCCTCGCGCGCCGCCGGCTCGCGCACGGTGTCGGACGCGCCGAGGAGCCCCGGCGACGTGAGGCGCTGCACGCGTTCGACCCGCAGGTCGACGCCGTTGGACTGCAGCTGGATCTGAAGGTCGACATCCTCGACGAGCGCCGGCGTGTTGGCGAGCGCCACCCGAAGCTCCTCACGCGACAGGACGGTCACGTCCGCGATGCTAGGCGCGGCCTAGTCGTGGTGCCAGAATCGCGCGCGTGCCGGACCCGAGCGCGGCAGCGACGGCGCCGCAGACACGCACGTTCCTTTTCGCGGACCTACGCGATTACACGCGCTTCGTGGAGACTTTCGGTGACGCCGCGGCGACCACGCTGATCGGTGATTACCGGCGGATCGTGCGCGCGGAAGTGGCGCGTGCCGCCGGCGGCGAGGTGAAGACCGAGGGTGACTCCTTCTATGTCGTCTTCTCCGCGGTGCGTCCCGCCGTCACCTGCGGAATGGCGATCCTGCGCGAGGCGGAGCGTTACTCGAACGATCGGCCCGATCGGCCGATGAAGGTCGGCGTAGGTATTCACGCCGGCGAGCCTGTCCCGCACGAAGGTCAGTACGTCGGGGCTGCGGTCATCGTCGCCGCCCGACTGGCGCAGCAGGCGTCCGCGGGCGAGCTCCTCGTGAGCGATGTGGTTCGCGGCCTGCTCCCAAAGAACGGCGCTCCGCCGATGACCGAGCGGAACGGCCTTGTCCTAAAAGGGATCGAGGACGCACCCCGGATCTTCGCGATCGGGTGGCAGGCGGCCCCGGCGACGACTGAAGGCGCGCCGCGCGCGACCACAGAGGTCGCCATCGAGGCACGACCGCCTACGAGCCGACAGGTGTTGTGTCCGGTCGTGATCGGGCGGGAGTCCGAGCTGGCTGCGCTCGAGGCGGCGCTCACCGACGCGATCGGTGGCCGGGGCCAGGTGACCCTCGTCGCGGGCGAGGCGGGCCAGGGCAAGAGCGCCTTGCTGCGGCTGTTCGACGAGCGCGCTCGTGCGGCGGGCGCGCGCGTGATGCTCGGCGAATGCACTGAGGTCGAGGCGCGCCGGCCCTTCGGGCCGTTCATCGACGCGCTCGTTGCCGCCTCGCTGCCACTTCCCGAGGAGCTCGCGGGCGGCCCGGGTGCGATGGCGGCCGTCGAAGTCGAGCGCTACCGCGTCCACGCGGGCTTCGCGCGCACGCTCGCGGCAGCGGCGCGAGAGAACCCCCTCGTGCTCGCCATCGAAGATCTCCACTGGGCGGATGAGGCCACGCTCGAGCTCGTCCCGTACCTCGCGCGGAAGCTGCGTGGTGAGCGAATGCTGCTGCTCGCCACATATCGCAGCGACGAGCTCCACCGGCTGCACCCACTCAATCATCTGCTCGCCGAGCTCGCGCGCGGTCGACTGGCGCGCGAGATCAAACTGCACAAGCTCAGCGAGGACGAGATCGCGATCGTGATGCAGAAGGCGCTCGGACTCGACCGCGCGCCAACGACCGCGTTCCGTCAAGCGATCTACGAGCGCTGCGAAGGCAACCCGTTCTTCGTCGAAGAGGTGCTCCGCGCGCTGATCGAGCGAGGCGACCTCTCGTACCGCGAGGGCGCGTGGCGCAGGACCAAGGACGTGGCCGAGATCTCCATCCCGGTCTCGATCCGCGACGCCGTCCAGCAGCGCCTGCATTCGCTGCTGCCCGACGCGCGACGCGTGATCGATCTCGCGGCGGTCATCGGACAGCGTTTCGAGTTCGAGCTGCTGCGCGAGGTCGCGAACATGGATGAAGGGGTCGTCCTCGACGCGCTGCGCGCCGCGATCGACGGCCAGCTTGTCACCGAGGACGACCCGGGAGGCGAGGAAGAGACGTATCGCTTCCGACACGCGCTCACACGCGAGTCGATCCTCGCGGAGCTGCTCCAGCGCGAGCGGCGCGTGATGCACCGCGCTGTCGGCGAGGCCATCGAGCGGAATGCCGTGGCGGATGCGGCAGCACACGCTGAGGAGCTCGCCTACCACTTCGATGAAGCGCGCGACCAGGAGCGCGCGCTGCGTTATCACCGGCTGGCCGCCGACGAAGCTCGGCGTGTGTTCGCGTTCGCGCGCGAGGTGCGGCACCTCGAGCGCGCGATCGAGGTCGCGCCCGACGACGACCCGACGCTCGGCCAGATGCATCTGCGCCTGGCCGAAGCCGCGACGGACGCGAGCCAGCACGACCTCGCAGCGCGAGCCGCCCAGGAAGCGCGCACGATCTTCGCGGCCCAGGGTGACCAGCGGCGGACCGGCGAGGCGTTGGCGCGCCTCTCGCACGCCCGCTGGTTCCTCGGCGATACCGCCGCGGCGCTGCCGCTCGCCCATGAAGCCGTGAGCATGCTGGAGCCGGCCGGAGCGAGCCTCGAGCTCGGCCGGGCCCTGGCGGAGCTTGCGCGCCTCGCGATGCTCACAGCAGCGGAGATCGATGCGATCGGGTGGGCGGAGCGCGGCATCGCGGTCGCCGAGGAGATCGCCGCACCAGACGTCAAGGCCTCGTGCTTGATCACAGTCGGCGCCGCGAAAGCCAACCTTGGTCGCCCAGACGCGCGCGCGACAATGCGGCAGGGCCTGGCCTTGGCGCTCGAACACGAGCTTCCGTACCACGCGATGCGTGCATACCAGAACATCTGGGCGTCGGGCCATCGGACCGGCCTCTCGGCCGACGAACGACGACGGATCCATGAGGAGGGCAGCGGGTACGCCCGGCGCCTCGGTCTTCGTCCAGACACTCTCATCAGTCGCGAATTGATCTATGCGGTCTCGGACGGTGACTGGGACAAGGCGCTCGAGCTGGTGGCCGAGCTCAAGGGCGATACGATCTGGTCGGCACAGGCCGACCTCCTGGCCGAATCGCTCATCGAGACCGCCCGTAGAGGTCCCGAACGCGGCCTACCGCTCATCGAGGCACCGCGGCGTCGTCTTCTCGGCGCCGGCGATCCGCAGTGGCGCTCCGTCGCGAGCTGGCCCGCCGTGATCCTGTTCTTGGCGGGAAAGGACCGATCGGCACTCGAGCACGCCGAGGTCGCGGTCAACCTGGTTCAGGTCGAGACTTGGGTCACCCCCGCGCACGCCGCGGCGATCGCCGCCATCGCGGCCGCGAAACGCATTGGTGACGACGTCGCTCTGGGACGGTGGCTCACGCTCGCCGAAGAGGATCGAAGCAAGGGAGAGAATCCGCCGTCGGTAGGTCGGGCCGCCTTTGCCAAAGCCATACGCGCATCTTTGTCCGGAGACATTCAAAGCGCCCTTGAGCTGTCGGCCGAGGCGATCCGTCAATGGGCCGCCGGTCTTGACAGCACCGTGGCCGCCGTTATACGCGTCGAGCGCGCGGACCTCTTCCTGTTCGTCGCCAATCGCTCGAGCGCTCAGCAGGAGCTCGACGCCGCGGCGGCCTACTGGCGGAAGGCAAAAGCCGTGTGGTACCTCGGCGAGCTCGCGAAGTGGGCGAAGGAACGCGGCCTCTCCGCGTGACCCTGCCGAAGACGGTCGCCGTCTCGAAGACGGTGATGTCGCGGACGATGCTGCCGTCCGACGCGAACCCGTACGGGAACGTACATGGCGGCGAGGTCATGAAGCTCATCGACGCGGTCGCCGGCGCCGCCGCCACTCGGCATGCCCGCGCGCGGGTGGTCACCGCGCGCATCGACGAGCTCTCGTTCCTCGCACCGGTCTACGTCGGCCATCTGGTGACGGCGAAGGCGTCGGTCAACCACGTGGGGCGCACCAGCATGGAGGTCGGGGTGCGCGTCGAGGCGGAGGACATGCTGACCGGCGACGTCGTCCATGTCGCCTCGGCCTACCTCGTGTTCGTGGCCACCGATGAGCACGGCCGACCGGTCCCGCTTCCGTCGCTCATCGCCGAGACCGACGACGAGCGGCGGCGGATGGCCGCAGCCGAGACGCGGCGCGCGCTACGCCTGAAACGGCCGCGAACGGCCTAAACTGCGCGTCCTCGGGGAGGTGCGTATGAGAAAGGCCACTCGCGTCCTTGCTCCGTTCGTGGCGACGCTGCTCATCGCCGCCGCATGCAACGCTCCGCGCGCGACGTCGACGGCCACCCCGGCGGCGAGCGGGACACCGAACTTCGCCGGAAAGACGCTCAACATCGTCACCGGCGGAACCGGCGCGGTGTACATCGTGTACGGCGCCGGCCTCGCGGACCTCTTGAAGAGGAAACTCAACATCGACGCGAGCGCGCAGTCGACGACCGCGTCGGTCGACAACATGAAGCTCATCCGTGACGGCAAAGCCGACCTCGCCTTCACGCTTTCCGACACCCTCTACGACGCCGTGAACGGGACCAATACGTTCGCCGCGCCGGAGCGGAAGGTCGATGCGAAGGCCCTCGCCGTCCTCTACTCGAACGCGACCCACCTCGTCGTGAAGGATGCGTCCGGCATCAACACGGTGACCGACCTCAAGGGCAAGCGCGTGTCGATGGGTACCGCAGGAAGCGGGACGGAGGTCATCGCGAACCGCACGCTCGAGGCTTACGGCCTCGATCCGGCCAAGGACATCTCGCGCGAGCGGCTCGGCGCGCAGGATTCGGCGAACGCCCTACGCGACAGCAAGATCGACGCGTTCTTCTTCAGCGGAGGCCTCCCGGTGCCGGCGGTGCTCGACATCTCCACATCGACGAAGATCAAGCTCCTGGATCTCACCGACAGCATCAAGAAGATGGCCGACAAGTACGGCCCCTTCTACTTCACGTACAAGGTGCCGAAGACCACGTACAACACCGCCGCGGACGTGACGGTGTCGGGCGTCGCGAATCTGCTCGTCGTGCCATCGAACTTCGATCCCGCGCTCGCGCAAGCGATCCTGGCGACGATGTTCGACAACAAGGACGATCTGGTGAAGGTCCACGTCGCCGCGAAGGACCTCGCGCTCGAGACCGCGACCGTGGGCTCGCCGATCGACTTCCATCAGGGAGCGATCGACTATTACAAGTCCAAGAACGCGTGGAAGAAATAGGTGCTGCGCCCGGCTTCGCCGGGACGGAGTAGCGCCCTCGTCGCGCTGATCGCCGCGATGGTGACCTCGCTGGGGGTGGCGCTCGCCGCCCCCGTCCCGGTCCTCAGCGTCGGCGACGGGACGAGCGCGTTCATCGCCGCGCTCGAGCGCGATGAGCCGCTTACGTACTCGTATCGACAGTCGATCTATCGCGTCACGGTGTACGAAGAGCTCGCGCGTGAAGGAGGCGGGCTGCGGATCGAGCGCGTGCGCTCACCCGACATCCGCTCGGTCGAGTACTTCGGGTGGAAGGGCGAGCCGGTCCAAGAGTCGACCGGGTTATGGATGGAGGCCTCCCCGCGGACGGTCGCGGTTGACAGCGAGCTCGTGATACGCATCACCCCCGCCGGCGAGCAGACCTTCTCGACCTCGCGGTGGACGCTCGTATTGAAGCCACGATTCGGAGAAACCGTGGTCCGTGTGCGCGCCGAGGACCGTCCGTGGCTCGTCGCGCTGCTCGAGGGCGGGCGGTGAGCAGTGCGGGGGGTTCCGAAGAAGGCACAGCTCCCTTCGACCGCATCGCGCGTCCCGATCTCGACGCGGTCCTCGCCGAGGACAAGACGAAGGAGCTCATCGAGGAATTCGAGTCCGAAGCGAAGACCCGGACGTTCAGCGGGTTGTGGGACGGGGTCGTCACGGCGCTCTCGGTCGCCACCACCCTCTTCGCCCTGTACTACGCAGCGGCCGGCGCCGAGATCCCGCTGACCAACGTCGTGCTCGTGCCTTCGTTCCGGATCCTCGGCCAGACCATCACCACGCCGCAGATCTACGTGATGCTCTTCCTGACTTCGATCCTCGTTCTCACCTTCCTCCTCTACCCGATGCATCCGCGCTTCATCAAGAGCGTGAACGTCGTGGATCTCGTCCTGATCGCGGCGTCGGTAGCGATCACCGCGTACGTCTTCCTGAACTTCGAGACCGTCATCTACCGCGTCAACAGCCCCAACCAGACGGACTTCGTGTTCGGCGTCATCGCGATCCTGACGGTCCTCGAGGCCGGGCGGCGCACGATCGGCTGGCACCTGCCGGCGCTCGGCCTCGCGGCGATCGCGTACGCGTACTTCGCCGACTTCATGCCCGGCCCATTCCGCGGCCCGCCGAAGGACCTCGACGACATCATCTCGAACCAGTACCTCGGCCTCGACGGCATGCTCGGGACGCCGCTCCAGGTCGCGGCCACGTTCATCATCCTGTTCACGATCTACGGCGCGATCCTCGAGTACACCGGCGCCGGAAAGTTCTACGTCGACCTCGCGTTTGCGCTGACCGGCCGGCGGCCGACGGGCGCGGCGCGCACGGTCACCGTCGCGTCGTTCCTTCTGGGGACCGTGTCGGGATCGGGCGTGGCGACGACGGTCACGCTCGGCTCGATCACCTACCCGATGCTGAAGCGAGCCGGGCATGATCGGGAGTCGAGCGGCGCGATCCTCTCGGCGGGCGGCATCGGGGCGGTCATCTCACCGCCGGTACTCGGTCCCGCCGCCTTCCTGATGGCCGAGATCCTGGGGATCAGCTACCTGCAGGTCGTGATCATGGCGATGATGCCGACGATCCTCTACTACCTCGGCATCCTGCTCATGATCGAGGTCGACGCGCGCCGGCTTGGCGCGCGCGACATCGCGCTGGACGCGCCGGGTTTCTGGGAGCTCACCAAACGCTACTGGTACCAGTACACGTCGCTGTTCGCGATCATCATCTTCTTGGTCGCGGGGTTCTCGACGATCACCGCGATCTTCTGGTCGATCATCGTCGCGATCCTTGTCTCGTACATCCGCGGAGAGACCTCGCTCACGCCGCCGAAGCTGGTGAAGGCGCTCGCCGGCGGCACGAGACAGGTGCTTTCGGTCGCCGCGACGACCGCCGTCGCCGGGATCGCCGTCGGAATCCTTCTTCAGACCGGTCTGGGGCTCAAGATCTCGAGCCTCATCCTCACGCTCGGGTTCGGGAATCTCGTGGCCACGCTGGTCGTGTCGGGCATCGTCCTCTGGGTGCTCGGCCTCTCCCTTCCGATCACCGCGACCTATCTCGTCGCCGTGCCCACGGTGGTGCCCGCGCTGATCACTCTCGGCGTTCCAGCCCCGGCGGCGCACATGTTCGTCTTTTACTACGCGGTGCTGTCGGAGGTCTCGCCGCCGGTCGCGCTGTCGCCGTTCGCCGCCGCGGCGATGACCGGGGGCAACCCGTACAAGACGATGATGCTCACCTGGAAGTACGCGCTCCCCTGCTTCCTCGTGCCGTTCATGTTCACGCAGCCGGACGGTCTCGCGATCCTCTGGACCGGCGTGACGATCCCCGAGGCGGTTCTCGCGTCGGTCTCCGCCGCCGTCGGGATCACGGCCCTCGTCGCCGGCGTGGGCGGCTACCTTCTCCGGCCGACGAACCTCATCGAACGCGCGGTGCTCATCGTCGGCGGCGTCCTCCTCGTCGCCCCGGGTCTGGCAGCGGACGTCGCCGGGCTCACGCTCTTTGCGATAGCGGTAGGGTTTCAGGCGGCGCCGCGGCTGCTCGCCCGCCTCGCGGCACGCCGAGCCGCCTGAACGGGCCCGAACGACCGAGGCCTCGCACGCGTTATATCCGTCAGCCGCGCAGCGCCGTGGAGGTGCTTCCCGGATGCCTGACGTCATCCGTTACGAATGTGTCGCCAAGACCCACCAGCACGGCGAGACCGTGCGCGAGGGCGGCCTGACCATCCACCGCGGCGGCTGGGCCTACTGCCACACCGGAGAGTCGGACACGCCCCATCACACGCCCCACCTGTGGGTGGCAACCGGGGGCATCGGGTTGGAGCAGCTCGTGCGCCGCTCGCGACGTCCTGGCGTGACGGAGTCAACCACCTAAAGGGCGTCCCCGGCAGGCTCGGCGCGATTCCGGCGTTCGCCCCTTAGCGTCAGCCTTGACTTCTACCTGCTCATGAAGGTTCTCGCGCGGCTGTTTGGGCGCGGGAGATCGCTAGCCAGAGGAGCGCTTGCGGCGGCGTGAGCCCTTGGTCTCGCCCTTCTCGCGACGGGTCTTATTCGTCGTCGCGGCGGCGATGCGCTTGGCGACCTTGGCCGACCGGCCACGCTTCAGCTCGGTCTCCTTGATGTGCTCGTACTGACGTGTGCGCTTTGCGCTCTTCACGCCACGCGGTGGCATGGACACACCTCCGAGTCCGTATCTCTTTCGGTCGGCGACCGCAAAATCCGGACCATGCGGAGGGCTCATCGGTAGGCTTCCTCGAATGGGGGCGCGCATCCTCGTGATCACCGTCTTCATCGTCACCGCGTGCGCGTCGCGACCGATGAGCGGAGACGCACCGTCATCGGCGCAGCCGGTCGCGACGCCGACGGCGAGCCCCGAGCCGACCAGGGTCGCCACGCCGTCGCTGGTCCCGCCAACACCGCGTCCGGAGCCGCCGCCGCGCGTCACTCGCGATATCGCGGGCATCGAGTTCGCGCTGGTGCCCGGGGCGGCGGACCTGCGCGTCGCGACGGCGCTGTCTCGCGAGGACGAGGCGGTGGTCGCCGCTGCGGTGGCGTCGGATATTCCGGCGGTCGAGCGCGAGTTCGCTCGATCGTTCCCTAGTCGTCCGGTCATCTATGTCTTCGCCACGACCGAGGGGTATGCGGAAGGGTTCGTCCGCTTCTTCGGGTACGGAAAGGCGACCGCGACGTTCGTCGCGGAGAACTCCGTGTCCTTCTTCGAACCCTCGCTGCGCCTCATCGCCGTGAACTGGGAGGCGATCCGCGATCGGCGTCCCATCGCGGCGATCCGCCATGAGCTGACGCACCTGCTGACGCTCCAGGCGTGTACGCCGCGATGCGACCTCGTTCCGGCGTGGCTCAACGAAGGGCAGGCGCGGCTGGCGGAGGCGCTCGTCCCGGGCGGCGACTGGCGCCTCGTTCGCGTGCGCTACGAAGCCGCGTCGATGGCCGAGACGGGAACGCTGATCCCGCTCAACACGCTCGTGTCCCAGCTCGCGTGGAACGCGCTGACCGACTGGGCGGGCTACTTCAAATACCAGGAAGCCGCGCGCGCGGTCGAACTCCTACGCGACGACATCGGCGGTGACGCGCCGATCGCACTCCTGTACGAGCGGCTCCGGCGCGGCCAGAACGTGGCCCAGGCGTACGCCGCGCTCACCGGGCGCTCCTTCGATGAGTTCGTGGCCGGTCTGGCCGCCCGGATGCGCGGGGTCGTCCCGCAGACGCCGGGGATCATCGCGGTGACGCCCGAAGGCGCGCCCGCGGGCTATCTCCTGTACGGATTCGCGCCCGCCGCAACGGTGATGCTCACGATCAGCGGGCCGCGCGGAAGTGAAAGCTGGCCGATCGTGATCTCACCGTTCGGGTCGAATTTCGACGGCGTCCCGGCCACCCGCGCGCGAGGCGGCTACACGATCAGCGCGCAGGATGGGAACGGCGTCTTCACGGCGAAGCTAAGGAAGATGGATAGCGGGTCGCCCGGCGACTCGCGCTAGGCAGCGAGCCAGCGCTCGACCTTACCGATGTAACGTTTCGGATCCTTTGCAAAGCGTTCGAGACATCCCGGACCGCAAAACGCGTATTCGCGTTCCGGCCGCACGAGGGTCAGGCCGAGCTCTCGCTGCTCGGCGATATCGACGACCATGTCGCAGACCGGATCGAGGATCTTCCCAGCGGGCGTCATAGGACAAAGGTAGCGCGTCGCGCGAAGGTCCCCCGTACGGGGTAGCCGAAATCTCTCATCCCGTACGGTGTTCACAAGCGCTCGGCCAGCGCGCAAAGTGCCCGACGTGGAGCAGGTGGCCGGCGGGCCCTGGGACCGTGCCGGTGTGGATCGCGAGACCTGGTACGCCGCGCGGATGATGGCTGTGGCGATCAGGGAGACGGTGCGGCTGGCCCTGGATCCGACCGCGGACAACGAGGCATCGCCGTCCGATCACCAGCGCCTCGGCGAATACGCCGACGACCTGGTGTCCGCGGTCGAGAACGGGGATCCCGAGACCATCGCGATGCTCTTGCGGCGGGCGCCCCGCCCGAGCTGAGCGCGCTCTTCCGCTAAGGCCGGCCTCGCCGGCCATCGGTGCCGCTGCTCGGAGCGTCGGTGCGCGTGACCGTGAAGCTGCTGCCGTCATTTCCGAGGACCGAAGGCTGAGCGATCGCCTGGCCTCTGCCGTTGATCATCGTGATCGCCCTCGCACCGAGCTCCGCGAGCGTCTGGCTCTTCCCGTTCTCGACCGCGCTACCGGCGGTGAAGCGCAGCGTCCCGAACTGATCGAGCGGCACGACTCCGCGGCCGGCGCTCGGCGCCTCCTGGACCCATTCCGCGGACGAATTGGACGAGCTGTACTGGACCGTGACGCTGTAGTTCGCTTTCGTGGTGTCGTTGCTGATCGTGATGGCCCAGGTGTTGCCGGACATCTGGGTGAGCGTCGCCGTGACGGCGTCGCCTGCGCGCACCGCGAGCGGGACCGTGCGCGAAGACTGCGGGAGCATCTCGGTCCACGCCGAGTACTGGACCGTGCCGTCCGCGCTCACCATCGCCTGCGTACCGGCTTGTAGCAGGTCGCGGCTGGTGAGCCCGCCGATGCCGACCCACGTCGCGTCGGCGCCGACGCTGGTGCTGCTCACCGTGGGCACGATCCACGAGCCCGTGACCGAGGTGAAGACGCCGCCGGTCGCGGCGTAGCCGGACCAGTTGCTCGAGCGGCTCATGACCGCGGCGGGCGTGCCCGGCTGCGTGACGCTCGGTGACGTGCCCGTGCCGGGCTCGATCACCCGTGAGTCGGGCTGCACGTCCGCTGAGATCTTCCATGCGCCGAACTGCTGCATGAGGGTGTACTCGTTGCGGTCGGTGCGCTCGTCGGTCGATCCGTCGTTGTAGGTGGATCGCCACGTCTCGAACGTGGTCGCCTGTGCGGTCGTGCCGCGCACGGCGACGTCGCCCCACGTGATGTTCGTAAGGGCGATCGACCTCACTCCGCCGTTCGCGAGATCGCGATTCGTCTGCACCAGCTCCTGGTAATAGGAGTCGGTGGCGGTGTCGCGCATCAAAGTGTCGTCGCTTTTGGCTAAGGCCTGCGCCTGGGCTTGATTCGCGCGCTGGATGACGTCCCTGATCGCGGCGACGGCGGCCGCGTCGGTGGCGTTCGTCGCCGTCGTCGTGCGCGCGGCGGGTGTGGGAGCGACGAGACCGCGCGCGCCTGAGACGAAGCCCGCGATGTCGAGACGCCCCGTGAATAGGGCGAACGCGAACGCAAGCACGCCGATCGCAAGGAGGCGCTTCGCGCTCACACCGCCCGACCTCTTCGGCGGCGGTGGTGGTGGGGTGAGCGGTGCGGTGGTCGCGGGATCTGGTTCGTACATGCAAATAGCCTCTCGCGCCGAGCTCAGAGCGCCTTAAGAGCGCCCTGAGCGCGGCTTAAGAATTGCGCGCCCTTTCGCTAGGAAGCGGCCTGCTTCGGCGCGAACATGGCGCGTGCCCCGAGGGCGAGCGCGATGCCGACCGCCATGAGCACGAGCCAGGCCCCGAGCAGCCCATCCGGGTAGACGAGGCCGAGGACCCGGTCGAGCGACCAGGCCCCGTTGCCGATGAGGGCGACCGCGAACGCGGCGGCCGCGAGCGGCACGGGGAACTCCCAGCCGACCTTGCCGCCGCCGGCCCAGAACCCCTGAGGCCAGTGCGCGACGATGGAGACGACCACGAGGTCCCCGGCAACGAGCCCGGGTCCGACCGGACCGCCGAGTCCCAAGGCCATCAGCGTGCCGCCACCCGCCTCGGCGAGCGTGGCGACGAGCGCCCAGAACATCCCTGGGCGGAGCCCCAGGCCGTTGAACCACCCGGCCACGCCCGCGACCGAGCCGCCCTTGCCGACCCAACCGAGCTTCAGGAAGCCGTGCATCGCGACCACGCCACCGACCACCAGCCGAAGTACCAGGAGCGCAAGATCCTCATTCATCGGAACAGTTCCTCCCTCCGCGCGTTCGTTTGAAGAACAGCGCACCGGCGCCGATACTTCCCAAAGGCTAGTACTTACCGAAAAGTTAGGAGCGAGTGGAATGGTCACCATCGCGAACCCGCCGCCCGAGCTACGGGCAACCCCCTCTGCGGAGGACTGCGCGGTCGAGAAGGCGCTTGCCGTCGTCGGGGCAAAGTGGACGCTGGTCGTGCTTCACCACCTGATGGACGGCCCCAAGCGGTTTGGCGATCTCCAAAGGCTCGTTCCTGCCGCGTCACCGAAGATGCTCACCGTGCGACTGCGCGAGCTCGAGCAGCTCGGACTGCTCACGCGGACTGTTCACGCCGAAATATTTCCGCGCGTCGACTACCAGCTCACGCCGCAGGGCCGCAGCCTCCGGCCGATCATCGACTCGATCGAGAAATGGGGTCGCAGCCTTCGTCCCGCGCGGCGCTCGGGCTAGCCATGCGGCCGACCGTCCGCATCGTCTCCGTCGCGGCGCTCGCCGTCGGCGCGATCTGGATCTTTCAGGGGATCGGCCTGCTCCCGGGATCGTTCATGACCGGCCGGAGCGAGTGGGCGATCGCCGGCGCGGCGCTCGCGGGTGTCGGCGGGGTCGCCCTGTGGCTCGTTCGCTCGGCGCCATCTGGTGGAGGCCGGTAGACCGCGGAACGGTCCACGCCAGCCGCATCAAAAGTGGTCGATGATCCTCTGGCCCTCGGCACCACGGACGAACTCGAGGAATTCCGCGATCGCCGGCCTGAGCTCCCCGCTGCGCGGGTAGACCAGATACAGCGGACGCCGGAGCTTGTACGTGCCCTCGCGCAAAGCCTGCTTCGTCGGCGAGACGCCGTCGATGGTGACGAGGCGGATCCCGGCGCCGTCCGGGACGTCACTCGTCACTCCGATCATCCCGATCGCCCCAGGCTGACCCGCGACCGCTTGCCGGATCCGGTCGCCGCCCTGGATCTCGAGGACGCTCGGCCCATACGTCGGCTTACCCCCATAGAAATAGGTCTCAAACGTGGCGCGCGCGCTCGAGCCCTTCTCCCGGATCAGCGGGATGATCGGCAGCTTCGCATGCCCGAGGGTCGACCAGTCCGTCATCTTGCTGCTGTAGATCGCCTGCACGTGTGCGGTGGTCAGGTCCCCGACGACGTTGCTCTGATGGACCACCAGACCAGTGCCAGCGACTCCGACCAGGACGCGATCGACGAGATCGCTCTCGGGAAGCGTGAGCTCGCGACTGGCCATACCGAGATCGAGGGTGTGGTCCGCCGCGAGGTTGACGCCCCCGTCCGAGCCAAGCGTCGTGTCGAACTGGAATTTCACGCCCGGATGCTTGGCCGTGAAGGCGTCGGTGAGCGCTTGCAGGTTGGGCAGCGCGGCGTCGCCGCCCCCGACCCGGTAGACGCCGGCGAGCGGATCCCGCGCAGGCGCGCTCGATCCCCCGCATGCGGCGGCGAGGAGGAGCACGGCGAGGCACCGGACGAGGGAGCGCAAGGGCGCCGAGGATACGGCGCTACGGGGTGCGAAGCGATAGCAGATCGGTGAGGGACCGCGCGCCTGCCGCGGCCCCGAGACGCGGGAGGCCGAAGATGTCCTCGATCGTCGCGAGGAGCGAATAGTGGTCGTATCGCTCGGCCGATCGGCGCGCGACGGGATCGGGCGTCGCCACGATCAACGGCACCAGGTTCGTCTCATCTCCGCCGTCGCCCTCGTCCCAGACAACGAAAAGCACGCCGCGTTCGCGGAAGGATGCAGAGGCGACGATGCGCGCGACCAGCTGCGCCAGCCATGCGCCGGCCTCAGCGAGCGGACAGTCGTGCCCGTCGTGGCAGAGCCCCGGAGTGATCCAGGCGAACTGCGGCGTGTCGCCCGCCAGATCGGCATCGAGCGCGTCGAGCGGCACCACGTTTTCCGGACACGCCCCTCCGTAATAGGCGAATGGGTTGTGCTTGACCGCGTAGGGGTACGGGCTCTGGACGCATCCGGCACTGGAAAGGCCTTCCATGTACGCGCGCCACGGCACGCCCGCGGTCGAAAGCTGCGCGCCGAGTCCGCCCGCCGGAAGCACGTGATAGTCGTCGTCGGTCACGCCCCACGTGCTCCCGGACGTCAGCGCCAGGTAGTTCGGAAGACTGGGCCGCGCGACGGCGTGATAGTTCGTCGCGACCCGGTAGGTCGACGCGAGCGTCGCGATGCCGGGCGCGGCGAGCGCCCTCGCGAGCGAGGCGTTCTCCATCACGATGACGAATACGTGCGGACGCGCGGGCGCGGCGCTCGCCGCTGCGGACGGCGCCGGCGTGACTCCCGGCGACGAGGCCGTCGCGGGCGCCTGCGTCTCGCGCGGTACGGTCGCGGCAGGCGACGCGCAGGCGAAGACGAACGCGAGCGCGAGCCATCGCCACGCCTTCGCGCGCATCCGGACTTATTCTCCCGCGGTGACCATGACGCGAGCCGCCTTCGCGTTCATCTCCGAACTTGTGCGAGTTGGCGGCGTGGGCCTAGAGCGCGATCAGGCGGGTTCGAACACCCACTCGTGGCGTGTCAGCGGAGCCCACGGATGGACACGCCAGCGCTCCGGGGCGAGGGCCGCGCCTCCGCGACTGCGTACGAAGCGGCGCACCTCTATCTCGAGATCGGCGAGCGTGACGCGGCCCAGCCTCGCCTGCCAGATGGCACGAAGCGCGAGGATCGCGTCGAGCGCCGTGTTGGTGTCCATACCTACATAACGCTCCACCCGCCGCGGCGGTCGGCTCTCACGGCGAACGGGGGATGTGAGGTGTCCAAAACGTGTCGGTCCGCACCGCAAGACAAGGCACGCGTCATGCCAGGAGACGTTGCGCTCGCCTGCGACCGGATCCGGTAGCAACGACGCTGCGATCGGCTAACGGGCCTCCGCGGCCTCCGCCACGAGCCGTGGGAGCATCTCGCCGCGCACGCGGCTGACGTCCTCCTCGTACTTCAAGAGGACGCCGAGCGTGCTGTCCAGCGTCTCGAGATCGAGATCCGCGGTGCCGAGGGCGCCGAGCGCCGTCGCCCAATCGAGCGTTTCCGCGACGCCGGGCTTCTTGAAGAGATCGTCGCGCCGAAGCGCTTGCACAACGGCGACGACGCTGCGTGCGAGGCGGTCCGGAACGTCGGGCAGGCGCCGCGCGATGATCGCAAGCTCCCGCTCGACGGTCGGGTAGTCGATCCACTGGTAGAGGCAGCGGCGCTTGAGGGCGTCGTGGACTTCGCGAGTACGGTTCGAGGTGATCACGACCGGCGGAGGCGCGGTCGCGCGGAAGGTCCCGAGCTCGGGAACCGTGATCTGGAAATCAGAGAGGAGCTCGAGCAGGTACGCCTCGAACTCCTCATCCGCTCGATCGATCTCGTCGATGAGCAGCACGGGACCGCCTCCGTCGGTGATCGCCTCGAGGAGCGGGCGCTTGATGAGAAAGCGCTCGCTGTAGATCCTGTCGCGCGCTTCACCCGCGCGTCCCTCGCCTTCGGCGAGCCGGATCTCGAGGATCTGCCGCGGATAGTCCCAGTCGTACACCGCGGTCGCGACATCGAGACCTTCGTAGCACTGCAGGCGGATCAGCCGACGGCCGAGTGCGGAGGCGAGCGCCTTCGCGATCTCGGTCTTGCCGACTCCCGCCTCGCCTTCGACGAAGAGCGGTTTGCCGAGGCGGAGCGCGAGGAAGAGCGTGACCGCGAGTCCGCGATCGGCGACGTAACGCTCACGTTCGAGAGCCGCAGCGACCTCGTCGACGGACGAAGGCTCGAACGCGCTTCCCATGTCGCGAGTCTATGGGGGCCGGGGGCGAGCCCCCCGACCGTTTGCGTGCGCCGGCGTTTCCCCCTGAACGCCGGCGCACGCCTCTCGCTGGGGTCGACTAGCCTCGGGCGCGCTCGATGGCCCGCTCCAGTGCTCGTTTGGCGTAGACGGTAACGAGATGACGGCGGTAGTCGGCGGTGGCCACGAGATCCGCGAGCGTCGTGACGCCGTCCGCCGCCTTCGCGGCGGCCGAGGCGATCGCCTTCGCGTCGCCCTTTGTGCCGGTGATGGCCCGCTCTGCGGCGGTCGCGCGGAACGGCGCTTCGGCCGCTCCGGTCACGCCGATCGCGGCGCGCTCGATGGTCCCATCAGGTTTCGTGGTCACCACGGCGGCGACGCCGACGACGGCGAACCGCGATGCGGGATGAGGGAACTTGAGGTAGGCGCTCCCGGTACGGCCGGGCTGCGCGGGAAAGCGGATCTCGGCTGCGATCTCGTTCGGCCCGAGCGCGGTCTCGAACGCGGCCTTGAAGAATTCGCGCGCCGGAATGTCGCGCTTCCCCTTGCTTCCGATCGCGCGGATGATCGCGTCGAAGGCGAGGGTCGGCGCGGGCTCGTCGGCCGCCGGATCGGCATGGGCCAGGCTTCCGCCGATGGTGCCGCGCGAACGTACCTGGAGATCGCCAACGGCGGCCGCCGTCTCGGCGAGCGCCGCGAGCTTCGCGCCGATCGTCCTGTCCTCGGCGATCGAGCGATGCGTCGCGAGCGCGCCGACCACGATCGTCCCGTCGGCCTCGGTGCGGATGTCGCGAAGTGAGGCGATCTTGCGGATATCGACGAGCGTGTCGGGCTGGGCCAACCCGAGCTTCATGAGCGGAAGGAGGCTGTGCCCGCCGGCGATCACCTTCGCGTCGCGGCCGCGTCCGAGCGCCTGGACGGCCTCTTCGATGGTCGAGGGGGCCTGATAGGTGAAGGGGTGCGTGATCATCGCTTTCTCTCCCCGTCGGCCTTTTGTATGGCCCGCCAGATCTTCTCCGGCGTCAGCGGCATGTCGAGGTGCTTGATCCCGAGCGGCGAGAGCGCGTCGATGACGGCATTCGCGACGGCCGGCGTGGACCCGATCGTCCCCGCCTCGCCGACGCCCTTCACGCCGAGCGGGTTCGTCTTCGTGAGCGTCACCGTGTGGTCGAGCTGGAACGCAGGGATGTCCTCGGCCGTCGGGACGTGGTACTCCATCATGCTGCCGGAGAGCAGCTGGCCGTTCTCGTCGTAGACCGCGGTCTCGTACAGCGCCTGCCCGATTCCCTGCGCGATGCCGCCGTGCAGCTGCCCCTCGACGATCATCGGATTGATCTGGCGGCCGCAGTCGTCACACGCGGAGTAGCGCACGAGCTCCACCGCGCCGGTCTCGCCGTCGATCTCGACCTCGGCGATGTGGGTACCGAACGGGAACGTGAAGTTCGGCGGGTCGTAGTACACCGTCGCCTCGAGGCCGGGCTCCATGCCCTCCGGCAGATTGTTCGCGAGGTACGCGGCCATGGAGATGTCGCTGAAGTTCTTCGCCTTGTCAGGCACGCCCTTCACGAAGACCTTTCCGCCCTGGACGACGACGTCCTCGGGCGAGGCCTCGAGCAGATGCGCGGCGATCTGGATGACCTTCTCGCGGACCTTCTCCGCCGCCTTGTGCACGGCGATGCCGCCCACGGGGAGGCTGCGGCTCCCGAACGTGCCCACGCCCATGCCTGGTGACTCGAACGTGTCGCCGTGCCGGACCTCGATGTCGTTGGGGCTGATCCCGAGCGCGTCGGCCGCGATCTGCGACCACGAGGTTTCGTGGCTCTGACCATGCGGCGACGTGCCCGTGAAGACCTGCACCGCGCCCGTCGGATGGACGCGGATGCGCGCGCTCTCATAGCCGCCCCAGCCCACGCCGAGGGCCGAGTTCGCCTTCGACGGCGCGAGGCCGCAGATCTCGACGTAGCTCGAAATCCCGATGCCCCGGTAGTTGCCGCGGGCCTTCGCCGCGGCGCGGCGTTTCTCGAACCCCTTGTAGTCGGACATGGCGAGGGCGCGATCGAGCGCGGGGGCGTAGTCGCCGCTGTCGTAGGTGATACCGCTGATCGTGTTGAATGGGAACGCGTCAGGCGGGATGAAGTTCTTCCGCCGGACCTCGGCAGGGTCCATCCCGATCTCGTCCGCGAGACGGTCGATCGCGCGCTCCATTACGTAGATCGCCTCGGGACGGCCGGCGCCGCGGTACGCGTCCACCGGTGTCGTGTTCGTGTAGGCCCCGCGGACCTCGATGTCGAACGCCGGAATGATGTACGGGCCCGGAATGATGAACGCATGGAGGATCGTCGCGCTCACCGGCGCGAACGCCTGCAGGTAAGCGCCCATGTTCGCGACGGTGCGAATGCGGACGCCAAGGATGGTCCCGTCGCGCTCCGCGGCGAGCTCGATGTCCCCTACGAGGTCGCGCCCATGGACCGTCGCGAGGTACCCCTCACGCCGCTCCTCGGTCCACTTCACCGGGCGGCCGAGAGTCTTGGCGAGGTGGCCGACGAGTAGCTCCTCGGCATAGACCTGGAGCTTGCTGCCGAAGCCACCGCCGACCTCGGGCGCGATCACCCGCACCTTGTTCTGCGAGAGACCAAGGTTCAGCGAGACGATCAGCTGCACGAAATGCGGGATCTGCGTCGTCGACCAGAGCGTGAGCTCGCCTGCCTCGAACTTCGCCGCGACGGCGCGCGGCTCCATCGCGTTCGGGATGAGGCGCTGGTTGACGATGTGCAGTGCGACCTTGACCTCGGCGTCGCGAAAGGCCTTGTCGATGTCCCCGCCCTTCACCGGATAGGTGAAAACGAGGTTCGTCCCGAGCTCCTCGTTGACGATCGGCGCGCCCGGCTCGAGCGCCTTGGTCGCGTCGACCACGACGGGAAGCGGCTCGTAGTCCACCGTGACCGCGTCCGCCGCGCGCTTCGCGGCGTCGCGGGTCTCGGCCACGACCGCCGCGACGGCGTCCCCGGCGTACCGGACCTTATCGGTCGCGATTGGCATGTGCTTCGAGGTGCTCTGCTTTGGGACCGAGATGAAGACAGGCAGCACGCCGGTGGCCTCGAGATCCTTCCCGGTCAGCACCGCGACCACGCCGGGCTCCTTCTTCGCCGCTGCCGTGTCGATCCGCCGGATCCGCGCATGGGCATGCGGGCTGCGGACCAGGCTGACGTAGACCATGCCGGGCAGAGTCACGTCGTCGGTGAAAAGCCCGTCCCCGGTGATGAGTCGCGGGTCCTCTTTGCGCGGGACGCGCGCGCCGATGTAGGTGGTCGTCGTCGCAGCGGTCATCGCTTCACCTCCGCGGCGAGCTTCGGCTGGGCGGTCGCGGCCATCATCCCGGCCGCGGACCTGATGGCATTCACGATGTTGTGGTAGCCCGTGCAGCGGCAGAGGTTGCCCTCGATGGCGTGGCGGATCTCGGTGTCGCTCGGCGAAGGGTTGCGGGCCAGAAAGTCGACCGCCGTGATCATTAATCCCGGAGTGCAGAAGCCGCACTGGAGCGCGTGCTCTTGGGCGAACGCGCGCTGGATCGGGTGGAGCTCGCCGTTCCTCGCGAGGCCTTCGACGGTCACGACCTCCGCGCCATCGGTCTGGACTGCGAGGATCGTGCACGACTTCGTCGCGCGGCCGTCGACCAGGACGGTGCAGGCACCGCATTGGCTCGTGTCACACCCGACGTGCGTACCGGTAAGCCCGAGGGTCTCGCGGAGGAGCTCGACGAGAAGGTGCGTGGGTTCAACGTCCTTCGTCTGCTTCGTTCCGTTGACCGTCACAGTGATCGACTGGGGCACTTCGGACCTCCTGCCGCGCGGTTCGTCGGTGGACGAGTGCGGCGAGCGACGGAGGGTGCGCATGCACGAGACCTCTGGACAGGCCGCCCCCTGGATGCTCCCCGCCTCGAAAGGCGGCGTAAGGCTAGTTCTGGCCCAGGAGACGGTCAAGCCGCGGACGCAGCGCTGCGTGACAACTAAGATCGGAGCATGGGTACCTCGCTCGATGTCGCGCGCTCCTTCGTGCAGGCGGTGCAGGCCCGCGACGCGGACGCCGCCGCCGCGCTCTGCGCCGACGACGTCGTGGTCACCATCCCGGGCGTGCCCGTCCCCTTCCAGGGCAGGGACGGTGTCCGTCAGATGATCCGCATGGCCCCGTCAGAGCTCGTGCAGAGCTTGCGCGAAGAGAAGGAGGACGGGACGGACGTGCGCGTCACCACGCTCACGCGCGCACCGGGCATCTTCGCGAACTACACGACCTGGCACTTCGAGACCGACGGCGAACGCATCCGTCGGCTCACGTTCGAGCTTCGCGCCGCGAACTAACGACGCTTCGCGGTGCGCCCCCGTGTCGAAGATGCGCGCGCCGTCGTCTTCTTGCGTGCCGTCGTCTTCTTGCGCGCGGTCGTCTTCTTCTTCGTGGCGGTTCGCGCCGCCGTCTTTGGCGCACCGTTCGTCGACGGTGCCTGCTCATGGTCGGTCATCTTCGCGAGGCCGATGACGTTTCCCTCGGGATCGGCAAAGAGCGCGTACGTGAGGCCGGCCATGTCCATCGGCGGCATCACCGTGCGCCCGCCGAGCCGCTCGACCTTGCTCAAGGTTTGCACGGGGTCCGGGGTCTCGACGTAGAACGTCACCCAGCTGCGGCCGTCCTGGCTCGCGCCGATGCCGCCGTTGATGCCGTTGCCCTTGGCCTTCGTGTCGATCATCCCGTAGTCTTGGGGGTTGTTCGTGTCGATGCCCCAACCGAAGAGATCCCCGTAGAACTTCTGCATCGCCTTCGCGTCGCGCGCGTTCACTTCGAAATGCGTGACCGGATGCTTTGGCACGGCTGTCCTCCCCTGCGCTAACTCAGGGGACACACTACGCCTGAACCAGGAACGGATGCGTCGCGTGGGAGCGAGCGCTGCTACGGTTTGGTGAGGAGCACCGCGTTCGGGAGCTGTCGGCCCGGGCCGACCTTGTACGAACCGCCGATCCACATCGCCGCGGTCCCGCCGCCGTCGAGATTGAGCGCGTCCTTCACGCCGAGCGCCTGCAGCGTGTACGCCGCCTCGGTGACGGTGGCTCCGCTGACGATCGCGAGGTAAACGTACGTTCCGTCGACGCCGATCGCGCCCTTCGTCCCGCGCAGCATCTGTGACGGGCTCTGCTCGGCGGTGGAGTCGATGATCGCGCCGCCCTGCAGGAGCAGCGGGTAGTTCGAGATCGCCGCGGTGACCGGACTCTGCGAAGCGGGGCTCTGCGCGTATGTGGCGCCGCGCCGGTAGAACGTGACCGCTGCGCCGTTCCACACCGCGAGCCCGTTCTGGCTGTTGATCGCGCGCTGGTTGAGCCACTTCCGCAGCACGCTGTTGTAGACCGCGTATTCGTATGAATTGACCTTGCTGGCGCAGTCCGCGTAGTCCGGCGGACAGAGGTAGGTCCCGTTCATGCCGGCGTACGCGGCGTTCTCGAGCGCGTACTGCCCGAGAGGCTTCGCCGGGCAGTTGTTGAAGCAGTCCGTCGTGTTCGCGGTCAAGGTCCTCACGGTGACGTCTGAAAGCCGCTCCTTGATCAGGTGCACGCCGAAGGTCCCGCGGCTGGTGGCGACGTTCTGGAAGCTGTAGCCGGTGCCGCTTGCCGCCGGCGTCGGCGGCGTGCCATCGGCGTTCAGCACGGTGACGAGCCAGAAGACGCCGAAGTCCTCCATCCAGGTCGCCCCTTCCACGAGTGGGCGCAGGTAGAGGCGGTAGTAGCCGGCAGCGGCGGGCGCCTGTAGCGTGAACTGGAACCACGCGACCTGCCCGGGGCCGACGTACGCCGCGGGCTGCATCGCGATGCGGTTGTAGCGCGGCCATCCGGTCGCTGGTGAACCGAACGCGCCGTCGCCGCCGAGCGGGCTCGCGCTGTCCTGTCCTGGCTCCGGACCCCATGTACCGAGATACGCGACCTCGCCCATGCGCCCGCTCACCCAGCCCAGGGAGCCGCTGTTGTAATACGCGACCGTCGCCGTCGAACTTTGACCGGGACAGAGCGTCGGATAGCCGCTCTGCCCGTACCACTGCGCGTGGAATCCCGGGATCCCCGCGGGAAGGCTCGCCGGTGGCGGGATGCCCGGTCCGGTGCTACCGGCGCATATCGCGGCCGCGGTCGCGGCGCGCGCCGCAAAGGATGGACCGACGATGAGCAAGCTCGCGACAAGCGCGACGATCGCGAGCGGCGCAAGCACCCGCATTCCCACTCTTCACGGCTAACGCCGCCTCCACGGCGGCAATACGAGCACGAAGGTCATGCGCCGATCTGGTGACACGGCGGTAGTCCAAGTTGATACCGCCGCGCAGTTGAGGCTGCTGTCCTAGCCCTTCGGTCCGGTGGCGACGAGGTCGATGGCCACGCGGATCTCGTCCGTCACGCTCACGACTCGGAATGGCACCGACGGCGCGGTCATGCCGAAGTCGCCGAACTTCCAGCTCGGATTCGCGGTGGCGGTCGCGGTCAGATCGCTGCGGTCGCGCTTGGCGACGACGTCGAATGTGACCTCCTTGGTCGCTCCACGGATCGTCATGTTGCCGGTGAGCGTGAACGTGAAAGTGCCGCTCGTCGCCAGCGGCAGCGAGAGCCCGGTCACTTTGGTGGGCACGAACTCGGCCTTGGGGAACTGACGCACCTGCAAGGTGTCCTGCTTGATGAAGTTGTCGCGATTGCGCTCGTCGCTCGAAAGCGTCGTCAGATCGAAGCCGATCTTCGAGGCTGACGCGAACGTCCCGTCGCCTTTCAACTCGAACGACCCGGTCGCGCCGGTCGCGGTCAGCACGGCGTCGGATGGCAGGCTGACGCCGACGAGCTGCTCACGGACACGAACGGTCGCTTTGGACTTGTCGCTGACCGTCCAGGCGCCGGCCGACGCGGCGGTCGTCGCCGCCGATGTCGCGCTCGGGGTCGCCGTCGGCGTCGTGGTCGGGTCCGCGAGTGAAGCGGACCCCCCGCAGCCGGCCGCGACGAGGCCGGCGAAGGCGAGGATCGAAGTGGTACGAGCGAGCACATGGTTGCTCACCAGGGGTTGCCCTCCAGGTCGCGGCGTTTTGCCCGACTGTAGGGTCGGAACATGAAAGGCTCGCAAGGGCCGGTTAACACCTCTCTAAGAAGGTCCGTCTGGGCGATCTATCGTGCGCGCGTGGCGCGTGCCGCAGTCGAGCTTCTCGCGCGGGAGCTCGACGAGGCGTACGAGATGCTCCGGGAACGACTCGCAGGCCTCACCGACGAGGAGTTCTTCTGGGAGCCGGTCCCGGACTGCTGGACCGTGCGCCAGGACGAGCGCGGGCACTGGGCGGCCGACTATCCCGAGCCGCCGCATCCCGAGCCGCCGCCGTTCACGACCATCGCCTGGCGCGTCGTGCACGTCTCGGAAAGCAAGATCATGTATCACGAGTACGCCTTCGGCGCCGCGCGGCTCACCTTCCCGGAGATCAACTCGGCGCACACCGCGGCGAGCGCTATCGCGCAGCTCGAAGAGGGTCACGTGTTGCTCAAGGCTGACCTGAGCGGCCAAAGCGACCACGACCTCGATCGGCCGCGGCTCACCAACTGGGGCGACCGATGGCCGGCGTGGCGGGTGTTCTGGACGATGATCCACCACGACCTGCACCACGGCGGTGAGATCGGCGCGTTGCGCGACCTGTACCGGGTCACCGCGAGCGCGCGCCTTCGCGCGGGGACCTAAAGACAGAGGGCCGCCCGGTCTGGGCTTCGCGCCGACTACGCCGCAGTCGGCATGCCGACCCGCCTGCCGAGCCCGAGGATCACGAATAAGAACGCCGCTCGCCGGGAAACGTCAGACGACGCGCCGAAGGCGTGGGTCGAACGCGTCGCGCAGACCGTCCCCGAGCAGATTGAACGCGCCGACGGCGAACAGTATCGCGAGGCCCGGAAACAGCGAGAGCCACGGCTGCGTGCTGATGAAGTTCCGGCCCTCGCTGATCATCACGCCCCACTCCGGCGTGGGCGGCTGTGCCCCGAAGCCGATGAAGCTGAGGCCGGCGGCGGAGATGATCGCCGACCCCATATCGAAGCTCGCCTGGATCAGTAGCGGTGCGAGCGCGTTCGGCAGCAGATGCCGAGCGATGATCCGTGTGCGCGAAGCTCCGATGGCGCGCGCCGCCTCGACGAACTCGCGACGGCGTAGCGAGAGGAGCTGACCGCGAGTGAGGCGGGCGTAGATGGCCCAGGTGACCACGGCGATCGCGATGATCGCGTTGGTGAGACTGGGGCCCAGCGCGCCGGCGATCGCCATCGCCAGGATGAGCGGTGGGAACGCGAGGAAGACCTCCGTGACGCGCATCAGCGTCTCGTCCACCAGGCCGCCGGCATAGCCGGCAACGAGTCCCACGAACGTCCCAAAGACCCCGGCCATCGCGACCACCACGATTCCAATGACAAGTGAGATTCGCGCGCCGTAGAGCAGCCGGCTTGCGATGTCGCGGCCAAGCTGATCGGTGCCGAGCCAGTGTTCCGGAGACGGCGGCTCGAGACGGGAGGCGAGCGCCTGCGCGATGGGGTCGTACGGTGCGAGGATCGGAGCGAAGACCGCGCAGATCGCAAACACCCCGATCACCACGGTCGCGGCGACATTCAGCGGGTCGGCGAAGATCGGTGCCCGGGCTATGAGACCCGCTCCGCGAAGGCGCAGCGCGCCGACGGCGGGATCAGCCACGTTGCGTCCGGGGGTCCAGCCAGTAATAGGCGACATCGACGGCGAGGTTCGCGAGTGGATAGACGACTGCCGCGAGAAGGGTCACCCCGAGCACCGCCGGAAAGTCGAGGCTCACGGCCGACGCGGTCGCGTACCGGCCCAAGCCAGGCCAGCTGAAGATCGTCTCCGTCAGCACCGCGCCGGACAGGAGACTGCCGAACGTCAGTCCGATGATCGTCACTGTGGGGATAAGCGCGTTGCGGAGGCCGTGTCGAAGGATGACGACTCGCTCGCGAAGACCCTTGGCTCGAGCGGTGCGTATGAAGTCCTGGCCGAGGACCTCGAGCATGCTCGAGCGCGTCATGCGCGCGATCACCGCCGTCGAGAAGTAGCCAAGCGTCAACGCCGGGAGAACGAGGTGCAGCAAGCTGCTTCGTAGCGCCGCGAGGTCGCCAGCAAGGATGCTGTCGACCACGAAGAGGCCGGTGCGCGTGGGCGGCGGGGCCACGAAGAGGTCGATGCGGCCGCCACCCGGGAACCAGCCGAGCTGGTAGTAGCCCAGACCGATCACGATCAGTCCAAGCCAGAAGACCGGGATCGACCCTCCGATCAGCGCGAGCACGCGAACGACGTGGTCGGGGACGCGGCCGCGAAAGACCGCCGACCATGCGCCAGACGGAATTCCGACGACGATCGCCACGAGCAGTGCAGCGAAGGAGAGCTCGAGCGTCGCCGGAAACGAGTCGGCGAGGTCGTCAACGACCGCACGCCGCGTGCGGATGCTCCGGCCGAGGTCGCCGTGGAGGATGCCGCCCACGTAGCTCAGGTATTGCTCCACCAGCGGACGATCGAGGTGGTACTCGGCGCGGAAGGCCGCGATCTGGTCGGCGGTCGCGTGATCGCCGAGGGCGGCCACCGCGGGGTCGGCCGGGATGACGTGCGAGATCGCGAACGTGATGACCGAGACGCCGATCATAACGGCCGCGATCCCGACGACGCGACGCGCGAGGAATCCGAGGAATCGCACGGTGCGCTCGCGCTATTTAGTTATCGAAGCGAAGTCCAACCATCCCATCGGGTTCCAGGCGAAGCCCTTGACGTTCGAGCGCAGGCCGAAGAGCTCCGTCGGTTGGTAGAGCACCGCGTACGGACCGTTGTGGAGCACATAGTCGGTGATCTCCTTGTATGCAGCGGCCCGCTTTGCGGGGTCGGTGATGAGCGCCGCCTCGCGGCCCTTGTCGGCGATCTTGTCGTCCCATCCGTTCCGGTAGGCGATCGACTTCGCCTTGTAATCGGTGAACGGGCCGACGTTCGCGTCGGGGTCCGGGAAGTCCGGGCCCCAGAGGATCATCACGAGCTGTCCCTTCTGCGCACGATACGTCGTAAGCAGATCGGCCTGTGTGGTCTGCTTGATGTTCACGGTGACGCCGATCTTCGCCCAGTCCGACTGGAGCTTCGCGGCAAGGTCCGCCCACGCGACGCCACCCGGCGCGGGGCCGGTCGGCACGAGCAGCTCGAGGGTGACCTTGTCCTGGCCGGCCTGCTTCAGGAGGGCCTGCGCCTTGGCCATGTCGCCCTGGAACGGCGTGGATTCGTTGTATCCGGCGAGGCCGGCGGGAACGATGTCCTGCACCTTCTTGGCGTTGCCCTTGAGCAGGTCCTTCACGATCCCGTCGTAGTCGATCGCGGTACGCAGGGCCTCGCGCACGTTCACGTTGTCGAGCGGCTTGACGGTGGCGTTCATGCCCACATACACGAGGAGCAGGCTGTTGCCCGAGGTCGTCGCCACGCCCTGCTTGCCCTGGAGCGCGGCGACCTGCTGCGGGCTGAGGTTTCGCGCGACGTCGGCGTCACCCTTCTCGAGCGCGAACTGCTGATTGGTCGACTCGGGGACGTGCTTGACCAAAATGCCGCTCAGCGCGGGCTTGGCGCCGCCGTAGTTCGGGTTGGCTTTGAGCTGCACCTCGGTGTTCTTGGTCCAGTGGTCGATGACATACGGCCCGCTCCCGGACGAGTGGTCGAGGAGGTAAGCCGAGCCGGAGTCGCCGCCGGCCTCCTTCGCCTTCACTTCCTTCGAGTCGACGACGCCGCCGACGGTGAAGGTGAGGATCGAGAGGAAGCCCTGCGGGCTCGCGGTCTTCGGCATGCTGACCACGACCGTGCTCGGGTCGGTCGCCTTGATGCTTTCGGCCTTCAGGCTCGCGATATCGGTGAAGAGAAAGGCCGGGGATTTGTTCAGCTTGATGACCCGCTGCAGCGAGTACACGACGTCGTCGGCCGTGATCGCGTTCCCGCTCGCGAACTTCGTGCCGGACTTGAGCTTGAAGGTGATGTCCCACGTGCTTCCCGCGTCCTTGATGTCCCAGCTCTGCGCGAGGCTGGGTTTGATGTTCGACAGGTCCGAGCCTTCGAACTTCACGAGCGTCTCGTAGGCGTTGTGGACGAGGAGGACGCCGCTGAACTCGTATGCGACCGCCGGGTCGAGCGAGATCAGGTCGCTGACGTCGGCGTAGTAGACGAGCGTGCTCGCCGCTCCGCCCGCGGACGCGGACGCGGACGCGGACGGGGTGGCGCTGGCGCCCGGCGAGGCGGCCGGAGCGCAGGCGGCCGAGACCAGCAGCGCGGCCGCAAAGAGGATCGATGAGCGCCGAATTGACATGGAAAATGTCCTCCCTGCAAAAGACCGGTAGTGGCTGAGCCTAGCACCGGTTTGACTATGCAAAGTGACCTGCTATTCCTCTGTAGTAGTTCTGACGGAGGTCTGAGAGATGCTTCGGCTCGGAACACCAGCGAACGTCGTATCCCGGTGGCGGCGGCGGGCGATCCTCCGACTGGGATTCCTCGGCGCGCTCGGCCTTGCTGACCGAGCTCGGCGCGCTCGTCGCGCCGTTCATCCGCGTGAATCGGATCGAAGGCCTGGGAGTCCCGGTCACGGTCGGAACGAAGCGCGAGATCCTCGACCGCTTCGCCGCGACGAACGACCGGCCGATCCTCTACCGCGAGGGTCGCTTCTTCCTTCTGCATGCGCCGGGCGGGATCATCGCCGCGTACCGCAAGTGCACGCACCTTGGGTGCGCCGTGCCCTGGAGCGAAGCAGAGGACCGTTTCCATTGCCCGTGCCACGGCTCGCTCTACGACAAGCGGACCGCGGTGGTCCTACGGACGCCGGCGCCCAAGCCGCTTCAGCTCTTCCACATCGCGGAGAACGCCGAGGGCGATCTCGTCGTCGACACGAATCCCTTTCACATCATCGACCGCACCGAGGGCCGCTGGGATCCCGCGGTGATCGAGATCGCCGACAGCTAGCTAGGAGACACGCTCTCCCGCGCGCAGCGGGATGGCGGCGTTGCGACGCTCGACCTCCGCACGGACCATCGGCGCGACCTTGGTTCCAAAGAGCTCGATCGAGTGAAGCACGGTTTCCCGCGGCAGCGTACCGACGCTCATCTGGATGAGGAACCGCTGCAGTCCGAAGAGCTCGTGCTCGTACAAGATCTTCGCCGCGACCTCCTCCGGGTCGCCCACGAGATTCGCGCCCCGCGGTCCGCGCTCCGCCTCGAACTGCTCGCGCGTCGGCGGCGCCCACCCGCGCTCGCGTCCGATCTTGGTCATGACGTACTGATACGCCGCGTACGCGTCGTCCGCGGCGCGACGAGAATCGTCTTCGATCAGACCGTGTGAGTTGATGCTGACCGGGAGCTTCGCCGGATCGTGTCCCGCCCGGCGAGCGGCCTGGCGGTAAAGGTCGACGAGCGGGACGAAGCGCCGCGGCTCCCCTCCGATGATCGCGAGCGCCATCGGCAGGCCCAGTCTTCCGGCGCGCACGACCGACTCGGGGTGGCCGCCGACCGCGATCCAGACGGGCAGCGGATCCTGTAGCGGACGCGGATACACAGGGAGATCATCGATCGCCGGCCGATGTCCGCCCGCCCAGGCGACCCGCTCTGATTGACGGATGCGAAGAAGAAGCTCGAGCTTCTCCTCGAACAGGTCGTCGTAGTCGGCAAGGTCGTACCCGAACAGCGGAAAGGACTCGGTAAAGGAGCCGCGTCCGGCCATGATCTCCGCGCGCCCACCGGAGATGAGGTCGAGCGTCGCAAAATCCTGGAACACACGGACGGGGTCGTCGGAGCTCAGCACCGTCACGGCGCTTGTCAGCCGGATCCGTTTGGTGCGCGTGGCGGCCGCGGCGAGCACGACCGCCGGCGCTGACACGACGAACTCCGAGCGGTGGTGCTCGCCGACACCGAAGACATCCAGCCCGACCTGATCGGCGAGCTCGATCTCCTCGAGGAGCCGGCGAAGCCGTTCTTCAGGGCTGATCGTTCGACCGGTCTTGGGGTCGGGTGTTCGCTCGCCGAAGCTGTAGATGCCGAGCTCCACGTCCGATCGAACACACGGACCGGACCACGCATTCCAGGGGGTCGCGGTCGCGCGGTAACGTAACCGCGCCGTGGCAAGCTCCTTCCATTCACTCCGCGCGACAAGCACGTTCGTCATCGACTCGTGGACGGACGAGGTGCTCGATGAGCGCGGCGAGGTGAAGATCGCCCGCGCGCGGCTCACGAAGACGTTCCGCGGGGATCTCGAAGGCCGCAGCGTGGCGGACATCGTCACCATGCGCGGGCCGGGCGCGTTCGCGAGCTACTGCGGCCTCGAGCGTATCGAGGGCACGCTCGCAGGTCGGAAGGGCAGCTTCGTCCTGAAGCACGACGCGACGATGTCGGCCGAGGGTGCGGCCGCGGCTTGGACCGTGGTGCCCGGTTCCGGGACCGACGAGCTCGCATCGCTACATGGGATCGCCCAGATCACCAATGAGCCCGGCGGCGGTCACACATTCACGCTGGAGTACGAGCTCAACTGACCTGCCGGGTCCGCGCGAGGATACTTCCCGCGCTACCTATAGGGGCCGAGCTGCTTGACCGCCTCCGCCGCGAACGAGCCGTCGACGACCTTGCTCAGATCGACCGCTTTCGCCTGCGTGCCTTTCTGGACGAAGTACTGCTGTGAGGCATTGAGGCTGTCGGCGTTGACCTTGCCGTCCGGATCGACGTTGGGCAGGACGATCCGGCCGATGAGCGTGGGATCGAGCTTCGTCGCCTTCGCGATGATGTCTATCGCCTCCGTGCGCTTCGCAGCGTCCTTCTTGTCGAAGGCGTCCGTGTAGAACCGCGCGCCTCTCAGATACGCGACCATGAAGCGGACGGCGATGTCCTTCTTCTGCGCGAACTTCTCGGAGAAGAGGACGACCGCGGTCTGCTCGCCCGGCACGACCGTGTCGGTGCGCGTGAGTAGGACGCCCGTGCCGGCGTCGAGGATGCGCGTCGCTGTCGGCTCGGTCGGCACCGCGACGTCGATCGCGCCGCTCGCGATCGCCGGGATCATGTCGGGGAACCCGAGGGGCACGACCTCGATGTCCTTGATCGTGAGCCCGCCCGTCCGCAGGAATTGGTCGAGCGAGTACTCCGGGACGATGTCACGCGCGGCGATGGAGACCTTGAGCCCCCGGAAGTCCTTCGCCGACTTCACCTTGTCGGCGAGGGCCCGCCGCACGATGACCGCCTCGTAGCCGTGCCCCGGCGTGATCGTCCCTTTGTCGGCGACGATCCGAAGCTGCACGCCGCTGTTGACGGCGTTGTAGAGCCCGGCGCTCGGTGCGCCGCCCCCGGCGTCGAGCTCTCCCGTGCCAAGAGGAGCGACCATCTGCGCCGCGGAGTTGAATGGCATGGCCTCGAGCGTGATGGCCTGCTCCTTGAAATAGCCCTTCGCGTCGGCGATGAAGATCGCGCCGTCCGAGACGCTCCCGACCTGTCCGAACCTCACGGTGGCCGGGGCCAGCGTGGGGGTCGCGGTCGCCGTCGCCACGGTCGCCGACGGGGCGGTCGACGAGGGGCCTCCTCCGCACGCCGCGAGCGCGAGGATCGTCACGAGCCCGAGACGGGAGAAGGTCTTCATCAGCGTGAGCCACCCCCCTGCGTCGTGAGGCGGAGTGTACCGGCGGTTATGACGCTCGCCCAGACGGTCGTCGCTAGGCCGGACGCTGGTATCCCGCCTCCAGTGGCTGCTCGCGGACGAGATCGAATGCCTCGAGCACCGGCCGGTCGCTGAAGGAGAAGAGCACGGCTTCGCCATCCTCAGAGGCGTGCTCGTGCCACGACCACGACGGCACGACGAACGTGTCGCTCTCGGTCCAGTCGAAGCGCTTCCCGCCGACGATGCTGTATCCGCGGCCCTCGGCCACGTGATAGACGGTGCTCGCAGTGTGGCGGTGAGCCTTGGTGTGCTCGCTCTTGCGGATGAGCTGTAGGTACGCGCTCATCGTCGGCAGCGACGGACCGCCGGTGTTTGGATTGATGTACTCGAGGACGATCCCATCGAAGGGGCTGCCGGTGTCATCGCGAAGGGCTTGCAGAGCGGAGCGGCAGTCGTCCCAGCGGTAGTTGAGGATCGGCGAGAACTTGCCCGCATGACGCTGGTACGTCGGACGGAGGTTCTTCGCCCAGCGGTGGCTCGCGTCCTCCATCGGCTTCGTGACCGGCTGGACCTCGTTGCCGGTGCGTTCGACGAAGAGCTCGAAGAAGACCGCGTCGAGCTCGGTGACGAGCGGGACATCCAGCCCGTCGAGCCAGAGCATCGGCTTGTCGGACTCGTTGCCGTGGTCGTGCCATGTCCAGTTCGGCGTGGTCACGTAGTCGCCCTTCTTCATCAGGGTGCGCTCGCCGCTCACGGTGGTGTACGCCCGTTCGCCTTCGATGATGAAGCGCGTCGCGGCCGGCGTGTGGTGGTGCGTGCGCGCGATCTCGCCGGGGAGGATGAGCTGAATGCCCGCGTAGAGCGTCCCGACCGCGCTGATCTTCTCGGACGGCAGCCCGGGGTTGAGGAAGTACAGGACGCGACGCTCCGCCTCCTTCGCGGTCACCAGCTCGCCCGCGCGCATGACGCGCGGCCTTATGTCCGACCACTTCCAGAGATAGGGCACGCTCCGCGTTCGGGGCTCCAGGGTGAGCGCGTCGTCGAGCACGTTCCAAAGCGCGCCGAGCTGGTACTTCGGCAGATCCGCGTAGAACTTCTCCCGTTCGGCCTTGAGCTCTGCGGTGACTTCGCGCGGCCCCTTCGGCGCCGCGATCCCGCCCTTCTTCGTCGGTGACTCGGTGATCATCTGGGTGCCTCCCCGTTTCGCCGTCCCCGCCTCCTGCCCGATCGCCGAGCGGGTGACGGTCATCCGCAGCGGTCCGATGCGGTCGATCCAGGATCGAGGATATCCCCGGCGCGGATCTCCTCGTCGAAGATCGCCACGCTCACGTTCGCGTGGGACTCGTGATCCGCAGCACGCGACGGGCGTTGTGCTCGTCGATGCCCCGCCGATCCGCGGCCGAGAGCCCGAGCGCGTCGAGATTTGCGATCGTCTCGCGGATGAACTGCGGACCCCTCTCCGGATCGAACGGCATATCGCTGCCGAAGAGCATGTGGTCCACGCCGAAGAACTCGATCGCGCAGCGCAGAGCATGCTCGGCGCCGAAGAGCGCGGTGTCGCCGTAGAACATCTTGTAGTAATCGAACGGGCGCCTGGGCATCCGTCGCGCGAGCGCGCCGAGGTCCTCGTCGGGCGTCCGCGCGCCAAGCTGATCGAGCCCCGGGCCGATCCGGCCCGCGACGTGCGGGACCATCCCGCCGCCGTGGTGCGTGAGGATCCGTAGGTTCGGAAAACGATCAAGGTGGCCCGCGAAGATCAGCCGTGACATGAAGATCGCGGTCTCGTAGGGCCATCCGAAGACCCACCAGAGCTCGTACTTCGAGCGGTCTTCGCCCGGGTAGTCCGGCATCATCGCGGTACGCGCGGGATGCACCCAGATCGCGCGGTCGAGCTGCGACATGCGGGCGAAGAGCGGCTCGAAACGCGGATCGTCGAGCGGGAGCCCGTTCACGTTCGTGTAGATCTGCACGCCCAGCGCATCGAGGTCACCGATGGCCCGGTCCGCCTCGCGCACCGCCGCCTCCGGATCGTTCATCGGCAGCGATGCGGCGAATCCGCAGAAGCGATCCGGATATCGCCGGACGAGCTCGGCCATCTCGTCGTTGGCGAGCCGTGCGAGATCGCGCGTCAGCGCGGGGTCGCCCAGTGCCTCCACCGGCGGCGAGCTGAGGGTGAGGACTTGCACGTAGCCCTCGAAGCGGTCCATCACGCGGAAGCGCTCCTCGAGGTCGTAGAGGCAGGGGACGGCGGCCGTCCGTTTCTGCATGTATGACGCGGGGCCGCTCGCCACCGCGATCATCCGATCGAAGTAGCGGCGCGGCAGGATGTGCGGGAAAGCGTCGATCTTCACGCCGCGGCCTATTCTCCGCGCATGGCGCTCGCGTCATCCGCGGAGCAAAAGGTCCGCATCGGAGGCCTTCGCAAGGAGTTCACGGTGCGGGGCCGGACGTTCGAGGCGCTGGCCCCGATCGATCTCGAGGTGCGCTCCGGCGAGTTCGTCGCGATCGTCGGGCCCTCGGGCTGCGGAAAGACGACGTTGCTCCGGATCCTCGCCGGTCTCGAGCACGCGAGCGGCGGCGACTTCGTCATCGATCGGGAGCGCGGAAGCACGAGGCCGCTCAACGCGATGGTCTTCCAGGAGCAAAGCATCTTTCCGTGGATGTCCGTCGTCGACAACGTCGCTTTCGGCTTGAAGGCCCGCGGAGTGGGCCGGCGCGCGCGCCGCGAGGCGGTGCTGCCGATGATCGGGACCGTCGGGCTCACCGGCTTCGAGGACGCGCTCCCGCATCAGCTCTCGGGCGGGATGAAGCAGCGCGTGTCGCTGGCCCGTGCGTTCGCGATGGATCCCGAGCTGCTGCTGATGGACGAGCCCTTCGCCGCGCTCGACGAGCAGACCAAGCTCGTCCTCCAGGGCGAGCTGCTCCGGATCTGGGAAGGGACGCGGAAGACCGTGCTGTACGTCACACACTCCATCGACGAGGCGATCGTGCTCGCCGATCGCATCGTTGTGCTCTCCGGCCGCCCGGGTCGGATCCTGGACTCGATCGAGGTGACGACGGTCTTTCCCAGACCACGTGACGTCGCCGCGGTCCGCTCGAGTCCACAGTACGGAGAGCTCTTCGCACGGGTGTGGCGTCACCTTCGCGGCGCGGCCGCGGACCTTTTGTCGTGACCGCTCCCGTGCGCGCGGACCCATACCACCAAGCCGCCGCTGCTGAGGCGGCTCGCCGGCGCCGGCCATCACGGCGAACGGTCGAACGAGCGCTCTCGGTCCTCTCGCCGATCGTGCTGCTCGCGATCTGGGAAGCGGGCGCGATCGTCGGCATCGTGGATACGCGGTTCTTCTCGGCTCCGACGACGATCTTCGCGGCTCTTGGAGAGCTGCTGCGCACCGGCGAGATGCAGGGCCACATCGCGATCAGCCTTCAGCGCATCGCCATCGGCTTCGTGCTCGGAGCAGTCCCCGGGATCCTCCTCGGCCTGGCCATCGGCCTCGTCCCGATCGTGCGCGCGATCGCTCAGCCCCTCGTCGACGCGACCTTCCCGATCCCCAAGATCGCGCTGCTGCCGATGGTCATGCTGCTCTTCGGCATCGGCGAGGGCTCGAAGTACGCGATCATCGCGATCGCCGTCGTCTTCCTCGTCCTCATCAACACGGAGGCCGGCGTGCGCAACATCGAGCGGATCTACTTCGACGTCGGCCGCAACTACGGTGCCAGTCGGCTCATGTTCTTCACGGATATCGCGCTGCCGGGGGCGCTGCCGATGATCATGGCCGGCCTCAAGCTCGGGATGGGCGTCGCGCTGATCGTGATCGTCTCCGCGGAGTTCGTCGCCGCGCAGAGCGGGATCGGTTACCTGATCTACAACTCGTGGAACACATTCCAGGTCCCTCGGATGTACGCCGGCCTGATGGTCATCGCGATCATTGGCTTCGCGAGCGCGGTCGGGCTCGCGGCGCTGGAGCGCGCGCTCGTGCCGTGGAAGGCTGGTCAGCGGATCAGCTAATGCGCCGCAACATCGACGAGGTCCTCGCCGCCATCCGGCTGCACGAGCTCGGGTTCGTCGATACGACGGACGTCATCGGTGGTTCCGCCCCCTGGGTCGCGGCCGGACTCCCAGTCAAGCGCTAAGGACGGATCGCGCGGCGATTCGTTGCGGCCCCAAATCTGCAGGCCGTGTCGGCGCGGAGGTTGGCGAGATGGTCACGCGGACGGATGAGCTCGATGTGATCGAGACCACCGTGCAGAAGACTTACCGATGGATCCGCGAGCTGAGTGACGAGCTGGGCGGCATCGGCCCGATGCTCATCCGCGGTCTCTATTACGAGGGCTGGGATCCGAGCCGCGCTCCGCGAAAGATGCGGCAGGCCGAGTTCGTCGAGACCTTGCATGTGACGCCGGGTGAGACGGCCGACGTGCTCGGCATCCTTCCGGAGGAGATACGGACTCTGCTCGACTAGCGCCGTTCCACGAAGCGTTGCGCTTCGCCGACCGGATCGAGGCCGGCCGCGTCCTCGCCGAGCGTGTCCGCGCGCGGCAATACCAGCGGCCGTACGTCCTCGGGCTGCCACGCGGCGGCGTCGTGGTCGCATACGAGGTCGCGGTCGCGCTGGACGCGCATCTCGACATCGTCGTCGTCCGCAAGCTCGGCGCACCAGGTCATGAAGAGCTCGGGATCGGAGCGGTCGGGCCGGACGACGTGTTGATCCTGAACCAGCGGCTGGTCGAGGCGCTGGGCCTGCGAGATGAGGACATCGCCCGCCTTGCCTCAGCGGAGCGTCGCGAGATCGATCGACAGCTCCGCCTGTACCGGCGCGAGCGCCCGCGACCGGACCTCCGAGGCCGGACCGCCATCCTCGTCGACGATGGCCTCGCCACCGGAGTCACGGCCCGGGCCGCTGCTCATACGGCCTGGCGATGGGGCGCGGATCACGTCATACTCGCGGTCCCAGCCTGCGCGGCGGACAGCGCTCGCGCGCTTCGTGGCGTCTGCGACGAGGTCGTGTGCGTGTTGGAGCTCGAGGAGTTCTGGGCGGTCGGCGTCTACTACCAGGACTTCGCGCAGGTCACTGACGAGCAGGTCATTCAGCTCTTGCGACGCGCTTGGACGCGGAGCGCGAACGGGCGGGCACGGGCGTCTAGCGGGTAGAGCCGAGGTACCGGCCGAACTGGCAGGCCGATCACCCCTTGACCCCGCCGATGCGGATCCCTTCGATGAAGTAGCGCTGGAAGGCGAAGAACACGGCGATGAGCGGCAGCGCCGCGACCGCCGCGCCGGTCATGAGCATCCCATAGTCGGTGTTGAACTCGCCCTGGAGCGTCGCTAGGCCGACCTGCACCGGGTACTTCGCGGGATCGCGCAGGATCACCAGCGGGAAGATGAATGCGTTCCAGTACCGCTGGAACGTGAAGATCGCGAGCACCGCGAGCGCGGGGCGCGAGAGCGGCACGATGATGTGGCGGTACACCTGCCATTCGGACGCGCCGTCCACTCGCGCGGCGTGCTCGTATTCGGTCGGCAGCGTCTGGATGAACTGCTTCATGAGGAAGACACCGAAGACATCCGCGAGCCCGGGGAGGATCACGCCTGGATACGTGTCGAGCAGTCCGAGCGTGCGGAGGATGAAGAAGACCGGGATGAGCGTGACCTGCGCCGGCACGGTGAGCGTACTTACGACGAGCCAGAACATCACGTCCTTCCCCGGGAAACGCCGCTTCGCGAACGCGTAGCCGGCCATGCTGTCGAAGAGCAGGTGGAAGAGAGTGATGACCCCGGCGATGACGATGGTATTCCCGAGCCAGCGCACCATCGGCGTCGTCTCGAAGAGCCGCTGGTAGTTCCCGACCGTCAGCTCGCGCGGCACGACTTCCGGCGGGACCCGCACGACGTACTGGGTCGGCGAGAGCGAGGTCAGGAACAGCCAATAGAGCGGGAAGAGCGAGAGCACGCCCGCGGCGATGAGTAGCACATGGATGGGGCGCGCCGTTCTAGTACTCGACATCGGTCCGGAGCGAGCGGAACTGCGCGATCGCGACGACCATCGCCATGACGAAGAGCACGACCGCCATGGCGCTCGCGAGGCCGTAGCGGCCGAACTGGAACGCGGTGCTGTAGATGAGCTGCACGATCGTGATCGTCGCGTTGTTCGGCCCGCCGCCGTTGGTCATGATATAGACGCGTTCGAAGATCTGGAAGGCGAGGATCGTGTACACGACCACCAGGTAGAGCGTCGTCGGCCGCAGCAGCGGCACGGTGATGTGCCGCCACTTCGCGAAGGGCCCGGCGCCTTCGAGGTCCGCGGCCTCGTAGAGCTCCCGCGGCAGTGATCCCATCGCCGCGGAATAGAGGACGACCCCGCCACCCGGGATGGTGAGGACCGCGCTCAGGATCACCGCGAGCAGCGCCTGGTCGGAGCTGCCGATCCAGAGGAACGGCCCTAGGCCGACCACGCCGAGCGTGGCGTTCGCGAGACCAAATGGATTCGGGTTGAAGATCCAGCGCCAGACGATCGCGACGAGGATCGCCGAGTTCACGAGCGGCAAGTAGAAGAGCGCCCGATAGAAGACCCGGCTCTTCGCACCGAGCGGCTGGATCAGGCTCGCGACGACGAGCGCGAGCGTGACCTGCGCCGCGACGACGACCGTCGCGTAGAGCACCGTGTTCCCGAGGGCCTGCCGGAAGACGGGGTCATCCGCGAGCGTCGCGAAGTTCGCGAGCCCGATGAAGCTCCCGCCGGTGACTCGCGCGTCCTGCAACGAGAGCACGAGCCCCTGCGCGACTGGCAGGAGCGTGAAGACGACGAACAGCGAGAACGTCGGCAGGACGAAGAGATACGACCAGCCGTGACGCCGCAGCGCGGCGCTCAAGTTATTTGTTCGCTTCGTCCAGCAGCCGCTGCGCGGCCGGTGTCACCTCGTCCAACGCCTGCTTCGGCGTTTTCTTGCCTTCGAGCGCCGCATCGCGCGCCGGCCGCATGTACTTCTGATCGATCTCGGACCAGGTGCTCACGTTCGGCAGCACGTAGGTGAACGCACCCATCTTCGCGACCTTCGCCTTCGCCGGGTGGTAGTCGCCGTAGATGCCGGCGGCGGAGGTGCGACCGGCCGGCGCGAGCCAGTACTCGACCGGCGGCGTCTGCTTTTTGAGGTCCGGCCCGATGTCGGGCCCGGTGAGGTACTTAGCGAACTGATGCGCGGCGGCCTTCTTGTCGGCATCCTGCTGCTCGCGCACGGCGATGAAGCCGACGCCACCCCATGCGGTCTGATCGCCCTTGGCCCTTGGGAAGTTCGCGATGTCCCAGTTCTTCCCGAACTCCCAGTTCTTATCGGCGTTCAGCACGTTGATCATCGCGCTCGGGCGCTGAAGGATAGCGATGTCGCCGCTCAGGAACCGCGCCTGTGCGTCGTTGGGGTTGAGCGTGAGGAAGTCGGGCGGCATGACCTTGGCCTGCGCCAGCGCGACCCACTTCTCGAGTCCGCTCACCGCGTCGGCGCTGTTGAACGTCCACGTCTTGACGTCCTTGTCGTACGGCCGACCGCCGTCGATGAGCATGAACGCGAACTCGTCATTGGCGTGCGCGAAGCCATAGGCCTGCTTTCCGTTGGAGCGCTTGATGGTGAGCTTCTTCGCCGCGGCGAAGAACTCGTCGTACGTCCAGTTCCCGTCCTTCGGCGGCGTGACGCCGGCTTCCTTGAAGAGGTCGAGGTTGATGTACTCGAACCACGGCACGATCCAGAGCGGGTATGCGACGACCTTCCCCTTGTATGTCGTCGCCTGAAGCGCGCTCGGATTGAAATCGCGGCGCTCGGCATCGGTGAGCGGCGGCTCGGAGAGCTGCCCCGCCGCTGCGTACTTGAGCACGTCGCCGCCGGTGGTGTGGAAGACGTCGGGGCCGGCCTTCTGCTGCAAGATCGCGATGTCGAACTTCTGGTCGGTCTCGGGTCCGAACGGTCCCCCCTGGATGGTGATCGTGAAGTTCGGATTGCGCTCCTTCCAGCCCTTCACGGCGGCGTCGGACGCAACTGTCTCGGCGTTCTGGCTCCCCGGCGTGTAGTTACGCCGCCACCACTCGATGCTGACCGGCTTAGCGGTCGCGGGGGCGGCTGAGGCGCTCCCGCTCGCGCTCGGGCTCGGCGCGGCGGTCTGCCCACACGCGACGACGACGCCCACCGCGGCAAGAGACCCTAAAAAACGCCTGCGAGAAATGATCACGTCACGTTCCATCGAAAGCCTCCCCTCTTGGAGCACAGGCACTATAGAACGGACATGAGAAGCAACATCGCGCCCGTGCTCACGCTGATCGGGCTCGTCGTGGCGATCGGGGTCATCGTGTACGTCGTCGCCGGGTCGCGCCAGGTCGCCCTTCCGCCGCCGTCGCCGACCGCCAC
>DASYSC010000110.1:0-27628 GCA_036003765.1 Candidatus Limnocylindria bacterium
GATGGCCTGGCGTCCCGACGGCGCGATGCTCGCGTACTGGACGGTTGGCACGGATGGCCTCCCCGTGGTCAAGGTCCGTGATGTGGTCCTCGGGGATCGAACCGTTCTGACCGTGAGTGATGTCCTCAAGGCAAAGGAGACCTGCGGCTGGTCCGCGAAGGACGTTCAGCTCACGTTCCTCGAGTGGCAAGAAGGTGGGCTGATCGCAGTGGGCCTGCGTGGGGCGGGCCAGTACGACTACGGCGTCGCGGTGGTCCACCAAGACCTCGGGCTCCGCGGCGTCGTGCGGTCGCCGCACAACTGCTATATCCCGGCCGCGCGGTGGGCGGCGCGCACTCCGGTCCTCGTTGCGTTCTTGTACGGCCCTGCATGCGGACTCACCGAAAGTCTGAATCGCGCGCTGTTGGTCGACAAAGCGGGTGGGGTCATGCGGGATCTGACGATCGGCCGGAAGGGAGCGCTGCTGCTGTCAGATCTCGCGACCTGGGCTGCGATACCCGGAGCCGATGAGCTCACGGTCGTACGGCTCAACGGACCGCAGGAGCAATACGTGGTCCCGTTGCAGGGTCTCATCGGCTGGTGCTGTGCGGAGTGATCGCCTAGCGGCGAAGCGCCTCTTTCACCAGACGCGGGATCTCGCTCGGCGCGTTCGCCACGGGGATCCCAGCCTCCTCGAACGCCCGCACCTTCGATTCAGCCGTGCCCTGATTGCGGGAGACGATCGCGCCGGCGTGCCCCATGCGCTTCCCCGGCGGCGCCGAGCGGCCGGCGATGAAGGCGACCGCGGGCTTCTTTCCTTCCGCGCGCATGTACTCGGCGGCCCGCTCCTCCGCGCTGCCGCCGATCTCGCCGACGATGACGATCGCTTCGGTCTCGGGGTCCTCGTTCAACAGACGAACGGCGTCCGGCGTGGGCAGACCGATCACGGGGTCGCCGCCGACCCCGATGCAGGTGGACTGGCCCAGGCCGGCGCGGGTGAGCAGGTCGGCGATCTCGTATGTCAGGGTGCCGCTCCGCGAGACGAAGCCGACCCCACCCGGCGAGAAGTTCTCCGCGGGCATGATCCCGATCTTCGACTGCCCGGGGGTGATCGCCCCGGGCCCGTTCGGTCCGACGAGCGTCGTGGCCGCCGTCTCGAGCACCGCCGCGACCTTGAGCATGTCCGCGACCGGGATGCCTTCGGTGATCGCGATGACGAGGTCGATCTGCGCGTCGATCGCCTCGAGGATCGCGTCCATCGCGGCCGCCGCGGGCACGAAGACGATCGACGCGTTCGCGCCAGTCTCGTCCACCGCGCTCGCGACCGTGTCGAACATCGGGATCCCGTCGATCGCCGTCCCGCCGGCACCGGGCTTCGTGCCGCCGACGACCTTGGTGCCGTATTCCTTCATCCGCTCGGCGTGGAAGCGGCCTTCGCGGCCCATCCCCTGAACGAGCACGCGCGTGTTGCGATCGAGGAGGACGCTCATGCTCGCGCGGGCTCCTTCGCGAGCCGTACCGCCTCGGCAGCGGCGTCGTCCATCGTCGCGCGCGATTCGAGCGGCGCGCGCTCGAGCAGCCTGCGTCCCGCCTCGGCCTCGGTACCGGAAAGACGCACGACGAGCGGCACACTCGGCGGGTGCTTCTCGATCACGTCGAGGATGCCCTTCGCGACCTCGTCGCCGCGCGTGATCCCGCCGAAGATGTTGATCATCACGCTGCGCACGCGCGGGTTCGAGAGGACGATCTCGAGTGCGGCCTTTACGACCGCTTCCTTCGCTCCGCCGCCCACGTCGAGGAAGTTCGCCGCGCGACCGCCGGCGTTGCGGACCGCGTCAAGCGTCGCCATCACCAGGCCCGCGCCGTTTCCGATGATCCCGACGTCGCCGTCGAGCTGGACGAAGCTGAACCCAAGCGCCCGTGCGCGCTCCTCGGCCTCCTCATCCGGCGCGACCTCCTTGAGCTTGGCCAGCTCGGCTTGGCGGAAGAGCGCGTTGTCGTCGATGTCCAGCTTCGCGTCGCCCGCCAGGACGGACCCGTCCTTCTGCACGAATAGCGGGTTGATCTCGATGAGCGTCGCGTCGGTCTCGGCGTACGTGCGATACAGCCGCCGCGCGATGTCGACCACGGCCTCGCGCTGCGCCTCGGCCACGCCGGCAGCGAACACGAGAGCACGTGCCTCGAACGCGAGCAGGCCCAGGAGGGGGCTGGGCCATCCGCGAGCGATCTTCTCTGGGGATGCAACGGCTACGTCTTCGATGTCCATGCCACCGACGGTCGAGAGCATCACCACCGGGCGGCGCCGGTCGCGGTCGAGGGTGATCCCGAGGTAGAGCTCGCTCGCGACGTCGGCGGCGCGTTCGACATAGACCTTCTCGACCCGCAGTCCATTGATCTCCATGCCGAGGATGGCCGTCGCCGCGGCCTTCGCGTCGGACGGGGACTTGGCGACCTTGATGCCGCCGGCCTTTCCGCGACCGCCGGCGTGCACCTGCGCCTTGACCGCGATCGGCGCGCCGATCGCCTTCGCGGCGCTCTCGGCGTCATCAGGCGTGTTCGCGACGCGGCCGTCCGGAATTGGAATGCCCGCGCGCTGGAGGATCTCCTTCGCCTGATGCTCGTGTAGCTTCACGCCGCGCTGGCGACTATATCGGCACTCGGCTCCTACGGGAGCGCATCGACGTTGGTTGAGAACTCCACTCCTTCCGCGGTGACGAAGAAGGCGAGGAACTTGGCCTGGGCGTCGCCGGTGTTCGTCGCCTGCAGGATGGTGCCCGGCGGCACGACCGCGCCCTTGCCCTTTGTAAGCGTCTGCGCCGTCTGCCCGGCGACGCGGAGCTGGATCGTCCCGTCGAGGACGATCAACATCTCGACTCCGCCGTGCTTGTGCGACGCGGTGCGGCCGCCCTTCTCGAGCGTGACGACGTTGAGCTGCTCGACGTACTTGCCGACCGGCAGCGCGTTCGCGGGCAGGTCAGCCGACTCGTACAGGGTGCTCCCACCTGGGAACGGGTTCGCCGCGCTCCGCGCGTTGGTATTGCGAAGCGCGATGAAGTACCACTCATTCGGCGTGGTCCCAGGGTTGGAATGCGTGTGGACCGCATCCTGGGCGACGAACACCGCTTGACCGGGCTGGCTGTCGGTCGTTGCGCCGCCTTGGAGCACGTACCGGTGCACGCCCGCCACGGCATAGACGAACCCGGCGAGGTGCGCATGTTGAGTCGAAGCCGCCGGCGGCTGCGGCACGTCGAGGACGTTCACATAGAGCGGCAGAGCCGGCAGCACCGGGAGCGGTCCGTCGGCGAGCTTCGAGCTCACCTGGCCGACCGCATCAGCGGGTTTGGGCGTGGCGGCCACAGACGCCGTCGGTGAGGGCGATGCCGCAGCCGGCGATTTGGTAGCCGGCGACGGCGATGGCGCGGCGGCGCCACCGCACGCCGCGGTGCTCAGCAACACGGCGAACGCACAGGCCAGAGGCGTACTCGGACGAAACATCGGCTGGCTCCCTCCCTTGCGAGGCGAGCCTACCGCCAAGGTCAAACGCTGGCCGCTAGTTGTAGTGGATGCCGTGCTCCAGCCAGATCTTCACGAGGGTCAGCGCCTCGCCCCAGCCTGAGGCATTGCCGACCATGTGCTTGCGTCCACCGTCGGTGTCCAGGAAGCCGTACTCGCGCAAGCGGAGGAGCGTTCCACCTTCGCGCTCCTCGAGGATGATCTCGACCGTCGTGAAGGTGCCCTTTTCGTCGCCAGGCCATTCGTACACGAAGCGCTCGGGTCGCATCGCCTCGATCACACGGCCGGTCGCATCCATGTTGATGTTCTTCTCCGGGCCCCAGTCGGCCCAGCGGAAGTAGATCTCGCCGCCCGGCCGGGCGTCGACTCGCGAACCGCGCGTGAACCAACCGTCGAGACCGTCGGCCGTGGCGAACGCGTCATAGACCTTCTCCCGCGCCGCTTTGATGAACTCGGTGTGCGTGACCTCAATGGCGATCTTGGTGACCATGTCGCTCTCCTTCTTCGAGGTAGCGCTTGAGCCGGCCGATCCGACTTTCCCAGCGCGCGGACACCGCCGCGATCCATTCGCCCGCGGCGGCGAGCTGGTCGGGGTCCAGCCGGAACCGGACCTCCCGGCCCTCCCGCTCGCGCGTGATCAACCGCGCCTCGGCCAGGACGCCGAGATGCTTCGCCACCGCCTGCCGGCTCATCGGCAGGCGCTCCGCGAGCTGAGTCGCGGTGGCGGGACGTGCTGCCAGCCAGCCCACCAGCTGGCGGCGAGTCGGGTCGCCGAGTGCGGCGAAGATGTCCTGTCGCATGTGCAACCGTACGGTTGCACATTAGCGGAGCGCCGTCAAGGCGGGCCGGTCGCGCCATCATCGTGACCATGCGACGAGTCAACGTCATCGGCGGGAGCGGGTCGGGCAAGACCACCGTCGGACGCGCACTGGCGACACGGCTCGGCGTCCCATTCGTCGAGCTCGACGAGCTTCACTGGGTGCATCCGAACTGGGAGCTGCCGGAGCTCGATGAATTTCGCGCGCGTGTGGAGACGGCGACACTGGGGGACCGGTGGGTCGTCGACGGGAGTTACGGAAAGGCGCGAGACCTCGTATGGTCACGGGCCGACACGGTCGTCTGGCTTGACCTGCCGTTCGGGCTCATGCTTTGGCGTACCGTCCGTCGAACCGTCGCACGCATCCGGAGCGGGGAACGGTTGTGGGGGATCCAGAAGGAGACCTTTCGCGGCAGCTTCCTTTCGTGGGACTCGCTCCTTGTCTATGCGCTGCGTACGCGGCCACGTCGCCGGCGGCTTTATCGCGAATGGTTTGCGCGTCCCGAGTACACGCACCTCGACGTCGTTCGTCTCCGGAGCCAGGCCGAGATCGAACGTTGGCTGGCGGGGATATAGGGCACTATTCCGCGGTCGTCCGCGACCGGGACGATCAAGGGGGGTGATCCGGGCGTCCGCTCGTGGTCGGTAAGGGTGGGGCGGGGCGAAAGTGAGAGGAGCACGCAGGTGCACAGTCTTCGCGCTACCGCCACCGCGTTATCCCTCGCGTCGATCCTGACCATCGCGATCGCACCGGCGCTGGCCCTCGCGGGCGCACCGGCTTCCTGGCCGCAGTGGGGCCGCGACCCACAACACACCGGAGCGTCCAACGTCGTCGGGCAGAGCTTCGGCCAGATCCTCGCCGACGTGATCTACGACCCGTTTGTCCCCGCTGAGCAGAAGGCGAGCTTCGGCGATCTCCTGGCCCACTACCAGGCGCCGCTCATCGATGGCGACACCGTCTTCATGGAGGTGAAGACCGGTGCCTATACCGGCGCATCCACCTGGAACACGCAGATCTGGGGGGAGAACGCGTTCACCTGGCAGGACGGCCAGCTCAAGCAGAAGTGGGCCTGGGCGAGCGACTGGAAGCCCGAACCCAATTCGCCTGCGGTCGGCTCATCACCGACCGAGCGGTGGGGACTCCTCGGATGGGAACCGGTCTTCCACGCGGTCCTCGTGGGTAACTGGATCTATGCGCCGGGGGCCTTTGGCGCGATCTGGAAGATCAACAAGAACACGGGTGCAGCGCAGAAGTCGATCTCGCCGTTCCCAGCGGGCGCGGACCGCGACCCCAACGCTTTCGTCGCTGGTCCTCTGTCCGCCGACACGACCGGGAACGTCTACTACAACGTGCTCAAATTGAACCCAGCCGATCCCTACGGGATCGACAAGGCGAACGACATTCCGGGCTCCTGGCTGGTAAAGGTGTCGAACGACGTCGCGGCCAGCGTCAGTTACCGCGCGCTGGTCCCGGGTGCGCCGACGACCTGTGAGACGACTTTCAGCCTCGCGCAGCTCCCGTGGCCGCCGACCCCTGACGCGGTCGTGCCCACGGGTCCATGCGGCACGCAGCGCCCAGGCATCAACGTCGCCCCCGCCATCGCGCCTGACGGGACGATCTACACGGTGAGCCGGGCGCATTTCCGCACGCGCTACGGCTACGTGATCGCGGTGAATCCAGACCTCACGCCGAAGTGGGTGGCCTCGCTCCGCGGTCATCTATCCGACGGCTGCAACGACGGCACCCAGTTCAGCGTGCTTCCGCCGAATGGCACGCCCGGCGGATGCATCGCCGGAGCGCATGCCGGTGTGGATCCCGCCACGAACGGCCAGCCGTCGGGCCGAGTGATCGATCAGTCCAGCTCCAGCCCGACGGTCGCACCCGACGGCGCCGTCCTCTACGGCGCATACAGCCGGTACAACTTCGCGCGCGGGCACCTGTTCAAGTTCAGCTCGACCGGCGCGTTCCTCGCGGCATACGACTTCGGCTGGGACACGACGCCGGCGATCCTTGCGCATGCGAACGGTTCGTATTCAATCGTCGAGAAGGACAATCACTACGACGCGGGTTCGTACTGCAACGACAACAAGGTTTGTCCGGTCGCGCCGCCCGGTCCGTTCTACATGAGCATCCTGAGCGGCACGACGCTTCAGCCCGAGCACCAGTTCCTGAACACGAACACCGAGAGCTGCTACTTCCAGAACAACGGCACTCTCAAGTGCAGGAGCGACCATCCCGGCGGATTCGAGTGGTGCATCAACGCGCCGGCGGTCGACGCGAACGGCGTCATCTACGCGAATAGCGAAGACGGCAACATCTACGCGATCAACCCGGATGGAAGCCTGCGGCAAAACATGTTCCTGAATCTGGCCTTGGGGGCGGCGTACACGCCGCTCGCCATTGGCGGTGACGGGAAGATCTACACCGAGAATGACGGGCATCTCTTCGTGATCGGCGACTAGCCGAGCGCAGGCGGGGACCGGGGCGTATATAGGTGGGGTGACCGCCACCGCCGTCCTGGTCTCCGCCCAGCGCCTCGCCGTGCGCGGCGCGGCGTACGACTGGCTCGCGGTCGCGGCCGGAGCGTGGCTGCTCGGCGGGCTCTACTGGGACGGCTGGGCGCATGGGTACTCACTGCCGGACTCGTTCTTCACGATCTGGCACGCCGCCTTCTATTCGGGTTTCCTCGCGTCTGCCGCGCTGATCCTCGGCCCTGCGATCGTCCGCGCGCCCGCCACCGGCTGGCGCGCCGCGGTGCCCGCGGGTTATGGCTGGTCCGCGACCGGCGTGATCGTCTTCGCCTTCGGCGGCATCTTCGATCTGATCTGGCACACCGTGTTCGGGATCGAAGTGAACCTCGACGCGCTCTTCTCGCCGAGCCACCTTCTGCTCGGGGCCGGCATCACGCTCATCGTCTCGGGTCCGCTGCGGGCCGCGTGTCTCCGGCGCGAGGCGGGACTTGCCGCGGTCCTCTCTCTCGCGATGGTGCTCTCGACGTTCACCTTCTTCTCGCTCTTCGCCGGGCCGTACTCGACGGTCCTCGGCGCGAACCCGCGCCCGGCCTCGGGTACCGAGAACGCCATCGCACGCTCGCTTCTGGGCATGTACCTCTTCAGCGCTCTCGTGGTGGGTTGCGCGCTCACCGCCCTGCGCCGCGGCACCCTGCCGGTCGGCGGGATGACGGTGGTGCTCGGGCTCAACGCTGTCGCCATGATCCTCATGCGCGGACACGCCCCGCTCCAGGTGCAGGCGAGCTTCACGGCGGTGGCGATCGGCGCTGGGATCGTGGGCGACCTACTGCTCTGGCGACTGCGGCCGTCGGTCGAGCGTGTGCTTGCGCTGCGCGTCTTCGCGTTCGCCGTTCCGGTCGCCTACTTCGCGCTCTATTTCCTCGTGGTCCTCGCGCTCAGCGGAACATGGTGGACGGTCCACCTGCTCACGGGCTCGATCCTGCTTGCTGGCATCGTGGGCCTGCTCCTGAGCCACGTCCAGGCCGGCGGGCTTCGCGAAACGTTGCCTTTGAGGTGAAACAAAGGGGGTGGTCCCCGGTGTTAGCGGGGCAGTGGACGCTTATCTCTGGTACACGAGCGAGAGCCTGCGTCACCTCATCAGGGCCGGATCCGTCGACCAAGCGCGCGAGCAGATCGCCGTTACCCACGGGCAGGAGATCGCGGAGCGTGCCGTGATCACACCGGTGAGCCGGCCGGACCAGGGCGCTCGGAGAGCGCCCGCCGCCTGACCCGGTGGTGGATCAAAGGGAGCGCACGCGGCTCGTCGCGGACCTCGGAGTGTTCTCCGCGGCCGGGGTCGAGCGCGCTGCCTGGGGCTGGGACCAGCACGGTGAGGGCGCGCTGGACAAGTTCCATGCCGCAGAGCGAGTCGCCCTCCACGCCATCGAGGAGGCCGAACGCGGACCCGCGTGGGAAGACTTCCGTCGGTCGATCTTCGATATGACCGAAAGTCGGCGCGCGCTGGCCTCATGGCAGTACGAGCACGGCGACGTCGGTCACAAGGCGGAGCGCGCGGCGTATGGCGCCGCGCTCGGCATCTTCGCCCGGGATCGCATCGAGCACGATCAGTACGTCACGCTCGTTCGGCCTATGGCCGAGGCTCTTCCCTGGCTATTGCCGGAGACCCCACCTCGGCCTCACGAGTGAGCCTGCGACCTGCAGGCATTAGGGCACCGGTCAGTTAGGAAGGTCTCGAAGACGCTGCTCTGTCTGATCTCGTATCCGCTCGGGCTCCCGGTCCGCCGGCGAGCCCGGCAGTTCGCGGTGAGCCTGGTGGATCTCCCAGATGGCCCTCGGTCGGCTCCGCCCTCACGCTAATCGGCGCCAGCCTCCGCGGTCCAGAGAGGTCGTGGCCCGCAGAATGCGTGCTGTCACCGCGTGACGTTCAGGGACAACGCTCCGCTCGATCCATCGCAGGTGGAGGATCGGCGCGGCGGCGGCGGCGTCAGCGGGCCGGTGATCGTCGGCGGCGGAGGCCTTGGCCTCTTGATCCTTGTGGTGGCGCTGCTCCTGGGCGTGAATCCGCTCTCGGACTACGCGAGCGAGCCGCCCGTCGAAGGCGCGCCGTCGCTCCAGGAATGCCGGACCGGTGCCGACGCAAATCGCCGCGACGACTGCCGCGTCGTCGGTTTCGTCGACAGCATCCAGAAGTACTGGGGCGGTGAGTTCACGCGGCGCGGCGAGACGTACCTTCCCGCCAAGACCGTGATCTTCACGGGGTACGCACAGGGCGCGTGCGGCCTCGCCCAGACCGCGATGGGCCCCTTCTACTGCCCCGAAGACGAGAAGGTGTACCTGGACATCAGCTTCTTCCAGGAGCTGCAGCAACGCTTCGGCGCGAAGGGCGGTCCGTTCGCGGAGGGCTACGTCATCGGGCACGAATACGGCCATCACGTTCAGCACCAGTTTGGCCTGCTCACACAGAGCGGCTCGCGCACGGCCTCGATCCAGGTCGAACTACAGGCGGACTGCCTCGCGGGTGTGTGGGCGCGTCACGCGGCGGACACGGGCTTCCTCGAGCCGCCGACCGACGCGGAGATCGCGCAGGCGCTCGACGCGGCGGCCGCGGTCGGCGACGACCGCATCCAGCGCGAGACGCAGGGCTACGTGGCGCCCGAGAAGTGGACGCACGGATCTTCAGCGCAGCGCCAGCAGTGGTTCCGCACCGGTTACCAGACGGGCGATCTCGATCGCTGCGACACTTCGTCCCTACGCTGACGGGGGAGGCACTTCTATGGCGGCGATCAGAGAAGCGCGGGCGGTCTGGAATGGCGATCTCATGTCGGGCAGCGGCTCGGTGCGCGCTGTGTCGAGCGGCAAGTTCGCGGATCTTCCGGTGTCGTGGAGCGCGCGCACCGAAGCGCCCGGGGGCAGGACCAGCCCCGAGGAGCTGCTCGCGGCGGCGCACGCGTCGTGCTTCGCGATGGCGCTCTCGGCCGGTCTCGCCCGCGCGGGGACGCCGCCCAGGCGGCTCGAAGTGAGTTCGAAAGTGACGTTCGACAAGGTCGGCGAGAACTGGACGGTCGTGTCGAGCGAGCTCGACGTGAAGGGCGACGTCCCCGGCGCCGACCCGGAGAAGTTCAAGGCCGCCGCGGAAGGCGCGAAGGACAACTGTCCGGTCTCGCGCGCGCTCAAGGGAAACGTCAAGCTGTCGGTACGGTCAACGCTCGCGTCCTGAGCCGCGACAGCGACAGCGTCTGCACGAGGAGGGCGGCCGCGATCGCGGCGACGAACGCCGCGACGATGCCGGCACGCTCGATCGTCGCGCCGATCGCGAAGAAGAAGGACGCGAACGCGAAGAGGCCGTAGCAGAGCCCGCGCACTACGTGGATCGCCGCGGCGCCGCCGCGCTGCGAGTGCGCGAAGATGGCCAGCACGCTCGCGTAGACCGGGTAGGTGGTGAGAAGTCCGGTGAGCTGCGGTCCGAGGAGCGGGGCGGCGCCGGTGATGACCAGCACCAGCACGGTCGCGATGGCCATGCGTGCCGGTAGATCCCAGCGTGGCGGGGACACGGCGGCGGGAAGATCGCCCGGCTCGGCCAGAACGCGGATGGCGAGCGCGAGCACGACGAGCGTCCCGAGGTAGAGAGCGAGCAGCGGCAACGGCAGCTCGCTTCCCAGCGGAAGCGCGCGCAACGCGAACACCGCGCCGAAGAACACGATGCTCGCGACCGTGAGCGACGCCGGCCATGCCGATCGCCGCGCCGCCGCCGCGTAGGCGACCGCGAACAGCGCCGAGGCCGCGGCGCCCGCGATGGAGCCGGCCGCAGCCGCGGCCGCGAAGCTCGTGCCCTGCTCGAGCGCGAGGAAGAGCGACACCGGCCCTGATGTGAACGGCAGGCCCACGAGCCAGCCGCCGATCGATGGGCCCCACCGCCGGCCGGTCAGCGTGGCGATCGCGATGAGCGTCGGGGTCAGGACGAGCTTGAGCGCGAGGACCGTCATGCGATTACGGCTCGCGTCTCGCGCTCGATCTCGGCCGCGAGGCGCTTCGCCTCGGTCACGCAGGTCTCAAGCGCCTTGGCGATCGCGAGGCGATAGCGCGGATCGAGCTCGGGCGGCAGCTCCTCCTCGTCGAGCACCTCGATCGCGCCCGATGGGCGAACGAGTACGTCGACAACGAGGTCGGTGTAGGCGATCGCCCCGCTCTCGATGGTCGTGTCCGCTGCGATGCTGACGTAGTACGCGACTGTCCGGCCGCGCTCCAGCCAGTGATAGACGTTGTACGGCCGGTCGGTCCAGAAGTGCCCGATGGTGACGGTGCCCGCGCGGAGCACGAGGTCGGTGCCTTCGAGGTGCCGGTCGCGGTCGGTGACGTAGCGCACGACGGCGCGCCGGCCCGGCTCCACGACGAGCACGTCGCAGGCATACTCGACCACCGTCCCATCGAGTCGCGTCTTGCGCTCGGTGATCGGTCTGCGTGTTTGACCGAGCATGTCGAGCGTGATTTTCGCGCCTTCCGCCTTCAAACCCATCCCGGTCCTCTACCACGAAGACGATGGTCGGGTCTGGGCCGGCACCGAATGCAACCATTGCGAATTGATTTCGGCAATGTGCAAGCGGGACTCCGCCAGCCTAGAGAAACCAACATGAACGGCCAGCGATTCAAGCACGTAGAGCAACAGGGGCATACATGCTTTCTAATGCTCTCGTTGCTTGGATCGGTGGCGGAATCGCGGATGGGTAGAGGAGTTGTTTGAAATGAGGGCCCTCTCCATGTCATCAAAGGTGTTCGTACCCTTCCGACAGAGTTACGCAGCACCCGTTTTCGATATCAAGGAACGGATCACGAACCTGTTTGGAGCGTTCGAGAAGGCCGACCGGGCCCCAGAGAGACTTCTACACCTCAGCAAAGGCGGGAGCGGCATCGTCCGGGGATCGCAGCACAGTCGAGACTGCAAAGGCGTCGAACACTGTGCCTCTGATTCGGAACCTATGACCTGACCGAGTTAGCGGCACATCACTCAAGCAGACGCCGCTCGTCCGTTCGCATCCTGCAAGTTCGAACCGCGCGGACCTCCCGGCCGCCCGGATCTTCGCCAGCATCTCATCGCTAGATGAGCGGGCGTGATGAAGCCACAAAACCGTCTCTCGTTGCGAGTTGCCAAATGATCTCGATGGCTTTCGGTGTCAGCCTTCGCGTTTGACTGCCCACTACACGCCGGTAGCATGACCGACGCCGATGCGAGAGCTCTACCAGGTAGTTGAGGTGGGCCCCGCCTGGTACCAGGAGAACATTCCGTGCCAGGAAGCCTGCCCGGTGAAGACCAACTGCCGCGGCTATTTGAACCTCGCGGCGGCGGGTGAGTACGAGAAGGGCTGGGAGCTCGCTCTCGATCCCAATCCGATGGCCTCGATCTGCGGATCGGTGTGCGCCGCGCCCTGCGAGACCGCGTGCCGGCGCAAGGAGGTCGACAAGCCGCTCTCGATCCGCTACGTCAAGAAGTTCCTCTCCGACTGGGCGCACGAAAACGTCGAGCTGGACGGTGGGCGGCGCTATACACAGCCGCCTCCGCCGGTGTTCGGGCCGCCGCGCGGCAAGGTCGCGATCGTCGGCGCGGGCTGCGCCGGCCTCTCCGCCGCGAGCGATCTCGCCAAGCTCGGCTTCGGCATCACCGTCTTCGACGCGCTCGATCAAGCCGGAGGGACGCAGCTCGCGGGCGTGCCACCCTTCCGGCTGCCGCGCGAGGTCATCGACCGCGACATCAACGGCATCGTCAACGAGAACGTCGAGCTGCGCCTCTCCACCTACGTCGGCCGCGACATCTCGCTGCGGCAGCTGCACGACGAATACGACGCGGTGCTCGTCGCGGCCGGCTGCTTCGAGCCGAACTATCCGCGCATCAAGGGGGAGGACGCCGCGGGGGTCATGGCCGGCATCGTCTTCCTCGAGCGCGCGTACCGCGGCCGGCCGCTCGAAGTGGGGAAGCGGGTCATCGTCCTGGGCGGCGGCTACACCGCGATGGACTGCGCGTCGACCTCCTGGCGCCTCGGCGCCGACAACGTGTACGTCGTCTATCGCCGCAGCCGCGACGAGATGGTGGTCGACGAGGAGGAGCTGACCGAGACCGAGCGCGAGGGCATGGAGTTCGTCTACCTCGCGTCGCCCGTGGAGATCCTCACCGACCCGGCTGGCCACGTGCGCGGCGTGGTGTTCGTGCGCAACAAGCTCGGCGAGCCCGACAAATCGGGCCGTCGCGCGCCAGAGCCGATCCAGGGCAGCGAATTCGAGATCCCCTGCGACACCGTGCTGCTCGCGCTGGGGCAGGCACCGGACACCACCTGGTTAGCGGCGGACTTCCCCGAATTCCGTGTCAAGCGCTGGACCGAGATCAAGGTCGACCCCGAGACCTACCAGACGGTCGTGCCGAAGGTCTTCATCGCCGGCGACTACCGCACGGCACCGACGACGATCATCGAGGCCGTGGCCGACGGCCGCAGCGCGGCGCAGCAGATCGCGCGGTTCCTCGACGAGAACGCGGTCGCGGTCAACGTCCCCGAGTACCACGAGGTCGTGACGCTGCGGCGGTCATCGACCCCCGACAACATCGGCATGATCGCGCTCGAAGGCGAGATGGCGCGCATCTACCACAACATGTCCGTCGATTACGACCGCATCCCGCGCCAGGAGATGCCGAAGCTCTCGAAGCAGGATCGGCGCGGACTCTTCCTTGAGGTGAACCAGGGCTACACCGAAATGCAGGCCGTCGCTGAGTCCGATCGCTGCCTCAAGTGCAACTTCAACATCGAGATCATCGGCGAGCTCTGCATCATCTGCGGCGGGTGCGTCGACGTGTGCCCGATGGACGTCATTCACATGGTCGACATGAGCGACGTCGTCGACGACGGCTCGATCCCTGCGGTCGCCGAAGCGAAGAAGTGGCAGAACGGCGTCGCCTTCTTCCTGGACGAGACGGCCTGCATTCGCTGCGCCCTCTGCATCATTCGGTGCCCGACGGACGCGATCACGATGAACCGTTACGGCGCGGTGTTGCCGGCGATGGGGAACGTGCTGCCCAAGGAGTCGATCGACGACGAGATCCATCTCGATCTCACGGTCGGCGCGAAGAAGGCGGTACGGCCGCTCCCGCTCTACGATCCGTCGCTCGCCGCCGGCTACAAGCCAATCCTGAACGGCCAGGGGCCTCGCACCAATGGCCATAAGCCACATGTGAAAGAGAAGGAGCTCACGCACTAAGTGCTCGAGATACCAGCCCAGATCTGGCAGAAGACGAAGACGAGCTACATCTGGCGGTCACTGTTCCGGCACGGCTATCCCGACTCGCGGAAGAACCAGTCGCTCGCGGTCTTCACCAACGTCTTCCTTCATCTGCATCCGGTGAAGGTCCGCCGCCATGCGCTCGCTATCCCCTACACGTGGTGCATGGGCGGCCTTTCGTTCTTTCTGTTCCTCGTGCTCACGCTTACCGGGACGCTCCTGATGTTCTACTACCACCCGTCGGTCGACGGCGTGTACAACGCCTACGGCGACATCAAGGACCTTGAGACGGTCGTGGTCTTCGGCCAGCTCCTGCGCAACATGCATCGCTGGGCGGCCCACGGCATGGTGATCACCGTCTTCCTGCACATGATCCGGGTCTTCTACACCGGGTCGTACAAGCCGCCGCGTGAGTTCAACTGGGTCATCGGCACGCTGCTCTTCTTCTTCACCATCCTGCTCAGCTACACCGGCTACCTCCTGCCGTGGGACCAGCTCTCCTTCTGGGCGGTGACGGTGGGCTACGAGATCGCCCGCGCCACACCCGTGATCGGTGACGAGTTCGCCTTCGTGTTCTTCGGCGGGTTCCAGCTCGGCCCGAACGCGCTCTTGCGCTTCTATGTGCTCCACGTCGTGGGCTTCCCGCTGGTCGTCGGCTTCCTGATCGCCATCCACTTCTGGCGGATCAGGAAGGACGGCGGGATCACCGGACCTCTTTAGTTGACTACTCCGCGAGGGCCGCAGCCCTTCCCAGGTCAGGAGAAGCGGCTCCGGCTTCTCGCGTTCGTCCGGCAGGACTCCGTGGTCCGCGTGGACAAGCGCGTCGAGGACACCGCGATGGTCTGGCCGCACCTGCTGGTCATCGAGTTCATCGCGGCGATGCTGTGGTCGATCGGGCTCTTCGTGATCTCGGCGGCGTTCAACGCGCCGCTGCAGGACCACGCCACGCCAGACTGCACGCCGAACCCTTCGAAGGCGCCGTGGTACCTCCTCAACCTGCAGGAACTTCTCCTGCATATGGACAAGGGGCTGGCGGGCGTCGTCGTGCCGACGCTGTGGCTCACGTTCATGGCCGCGATCCCGTACATCGACCGGAGCCGTGAAGGAGTTGGGATCTGGTTCACGTCGCCGAACGGGAAGCGGATCACGATCTTCGCCGCGGTCTATGCCACGCTGCTGACGTTCTCGCTGATCCTGCTGGACGCGTTCCTCAAGGCGCACGGCTACATCGAGTTCGCGAGCGAACACTTCCCCGGCGGCAAGCAGCTTCTCCCGAACTACGCGATCCCGATCGCCACCATGCTGGGGCTCTCGTTCCTGCTCGTGCTCATCGTCAAGCGACTTTACGGCGCGAACACGCGCGAGTGGAACATGGCGATCTTCACCGGTTTCGTCTCCGTGTACCTCGTCCTCACCGTGGTTGGAACGTCGCTGCGCGGTCCGGGGATGGACCTCTTCGCTCCCTGGGCGGTGCCTTCGACGCACCAGTGCTTCGAACCGGGCAAATGATCAGACCGCACACCGACACCACCGTCCGGGGGCTCATCGGGCGGATCAAGCGGCGCCAGCTCCTGCGCCTCGGATTCCTCGGTGGCACGCTGCTCGCGCTCACCGAGATCACCGGGCTCGTCGTGCCGTTCTACCGCCCGAACAAGATCCTCGGTCTCGGCGCGAAGATCGCGGTGGGGTCGAAGCAAAGCGTCTTGGACTCCTTCAAGGCGACGAACGACACGCCCATCCTGAATTTCGAAGGCAAGTTCTTCCTGATCCATGCGCCCGGCGGGATCATCGCCGTCTACCGCAAGTGCACGCATCTGGGCTGCAGCGTGCCGTGGAACGCGAGCGAGGACCAGTTCCACTGCCCGTGCCACGGATCGCTCTACGACAAGCACACCGCGGTCGTGAAAGGCGGTCCCGCGCCAAAGCCGCTCCAGCTCTTCCACATCACCGCCGACGCGACCGGGAACCTCATCGTCGACACGAATCCCCTGAACGTCGTCGACCGGCAGGCGAACGTCTGGGATCCCAAGAACCTCGAGATCACGGAGACGTAGGTGGATCTCAACACCGTCCTCGCCGCGGTCAGCCTGCTCCTCTTCATAGCGCTCGTCGGATTCTTCGGATTCGCCGTCTTTCACCAGCAATCCGTCGAGCCGCGGGAGCCGACCGGCGCGGAGCTCATCGAGCAGCACTACGCGCCCGGCGCGACCGTCGAGCAGCCCACGCCCTACTACGTGGCACCGGTCCCCGCGGCGCCGGACCCGCTGGAGATCAGCGCGAACCTCGATCGGAAGATCCTCGTCGGCGCCGGGATGCTCTTCGCCGTCTTCGCTCTCGTCGGCGGCTATTTCTTCCTGCTGTTCGCCGTGCGCGCCGATGCGACCTCGGAGCGCTGGCGCGATAAGGTCGCGTCGGAGCATCAGCTCGGGAAGTCGATCGAGCGCGGTAGGAACCTCTATGCGAACTTCTGCTTCGACTGCCACGGGAAAACCGGCCTCGGCAGCACCGACCCGTCGCGGAAGGATCTGCCCGGACTTCCCTTGAACAAACCGGCCTTCAAGTACGAGAACGTCAAGGCCGACCCGACCAAGCTCAAGGCCACGCAGGATCTCCTCACGCTCACGATCTCGCGCGGGCGGGCAAAGCCGCCGGGGGCGATCTCGATGCCCGCGTGGAGCGACAAGGAGGGGGGCTCCTTGAATGACGAGCAGATCCAGCAGCTCGTTTCGTTCATCATGTTCGGCACCGACAACGACTGGAACGACATCGTGACCGTGCGCCTGCACAGCGAGGGCTCGGAGGACGGACATCTTCCCCTCGAGCCGAACCCCCCGAAGCCCGAGGTGCTAACGGGGATCAACCTTGGCCGCGCGCTCACCCTGAACAATCCGCAGGCGGCGTGCGTGACCTGCCACAGCTTCGATCCGAACACCCCGAGCACGCTGCCGCAAGCGCCAAACCTGGGCCACTACGGCACCGCGGGCCCACTGAACGACGAGAACAAGGCCCGCAAGGCCGCGGGCGACGCCGACTACCTCCTGCACTGGATCCAAAACGCGCCATCGGTCAAGCCGGGTGTCGTCATGCCGGCCTTCAGCACGAGCGCCGGCGGCTCGCTGAGCGACGAGCAGATCAGGGCGATCATCGAATATCTTCAGAGCCTCAAGTGATCACCGAGATCAGCGAAGCCAACGAGTTCTACATGGTCCTTGTGACCGTGTTCATCCTCCTCGCGGTCATGTACTTCCTCCAAAAGTGGTGGACGAGCTATCACTGAGCGGAGCGAGTAGGTAGCGCGCGAGACGCTCGATGGCGAGCGGCTTCCGCTCCCGCGTCAGAAGACCCTTGCGCTGCTCGTCGGCCGCGTCACCACGATCAAGCTCGCTTACTGGGCCGCCCTGACGCTGATCGAGTTGGCATTGCCGCGCGTTTTAGACCGAGGATTTACCGATCGGTTTCCGCTCTCCATCGCGCTCGCTGCGGTCACCACGGTGGTCGCGCTGGGGTGGGCGAGATGGCAAGCGCGCGTCATCGATCGGCGCGCGGGCGGTATCGAGCGCGGGGTGGCCACGATCGCAACGACGTTCGTAGCGGCATCGGTCGTCGCGTCACCGGGAAGCATTCCTCTGCTGCTCGTCGAACGCGCGCGCTCGCTCGAGGGCTGCTCGGCCGGCGTCACGTGCCATTTCGAGGCGATCTGGCTGTGGGTCGCGCTCTTTGCGGTCGGCTTCGTACTCATTCCGGCCGTCTTCGCGGCATCGCTGCATGGGAAAGCGCGCTCGCTCGCTTGAACGCTAACCCCGATTCGTGTGGCAATCTACCGCCCGACGGTGGCTGGGAAACGCGTACTCATCGTCGACGATGACCCCGACATTCGAGAGCTCCTCTTCACCGCTCTCGAGGACGAGGGCTTCGAGGTCGTGCCTGCCGCGAACGGGCAGGAAGGCCTCGCGATCATCCGCACCTTCCATCCGGACGTGATCATCCTCGATCTGATGATGCCGGTCATGGATGGCTGGCAATTCGCGAAGGAGCTCCGTGCCCGCGAGGAGGACATCCCGATCGTTCTTCTCTCGGCGGCTCGCGACCTGCGGACGCACGCCAAGTCGCTCGCCGCCGTCGAGATCATCGAGAAGCCCTTCGACCTGAGCGAGCTGGTCCCCAAGATCGCGCGCGTCGCCTCCGCCGCTTAACCTCCCCAGTAACGTGTCGCCTGTCCGGCCGCTCGCCGTAATGGTCGTGGCCCTCCTGCCGACCGCGCTCCTCGCGTGGTTTCTGGCGGACCAAGCACGGAACCAGCCCATCGTGATCAAGGTCGAGCACTTCGTGATCACGTCGAACGTGTCGATCGTCGCCGCGCTCGTGGCCTTCCTCGTCGCCCGCGCCGCGCTGGGCGTGCGTCATTACCGGACGCTCCTCATCGCGCTCGGGTTCGGGTGTATGGCCGGGATCTTTGCCGTGCATGGCCTGTCGACGCCGGACGTGCTGCAGCAGGGCGAGCGCGCCAAGCCGGCGGGCCTGGTGGTCGCCGTGTCCGGCCAGCTCGCGCTCGCGGTCGCTGCGGTCTTCTTCGCCGTCCGGTACACGCCGCTCGCCGCGTGGCTCGAGCGCGTGGTGTCCCCGCGAGTGCTCACTGGTGGGGTCATCGCGGGGCTCGCGGCCTATGCCGCGCTCGGGCTCGGATGGCCTGAGGCGTTCAGCGGAATCGCGCGCTGGACCCTCGTGCAGGGGGGATCGCAGCCCGGATATGACCCGGCGACCTACGGCTATGGCACACCCGCCGCCGGCGACATCACCGGCGGCGCCGGATGGTTGCCGTACGTGCTCGTCTCCGCCGTCATCGTGCTCTATCTCTACGCGGCGTTCGCGCAGGGACGCGACTTCTTTCGCAGCGGCCTGCCGCTCCAGGGCGCGCTCGCCATCGCGTACGTCCTGCTCGCGCAGGCGCAGGTCTCCCAGTTCCTCGGTCCGACCTGGACGCCGTCGTGGTGGGAATACCACGGGCTCATGCTCATCGCGGTCGTTCTCGCTATCGGAGCGTTGTTCCTTGAGCTCGATCGCCGGCGAGGCCTCGAGCGCTTCCTTCCGCCGACGGTCGTCGAGCGCGTGATCCAGGGCGACCCGCTGCGCCTCGAGGGCGAGCGTCAGACGGTGACGATCCTCTTTACGGACCTGCGCGGCTCAACGGCGCTCGCCGAGAAGCTGGAGCCCGAGCAGGTCATCACCGCGGTGAACGCGTACCTCACGATCATGGCGCGGTGCGTCCTCGACCAGGGCGGCATCCTCGACAAGTTCACTGGCGACGGGCTCATGGCGATCTTCGGCGCGATGAACGATCGCACGAACAACGGCGCGTCCGCCGCCGCGCGCGCCGCTCTGGAGATGCGCCACCGCATCGCGGATCTCAACGTCGCGCGTGCGGCGCACGGCGAGCCGGTCGTCCAGTTCGGCGTGGGCATCCACACCGGTGACGTCGTCGTCGGCGCGATCGGCCTCCCCGAGCGATCCCAGTACGACGCCTTCGGGGACGCGGTGAACACGGCGTCACGGATGGAAACGCTCACCAAGGAGTTCAAGGTCGACTCGATCCTCTCGCGCGACACTGCCGATCGCGTCCGCGGCGACGGCATCGCGCTGCGCCCGCTCGGGGAAGCGATGGTGCGGGGCAAAGCGAACGCCGTGGAGGTCTTCACTCTGTCCTAGCCCAAGAGCCCTCCGGCGGCCGCCGGAGGGCCTCACGCGGTTACGGTTGCTGGACCACGGTCCAGAGCGCGCCGAACCCGGTGCTCCCGTGTCCGGCCGTCGGCTTGGCCGCCTCGTCGCGCACGAAGAAGTAGAGCGGCCGCGCGTTGTATGTCGCCTGGAGCTTGCCGTCCTTGCGGGCGACCGTTGCGAGCTTGCCGTTCACCACGCCGTCCCCGGCGATGAGCTTGGCCTCGACGAGGAACGGCGGCCAAACCGCGGCGCAGGCGTCGTAGCACTGGCTGTTCTCGTCGATGTCCTTGAACCACAGGTACAGGGTCTTGCCCGCCTGATCGACGAGGATCTTCCCGAACGTGGCGTCCGTCGCGACCTTCGCCACGATCGTCGGCTTCGGCGTCGGGGATGGAGTGGGACTCGGACTCGGCGCGGCCGTGCCGCCACAGGCTGCGACGAGCAATGCGGTAGCGAGGCTCATTGCGAGCGGGCGCATGAGATCCCTCCTGCGTTGCGTTCTCGATCCCCATACGGACAAACCGCTGACGCGGATGAAGAGATTCGCGTAACCTGCCGACTCGTGCCGGCGCTCGCCGCGATCGGGATCGTCACCCGCGACATGAAGGAGGCCGTCCGCTTCTACCGTCTCCTGGGCGTCGACGTGCCGGACGCCGTGGACGACCACCTCGACGCGACGCTCCCGAGCGGTATTCGGCTCATGTTCGACACGCTCGAGCTCGCCAAGCAGCTCGACCCGGACTGGGTCGAGCCCAAAGGTCATCGCATGGGCCTCGCCTTCGAGTGCTCCTCACCGAGCGATGTCGATGCGACCCATGCGCGGATCATGAAGGCCGGTTTCCGATCGAAGAAGGGCCCGTGGGATGCCTTCTGGGGCCAGCGTTACGCGCAGGTCATCGATCCGGACGACAACGTCGTGGATCTGTTCGCGCAGCTGCCGACCGCGACCGCCTGAAAAACGGCGCTGACGTTGACCGATCGCTTACCGGGCGAGCGGTATCAGCGCGAAGCCTTGCTCCGCGAAGTCTCTGTCGAAGGCGAATGCGTCAGTCAGCCCGCTGCGGTGCATGAACTCGAAGCTCACCCAGTCGACAAGCGATATGTCACGGCGTCGTGCCGCCAAGTACCCGGACGTCGCGGCTTCGTGTAGTCGCTCGTCTACCCACGACACATTCAGCGAAGGCAAGAAAACCCTCAGAAGGTCGCGGGCGGCCTCCGGGCCCAACCGGGAGTGCACAAGTGCGGCAGTTTCGACCACCACATAGTTATGAGTTACGAGCTCCTCGTTCTGACGCAGATCCGCGAGGGTGGCCGCGGCGCGATCGTGGTCGACATCATTGGCCGCGAGGAAGGCGAAGATAGCTGAGGTATCGACGAAGACCGTCACCTGCGAATTGCGTCGGCAAGGTACCGGTCATGGTTTCTAGCGACGTCCGTGGCACCCTCACGATCGCTGTACTTGCCTGCGAGCGCCATTACTCGCCGCGTCTCGTTGCGTTGAGCCGGCAGCACGTAGCGGTCTATCGCCTCACGGATTACTGCGGCCACCGACCGACCGGACCGGGAAGCGAGCCTACGAACCTCCTGCTCTTGTTCGTCAGTAAGCTGGACCTGCATGCGCCTCATGATGGCATCTTACACCATCATGATGGCATCCGATTATGGATTCGCGACGGCTAGGACGGTTTGAGGAGCATCAGGAACGGCGGGAGGTCAGCTTTTCGCGTCCAGGACCGTCAGTCCGGCCGGGCGCGTTCGCAGCCAGTCGCGCCCTCGGACGAGCGCGCGAACCATATCGACGAACTCACGGCCGGCTCGCGTGAGCCGGCGATCGCGGCGGTTCGCGAAGCCGATGGTCCGCGTCAACGGCTCGGCGAGGCGTACCGCGCGCAGCGGGCCGGCCGGATCGATCACCAGGCTCGGCACCACGGCCACGCCCAGGCCCGCCGCGGCGAGGCGCAGCACGCCGTCCATCTCGCCGCCCTCGAGCGCGAGCGTCGGCTCGAACCCCGCGCGCCGGAACGCGGCGAGGGTCGTCGCGCGCAGGTCGTAACCGTCGCGGAACATCACCAGTGGCACGCCCTTGAGGTCCGCGATCGCGATCGTCTTCCGCGACGCGAGCGGGTGGTCGGGCGCGACGGCCACGACGAGCTCCTCGCGCAGCAGCGGCGTCGTCTCGAGCACCTCATGCCGCAGCGGCAGGATCACGAGCGCCACGTCGAGCGCGCCCTGTTCGAGCTCGCGCACGAGATCGCGCGAGCCCGCCTCGTGGAGCACGAGATCGACCCCGGGAAATGCCGCGTGGAAGCGCGCGAGCGCCGGCGGCAAGAGCGTCGTCGTGAGGGACGGCGTCGCGCCGACGGCGAGGCGACCTCGCCGCAGATCGGCGAGCTCACGGACTTCGAGGGCCGCGCCATCGACGTCGGCGAGGACACGGCGCGCCCAAGGGAGCAGCACCTCGCCGGCGGATGTGAGCGCCACATTCCCCTTCATGCGGTGGAAGAGCGGGGTGCCGAGCTCTTCCTCGAGAACGCGGATCGCGCGCGAGACCGATGGCTGTGCGATGCGCAGGGCACGCGCGGCCTTCGTGAAATGCCGCACCTCGGCCACCGCTACGAAGTACCGGAGCTGATGGAGCTCCATCAGCTCATAGCCTAGCGCTATCGCAGCGAGCGCATTCAGACCTTTGCGTTCTCAACGCCGACCGCCCACCATCGGCGGTGGTGGCGACGACAGCACTGCGCGTGGACTTACGACGTCGGCTGGAGCGAAAAGACCTCTGGTGGCTCGAGCCTCTAGTCATCGTCGTGGTGCTCGGCACGTTCGTCCTCTACTCCGTGTACGCCGGCCTCGCGAACGCGAACTACTTCTACGACCCGTATCTCTCGCCGCTCTACTCGCCATGCATCACCGCGAACTGCGTGCATCCGCACCTGCCGATCGTCGGCGCGTACTGGAACCTCTCACCGGCGATCCTGATCGTCGCGTTCCCGCTCGCCTTCCGTGTCACCTGCTATTACTACCGTCGCTCGTACTACCGCGCGTTCTTCTGGGCGCCGCCCGCGTGCGCGGTCCCTGACGCGCGAACGTCGTACGCCGGCGAGACCCGCTTCCCGTTCCTCATCCAGAACCTGCATCGCTACGCGCTGATCTTCGCCACGGCCCTGCTCATTTTCCTCTGGTGGGACACGTTCCTGGCATTCAACTTCGGCGGCCACTTCGGCGTGGGCCTCGGGTCACTCCTCCTGCTGCTGAACGTCGTCCTGCTTTCGGGATATTCAGCGAGCTGTCACTCATTGCGCTATCTCGTCGGTGGTTACCTCGACAGCTTCCATCGTGCGTCGCTGCGGTACCGGCTGTGGAGCTGGGCGAACTGGCTGAACGCGAGACACGCGCGTTGGGCGTGGGCGAGTCTGGTCGTCGTCGGCCTCACCGATCTCTACATCCGGCTTCTCTCGGTGGGCGTGCTCACCGACCCAAGGGTCGTCTTTTAATGGCCGAGATCGACGCCGCGGTGTACGACGTCGTCGTGGTGGGCGCGGGCGGCGCGGGGCTGCGCGCTGCGATCGAAGCGCAGGCCGCCGGCGCGAGGACCGCCGTGATCTGCAAGTCGCTGCTCGGTAAGGCGCACACCGTGATGGCCGAGGGCGGCATCGCCGCGGCGCTGGGGAACGTGTGGAAAGAGGACAACTGGAAGGTCCACTTCCGCGACACCATGCGCGGCGGCAAGCTCCTGAACAACTGGCGCATGGCGCAGCTGCACGCGCAGGAGTCGCCTGATCGCGTGCTCGAGCTTGAGGAGTGGGGCGCGCTCTTCGACCGCACCAATGACGGCCTCATCCTGCAGCGCGACTTCGGTGGCCACAGATACGCGCGACTCGCGCACGTTGGTGATCGCACCGGTCTCGAGATGATCCGCACCCTCCAGGACCACGCCGTCGCGAAGGGCATCGATGTCTTCATGGAGTGCACGGTCCGGCATCTCTTGACCGACGGCGGCCGCGTGTCGGGCGCGATCGGTTACTGGCGCCAGTCCGGCGCACTGGTCCTCTTCCATGCGAAAGCCGTGGTCCTCGCCACCGGCGGGGTGGGGAAGGCCTGGAAGGTGACCTCGAACTCGTGGGAGTACACCGGCGACGGCATGGCCATGGCGCTCGAAGCGGGTGCCGATCTGATCGACATGGAGATGACGCAGTTCCACCCGACCGGCATGGTCTGGCCGGCGTCCGTGCGCGGCATCCTCGTCACCGAAGGCGTGCGCGGGGACGGAGGGACGCTTCGCAACAGCACCGGCGAGCGCTTCATGTTCCGGTACATCCCCGACTTCTTCCGCGCGGAGACGGCGGACAGCGAGGCCGAGGCCGATCGCTGGTACGAGGACAAGCGGAACAACCGCCGCACCCCGGATCTGCTGCCGCGCGATGAGGTCGCACGGGCGATCAACTCCGAGGTCAAGGCCGGACGAGGCACCGAGCACGGTGGCGTGTTCCTAGACATCGCCACGCGCCGGCCGGCCGAGTACATCAAGCGGCGCCTGCCCTCGATGTATCACCAGTTCAAGGAGCTCGCCGACGTCGACATCACGAAGGAGCAGATGGAGGTCGGTCCGACGCTCCACTACATCATGGGCGGCATCCGCGTCGACGCGGACACCGCGGCGACCACGCTGCCGGGCCTCTACGCGGCGGGCGAGGTCGCTGCCGGGTTGCACGGATCGAACCGCCTGGGCGGCAACTCGCTCTCGGACCTGCTCGTGTTCGGCCGTCGCGCGGGCCAGGCTGCCGCGGAGTATGCGAAGGGCGCGGGGGCGGTTCGCATCGATGATGCGCAGGTCGACGCGCTCGCCAAGCGCCTCACCGTCCCGTTCGAGCAAGAGGGGGACGAAAACCCGTACCGCGTCCACGCGGATCTTCAGGACACGATGCAGGCCCTCGTGGGGATCATCCGCAGGAAGGACGAGCTCGAGGAAGCGCTTGCGCAGCTCGAGCGGTTACGCGCCCGCGCCGCTCGCGTCCACGTCACCGGTACGCGCCTCTACAACCCCGGCTGGCACCTCGCGCTCGACCTCGAGAACCTGATCGGCGTGTCCGAAGTGGTCGCGCGCAGTGCGCTGCTCCGCACGGAGAGCCGCGGCGGCCACACGCGTGAGGACTTCCCGAAGGCCGACTCCGAGTGGGGGACCAAGAACGTGGTCGCGCGCAGGCGCGACGGACGCCTCGAGCTCACGACCGAGCCGATCCCGTCCGTGCCTGCGGAGCTCCGCGAGCTCATCGGCGAGGACAAGCCGCAGGAAAAGGTCGCGCTCGGCGAACCGGCGGTGATCGGCGGGAAAGAATGACTACGGTTGCGGGGGCCCTGCCCCCGCAGGCGCCCGAGGTACGCATGCGGATCTGGCGCGGCGACGCGTCCGGCGGCGAGCACGTCGAGTACGCCGTACCGATGGACGCGGGCATGGTCGTGCTCGACGTCGTGCACCGCATCCAGGCGACGCACGCGCCGGATCTCGCGGTGCGCTGGAACTGCAAGGCCGGCAAGTGCGGGTCGTGCAGCGCCGAGGTGAATGGACACCCGAAGCTCATGTGCATGACGCGGATGAACGAATTCGCGCCGGGGGAGGAGATCACGATCTCGCCGATCAAGACCTTCCCGATCATCAAGGACCTCGTGAGCGACGTCTCGTTCAACTATGAAAAGGCCAAGACGATCCCGCCGTTCAAGCCGAGGCCGAAGGACTCCGACGGCAAGCGCCGGATGTACCAGGAGGACGTGGACCGCGTTCAGGAGTTCCACAAGTGCATCGAGTGCTTCCTCTGCCAGGACGTCTGCCACGTGATCCGCGATCACGAGGACAACAAGCAGTCGTTCTCAGGGCCGCGCTTCTTCGTGCGGCTCGCCGCGCTCGAGATGCATCCGCTCGATACGAACGACCGCCTCGAGCTGATTCGAGCGAAGCACGGCCTCGGCTTCTGCAACATCACCAAGTGCTGCACCGACGTGTGCCCCGAGGACATCCACATCACGGACAACGCGATCATCCCCCTCAAGGAGCGCGTCGTGACGCGGCATTACGACCCGATCGCGTGGGCACTGCGTCGCATGCGCGGGAAGGGCGACGATTTCGTGTCGCCGGAGCCCGAGCCACCATCCGCCTGAGCCCGCGCGCCGCCTTCGTGGCGGTCTCCGCCGCCGTACTCGCCGTGCTGCTCTTCCTCGTGGTGGTGCGGCCGGCGATCGAGCGCGGCGGATACGGGGAGCTCGCTGGCGTGGCGGCGCTCTTCCTCGCGATCCTCCTCGCGGAGCGCTGGATCAGAAGCCGCTAGGGCGCCTCTAGACTAACTCAGCGTCTTGACTTAATTTACTCAATGCCTTGAACAAACTGGGGACCTACCGCCGTCCCGTGTTCAACCGAATCCTCGCACGCATCCGCGAACGCCGGCGGTTCATGCAGGTGCTCGCGGGACCCCGGCAGGTCGGGAAGTCGACGCTGGCCCGTCAAGTCATTGAAGCCTCTGGCCTGGCCTCGCGTGTGGCATCCGCCGACGAGCCGACGCTACGCGACCGAACGTGGCTCGCCGGAGAATGGGAACTGGCCAGGGCGCTCGCCCGGGAGAATCGTGTCGGGCTCCTGGTTCTCGACGAGATCCAGAAGGTCTCGGGTTGGTCCGAGGCGGTCAAGCGCCTCTGGGACGAGGACACCGCAAAGCGTGTAGCGCTACGCGTCATGCTGCTCGGTTCGGCGCCTCTCCTCATTCAGCGCGGACTAACGGAGAGCCTCGGCGGCCGCTTCGAACTGATCCGGATCGGTCATTGGTCATTGCGCGAGATGCGCGACGCGTTCGGTTGGTCACTGGAGCAATACCTCTACTACGGCGGCTATCCGGGCGCCGCTCCGCTGATCGCGGACCACGAGCGATGGGCGAGCTACATCAAGGACTCACTCATAGAGACCACGATCTCGCGAGATGTTCTACTACTTACCCGCGTCGACAAGCCGGCCTTGTTGCGCCAGCTCTTCCGACTCGCATGCGACTACTCGGGCCAGATAGTGACTCTCACCAAATTGATGGGCCAGCTTCAGGACGCTGGAAACGTCACAACACTCGCGCACTATCTCGACCTCTTGGGCGGCGCGGGAATGGTCGCCGGTCTCTCGAAATATTCAGGCTCCCAAGTCCGTCGACGTGGGTCGAGCCCGAAACTTGTCGTTCTGAACAATGCGCTGGTCACGGCAACGACCGGCATCACGCCCGCCGACGCAAAGACCGAGCCAGAGACTCGCGGCCGTCTCGTTGAAACGGTAGTCGGGGCCCACCTTCTGTCCGGAGCCGAGTCCGGCCTCGAGGTTTTCTACTGGCGCGAAGGAGATGTGGAAGTCGACTACGTCGTCAGATCAGGGCGATCGCTTTTCGCGATCGAGGTGAAGAGCGGACGCGTCAGCTCATCGACGCCAGGCCTTAGTCAATTTGCAAAGGAATACCGCAATGTACGACCGCTGCTTGTTGGCGAAGGTGGCATCGAACTCGAGGAGTTTCTCCTAAACGAACCCAACCGGTGGCTCACGTAGGGCATCAGCGGATCCACTGCAGCGTGCAGATGTCGGGGCAACCCAAACTCAGCTTCGTCGCGTAGGTCAGATCGAACTCGCGTCCCGCGACCTGCGGTCCGCGATCGACGACCGGGACCGTCACCGTGTTCGCGCCGTACCGCAGCGTCACTGGCGAGCCGCAGGGGAGCGTCCGGTGCGCGACGCCCTGAAGCGTCGTCGTCAGCGTCAGCCCGCATGCGGTGCGGTTCCCGAAGAGTCCCGGACCGAAGTAGGACGCGGTCACGGTGGTGACGAGCGGTGCGGGCGCCGGCGTCGGATCGGGAGGTGGC
>DASYSC010000111.1:0-2448 GCA_036003765.1 Candidatus Limnocylindria bacterium
TCGGTGGGCAGAGAGGGAATCGAACCCCCACAGCCAAAGGCGGCTGATCTACAGTCAGCGGAGCTCACCACACTGCTCAATCTGCCCGCGAAGGTGCGCTGCACCTAATTCTACTGGTGACGGGCGCGCGCCGGAACCCCCCGCGAGCACGCTCGCTCGCCTAGCGCCGACGCAAGACGAACAGGTTGTTCAAGCCCAGTTGAAAGCGCTCGCGTCGCTCGAGCTCGAAGTCGCTCGGCGCGAACCGCTCGGGCGTCAACTGCGGGTCGAAGCCGTGGTGCTCATGGACTGCCATCCCGGCGACGATGCCGAGCCGCGCGAGGAAGTGCACGATGCGATCGACGGCTGGTTCGGGCACGGTGAGCACGACGCGTCCGCCCGGCCGCAGCATCACGGCACATGCGGCCGCGGCCTTGCGCTGCGCGGCGTCGTCAAGATGCTCGAACACGGCGAGCATGGTGATCGCGTCGAACTGTCCATTCGCGCCCACGTCGTCCGGGAAGCTGCCGCGGATGAAACGGACACGACCGTCTTGCGATTCCTCCACGAGAGCAGGATCGATCCCTACTCCACCGGCGATGCGGTGTGAAAGCACCCGAAAGAGTGCGCCATCGGCACAGCCGACATCGAGAACGCGCCCGCCCTTCGGGATGTACGGCGCGGCCTTCGCGATGCGCCAGCGCTGCAGGGCGCGATCAATGAGCTTCACTGACACCGGTTCGGCATCGTACCAACTGATAGCCTCACCGCCGTGAGCGAAAGAGTCTCCGTGGTCCTTCCTTGCCTCAACGAGATCGCGAGCGTCGCGAGTGTCGTGAAAGAGGCGAAGGATGCGCTGTGCAGGGCGGGCGTGGAGGGCGAGGTCATCGTTGTGGACAACGGTTCGACCGACGGATCACCCGAGGCCGCGGCGGCGGCGGGCGCGCGGGTTATCAAAGAGCGGCGCCGCGGCTACGGAGCCGCGTACATGGGCGGCTTCGCCGAGGCGACCGGCGACGTCATCGTCATGGCAGACGCCGACGGCTCTTACGATTTCGCGGCGCTTCCGTTATTCCTCGAGCGGATCCGCGCCGGCAACGATCTGGTGATGGGATCGCGGTTCCGCGGACGCATCGAGCCGGGCGCGATGCCTTGGTCCCATCGGCACCTCGGGAGTCCGATCCTGTCCACCCTGCTCAATCTGCTCTACCGGACCGGGATCGACGACGCGCACTGCGGCATGCGCGCGTTCCGGCGCTCGAAGCTCGACGACATGCGCCTGCGGATGCCCGGGATGGAGTTCGCGAGCGAGATGGTCGTGAACGCCGCCCGCGCGGGACTACGCATCGGCGAGGTGCCGGTGAACTACCGGGTGCGCGGCGGCACGTCGAAGCTGCGCACCGTTCCCGACGGCTGGCGTCATCTTCGGTTCCTCATGCTCTACAGCCCCACGCATCTCTTTCTGTTCCCGGGGCTCTTCCTGCTGTTCGTGGGGCTGATCCTGCTCGTCGTGCTCCTGCCAGGACCGGTCGTCGTGCTGGGTCGGCTCTTCGATATCCACGTGATGGTCCTGGGGGCCCTCCTTACCCTCATCGGCTTCCAGGTGCTGGCGATCGGTCTCTACGCGAAGACGCTCGCGGTCACGCTGCGGCTACAACCGATGGATAGGACCCAACGGATCCTGCGACGGGCATTCAGCCTCGAGCGCGGCCTCGCCGCCGGGCTCGCGCTCTTCATCATCGGCTTCGGAGTGGACTTCGGGATCGCCGCGCGGTGGGTCGCTTCCGGATTCGGTCCGTTGAATGAGGTCCGGCCCGCGCTCTTCGCGCTGGTCGCGATGCTGCTGGGTATGCAAATCGCGTTCTCGTCGTTCTTCCTGTTCGCGATCGAGATCCAGGTCCGCGAGCCGACTTAGACCGGAGTCTTCCTCGCGACCGCGCGCTCGCGGGAGCGGACCAGCAGCGCCACACGGACCATATCGATCAGTGTGAGCAGAGCGACGCTCAGCTGACCGCCCTTCTCACGCCCCGCGGCGCGCGGCATGTGATGGATCTCGACCGATTCGATCACCGCTCCGCGGAAGTGCGCGCGCGCCAGGATCTCCGGCAGCAGCGTCGCGCTTCGCGGCCTCGATGCGAAGGGCATTCCATCGAGGAGTGAACGCCGGAAGAGAAAGGCGCTTGAGAACTCGCGGTAGGGGATCCCGAACAGCACACGCGAGAAGAGATGGAAGGCCCGCGAGGGAAGCGTCCGGCGAAGTCCTTCGGCGCGCTGGTCGCGGATCCCCACGACGATCCCGGCCTTTGACGACCGCTCGAGGAAACGCCCGAGCTCGTCCATCGACACCTGGCCATCCGCCGGCGCGAGAAAGACGAGGTCGCCCGCGGCCTCGCGGAAGCATGTCGTCATCGCGCCGGTGAACCCGCGGTTGGACTCGTGATGGACGACGCGAACATCCGGGTACTGCGC
>DASYSC010000112.1:0-9139 GCA_036003765.1 Candidatus Limnocylindria bacterium
GAGGATCGTCTCGTCGGTCGAGATCGCGTCGGCTTGCCCCTGCTGCAGCGCGAGGAGGCATGGCGCGTACGTGTCGAGGAGCAGGAGCCTGGCGTCCTTGGCCTCCTTTGTGATGTTCTGCTCGCTCGTCGAGCCCTTCGCCGTGCAGACCGTCTTGCCGTTGAGGTCCGTGACGCTCTTGATCGTGGTGTTGTCCTTCTTCACGAGGATCCGCTGGCCGGTGCGGAAATACACGTCGGTGAAGTCGATCTGCTTCTTGCGGTCCTCGTTGATGGTGAAGGTCGCCGCGATGAGGTCGGCCTTGTTGTCGGTGAGGGTCGGGATGCGCGTCGCCGAGACCACGGGCACGAACTCGATGAACTTGTCCGGGTCCGCCTCGGCCGGTGCGCCGAAGATCGCCTTGGCGAACTCGCGGGCGAGGTCGACGTCGAAGCCTTCGAACTTCCCGGTCTGGGCGTTCTTCAGGCCGAACGGCACGTTATCCTCGCGCGTCCCCACGCGCAGCTTCCCCTTGACCTGGATCGAATACATCGTGGTCGCCAGCTCGAACTTCGGGGTCGCGGCCGCCTTCGTCGTCGCCGACGGCGATGCCACCGTCGTGGTCCCGCCGCCCCCGCAGGCCGTCGCGAGGACCGCCGCGGCCGCGCCCAGCGCGATCAGCCGTACCAGGATGCTGTGCATGTAGCCCCTCCTTGCCTTTCCCCTGTCGCGATCCTAGTGGTGGATCACCTTGCTCAGGAACTGCTTCGCCCGCTCCTCGCGAGCCCCCGCGAAGAACTCCGACGTCAGTGAGTCCTCAATGATGCGCCCGCCGTCCATGAACACCACGCGGTGCGACGCCTCGCGCGCGAAGCCGATCTCGTGGGTGACGACGAGCATGGTCATGCCCTCCTTCGCGAGCTGGCGCATGACGTCGAGCACCTCGCGGATCATCTCCGCGTCGAGCGCGCTCGTCGGCTCATCGAAGAGCATGACCTTCGGCTCCATGGCAAGGGCCCGCGCGATCGCGACGCGCTGCTGCTGACCCCCGGAGAGGCGCGCCGGGTGGACATCCGCCTTCTCGGGTATCCCGACCTTGGCCAGGAGCGCGAGGGCACGCTCGCGGGCCTCCTTCTTCGAGAGGCCCTGCACCTTCGTCGGCGCGAGCATGATGTTCTCGGCGGCCGTGAGGTGGGGGAACAGGTTGAACGACTGGAACACCATCCCCACGCGCTTGCGGAGCCGATTCACGTCGGTGTTGATTTCGTGGACCGGGATCCCATCGACGACAAGGGTCCCGCTCTCGATCGGCTCCAGCCGATTGATTGTCCGGAGGAGCGTGCTCTTGCCCGACCCCGACGGCCCGATGATCACGAGCACCTCGCGCTCGCCGACGGACAAGGTGATGCCGCGCAGCACGTGCAGCGGACCGAAATGCTTGTGGACGTCGCGGAACTCGATCACCGGCGCCTGCGCCATCATGGGGGGAGATGGCCGCCGTCGCGACCTTCTTCGCCGGGCACCCGCTCAGGATCGGGGGAGCCGCCGTTGCCGTTCTGCTGATCGCGACGCTCGGCTGGTATCTCGGGTCGCCACTCTTCATCCGCACCTACACGAATGAAGCGCTCCCCGCGCCGACGACCTCCGTGGCGACTCCCCAGCCAACGGCCGCCACGACCGTTACCTCCGCTCCGGCCGGCCCGCGCGTACTTGTCATGGGCGTGCTCGGCTACGTCGACTCGCTACACAACGGCAAGGGCCCCGTGCGGATCGTCGACGTCGGCGGCCAGCGGTTCGTCCGCTTCGAGGACGTCGCCATCACGAACGCGCCGGACGTCCACGTCTATCTCTCGCGCGAGACCGGCGGAAAGTGGGCTGAGGCGACGAGCCTCTATCTGGGTGCGCTCAAGGCGACGAACGGCTCCTTTAACTACGAGCTCCCGGCGGCGGTCGACCTCGCGAGCTACAAGAGCGTCGTCGTCTGGTGCCGCGCGTTCAGCGTGCTGATCACCTGGGCCGACCTCACCTAGCTTCGGCTCATGCCCGCAGCGAAGAAGGCCAAGCCCCGCCCGCCCAAGCCGCCCGATCCCGCGTTGCGCGCGCGGGCGCGGCGGATCCTCGCCAGGTTGGCGAAGGCGAACCCCGACTGGGGTCCAACTCTGCTGTTCAACAACCCACTCGAGCTGCTGGTCGCCACGATCCTCGCCGCGCAGGCCCAGGACGAGCGGATCAACCAGGTCACCCGCACGCTCTTCCAGAAATACCGGACTCCGGCCGACTACGCCTCGGCGCCGGCAGGAGTTCTCGAGCGGGACATCAAAGCGACCGGCTTCTTCAACCAAAAGGCGAAATCGCTCCGCGCGATGTCGCGCGGGCTCCTGGAGGAGTTCGGCGGCGAGGTCCCGTCCGACATGGAAGGCCTCACCCGGCTCCACGGCGTGGGTCGCAAGACGGCGTCGATCGTCCTCGGAGCCGCTTTCGGTGTCCCCGCGGTCGCTGTAGACCGCCACGTTGCCCGGGTCGCCGATCGGTTGCGGCTCTCCAAAGCCGCCGGTTCGATCGAGGAAAGCCTCCGAGCGCTCTACCCGAAGAAGGACTGGATCAAGGTGACGTGGTGCTTCGTGCTGCATGGCCGGCGCATCTGCCGGCCGACGCCGCTCTGCCCGATCTGTCCGATCAACGACCTTTGTCCTTATCCGAAGAAGACAAAGGTGTTGCCCGCGGCGCTGCGATCCAGCCAAACAGCGCCGCCACCAGGAGCAGCGAGGCGTCTCCCGCGATGATCCAGAGACCCTCCGTGATCCCGCCCTCGACCGGCTCGAGGGGAGCCGGCGCCAGGCCGAACGCTTCGATCAGCACGTAGCCCGCCCCCACCAGCGCGCCGTGGTACAAGCCCGCGTATTTGGCCACTTTTCCGGCCAAATACGCACCGATCGCGATACCACAAAGCGGAGCGGCGATACCAAAGATCGGTGCGCCCGGCCCGGCGCCGAAACCGAGGATGAGAGCGCTCCCGACGGCCGCGAGGAGGCCAATGGCGATCGCGGTCCGATCGATCGGTGGAAGTGAGCGCTGCGGCGAGATGTCATCGAGCGTATCGCTAGGAAAAGAAAACCGATCCGCGAGGCCTACGCGGATCGGCGGGTTCGCGAAAGGTGCCAGACTCGTGCAACGAAAAAAGCGACGACTCTCGTCGTCGCTCACGACATACTTACTTCTTCTTCTTCGAGGACTTCTTCGCCTTCTTCTTCGCTGGCATCAGTGGATCACCTCCTCCTGGCCACGCATTGACGGTTATATAGACACACTCACGTTGCAAATGTCAACACATGAGACCCGAGCGACATCAGGCGGTGGTCGGAGGGACGTCGCGTCGTAGCCGCTCCGCGACGCGCTGACGGAGCTCGGTGGGGGCGAGGTCGGAAGTCCCGCAGTCGCGGATCACCTTCAGAAAGCGCTCCTGGAACACGACCGTGTCGCCGCAGTCATCGCATCCTTCGAGGTGGCGCGCCATCTCCGTGCGCTCTGAGGGCCCGAGCTCTTGGTCGAGGAACTGGTAGAGCTTCTCGAGGCAATCGTCGCAGTCCATCCCCATCCTCCTAATCCGGCCGCTGCCCGCTCGCCCGGACGGCGGCGATCCCGCGCTCGCGAGCCAGGTCGTAGAGCCGCTGCTGCAGGAACTTGCGGCCGCGATGAAGCCGCGACATGACCGTGCCGATCGGGATCGCGAGCATCTCGGCGATCTCTTTATAGGAGAAGCCCTCGACGTCGAGGAGCACCGTCGTCCGGAACTTCTCGGGAAGCGCCTCGAGGGCGTCCTTCACCTCGCTCGAGACGATCCCGTCCAGGAACTCCCGCTCGGGGTCGGACGAGCCTGCGGCGGATCCATCCTGGGCCATGCGCCGGTAGAGCGAGAATTCGTCGACATCCTCCAACTCGGCCGTTTGGGGCTGCCGGGCGCGTTTGCGGTACGCGTTGATGAAGGTGTTGGTCAGGATGCGGAAGAGCCACGCCTTGAGGTTGGTACCGGGCGTGAACTGCTCGCGGAAGCGCAGCGCGCGGATATAAGTCTCTTGCACGAGGTCCTCGGCGTCGGCCTCCGATCGGGTCATCCGGAGCGCCGTTCGATAAAGCGCATCGATGTACGTCAGCGCCTCGGTCTCGAACGCATCTTGCGCCACCCGGTCACTTTAGACCAACGTCCGCGCGGCTCAGGCCATTCCCGATAGGCTCGCGGGGGTGGATCGGCGGCGGCTACGCGCCATCATGCGGCGGCTCACTCGCGCATACGGCGATCCGCCACCACCTCGACACCTCCCTCCGCTCGAGGAGCTCGTCCTCACCGTGCTGTCGCAGCACACGAGCGACACGAACCGCGACCGCGCGTACGCGGACCTGCGAAGGCGTCTCCCGACGTGGGACGACGTGGCCGACGCCCCGTTGCCCGTGCTCGGTCGCGCCATCCGTCGCGGCGGCCTTGGTCCGACGAAGGCCGTGCGCATCCGCGCGATGCTCCGTGCGATCCGCGAGAGCGGCGTGCCGCTCGACGATCGGGCCTTCACGCGGATGCGCGATCAGGACCTTTGGGACACGCTCGTCGCGCTGCCCGGCGTGGGCCCGAAGACCGCCGCGTGCGTCCTTCTCTTCTCCCTGGATCGCCCGTATTTCCCGGTCGACACGCACGTGCATCGCGTCGCCAAGCGCCTCGGCCTCGTCCCATCCCGCGCCGACGCGGTCGCCACGCAGGCCGCGTTCCAGGCGAGCGTGCCCGAAGAGGACATGTACGCGCTGCACATGAACCTCATCCGTCACGGCCGCGCCGTGTGCCTTGCGCAGCGGCCGCGCTGCTCGGAGTGCGTGCTGCGCGATCTCTGCCCGCGCGTTGGTGTGGTGAACTCGCGCTAGTGTCACCGCGTGGTCAACGTTCGCTACATGGTCGACGACGTCGACGCCGCCGTCGCGTTCTACACGAAGCATTTCGGATTCACGCTCCTCTCTAACGCCGCCCCGGCGTTCGCGGATGTGACGCGCGGCGACCTGCGGCTACTGCTGAGCGGCGAGAAGAGCTCCGCCGGCCGGTCGATGCCCGACGGTCGCCGTCCTGGTCCCGGCGGTTGGAACCGCATCCAGCTGATCGTCGAGGACCTTCCGGCCGAAGTCGCGCGCCTGCGCGCGGCGGGGCTCCGCTTTCGGAACGACATCGTGACCGGCCCCGGCGGGTCTCAGATCCTCATCGACGACCCATCGGGCAATCCCCTCGAGCTCTTCCAGCCGGCTCGGCGAGATAGAGGTTCCTGAGCCCGACAGCAGTCCGGACCTCACCGCGGCATTGTTGACGCTCACAGTTGTGACCGGCCTCGTCCTGACCGGCGATGCACGTTTCGATGATGAACGGAAAAGGGAGACGGCTCCCCGTCTGGGAGCCGTCGCGCCGGGTTGGGGGGTGGGGGAAATCTCGATTACGCCAGAGGTGCCTCGACCACCACCGAGTTCCTGATCGCCTGCAAGAGGTACTCGTATGGCGAGTCCTTGCTTACACAGGCCACCGCGCCGAATGCCCGAGCGACCGGACAGATCTCGTCATCCAGCGTGTACATCACCACACGGATTTCAGGCAGCCCGCGAGCCAGTGTCCTCGTCACCGTGACGCCATCGGCCCGCGGCATGGTGTTATCGAGGACCAGCACGTCGGGCACGAGCTCCCGGCAGAGCTCGATGCAGCGTGCGCCGTCCTTCACGACGCCGACGCACTCGAGATCGGCTTCGGCATTGATGAGATAGCGCAGGTTCTCTCTCACCGAAGCATGGTCATCCGCGACGAGCACGCGGAGGCGCCGCCGGTCAGTCATCGACATTGCTGCCTCCATACGCGGCGGTCAGGATCACGACACGGACCTCGGGGAGTTCGGCTGCCAGCACGCGGGCGACCGCCCCGCCGCCCAGGCTCGGTAGGTCCTCATCGAGGACGGCCACGTTTGGTCGTAGCCTCCGGACCAGCTGCAGCGCCAGCTCACCATCGTCGGCTTCACCCACAACGTCGATGTCCGACTCCCTGGAGAAGGTCTCGCGCAAATTGCGGCGAAAGCCATCGTCGCCATCACCGATGACCACACGGAGGCGCTTCTCGCTGGCGGAGATGCCGCCTCGCCACACACTCACCGCGGCCTTCATAGATGACGGGCGACAGCTTGTGCAAGCGTACTTAAGGGGAGCAACAAATCGTAAATATGGAGACGGCGGGTCAGATCCAGAGCTGCGGTCGTCCGATTTCCGCCGGTCCTCCGTGTCTGTGAGTTGAGGGAGCGACAACTTCTCACATGACGGGGAGTGACCGAGTCCACGATGCTGCACGCACAACGGACGGGACTGGACGCTTGCCGCTGATGACGGCTTTTTGAGACCGGTAGCCGCAGGGTCTCAGTTCGCCGGGTCAGCTCGCCTTCGGGAGAGCTTCCTCAGGCGCGGGTTGTGCGACCACGCGAACCGACGATCGAGAGACGAGGGACGCCTGTCTTCGAGCGGAATGCTCGACCGCCCACGATCTGCGGCGCACGCTATCGGAACCGCGGTCGAACGAGCCGATCGTCGTAAAGCCGACCACGACGACTCCCAAGGCGAGTCCGACTACGAACCACAATTCCGGCACCGATCTGACACTAACCGCCGAAGGCCGGCTCCGTCATGACGGTTCCGTCATGGTCGCGCTCGCGCGCCGTTCTTCTGAGATCTGCGCGCGGATCCGCTCGCGGTTCGCAACGCCCTGGTTGTCAGCGGCCTTCTCTTCGAGTCGGGCTATCGCCTCCTCGGGCGTCTTCGTCGCAGGCTGTCCCAGCTGGTTGCGCGGAACGGTGGTCGGCCGAGCCTCGGCGATGGTGCCGGCCTCTTCCTTCAGCTCGCCGATCTTCTCAGCGACGCTCTTCATCCGTCCATGCATCAGGGCGCTAATGAGCCGCCAGGACGCTTCGTAGCGGGTAGTCCTCGATCACGAGGAACACGAACGCGACCAGGAGCGCGATTCCAAAGAGCGTCCATGCCAATTCGGCGCGAGTGAACATCGTGCCAGGCATAATCCCTGGCTCGGACCAGTCTTCGCGGCGCTGGATGTTCTCCGTCAGCGAGGTGGCCATCAAAAATCCTCCGCTCCCCCATGGTGGTGGCGACAGCTCATCCTCCCCCGCCTGGTTGGTTGGAGTCATGACGAAACGGTCATGAGCGGGCGGGTGACGGCAAGGTCATGACGAGAACGCCCCGAGACGTCAGTGTTCGGGGCATGCCGACCGGCGATCCGATCCAGACCCTCTTGCTTCAGGAGTTCCGGCTGCTCGCGGCTGATGCGGACGGCGCCGCCGCGCGGATCGTCGCCGCCTCGCCGAGTGGGTTCGAACCGTCCATACCTCTCCTGACGAGCATCGACGACCGACGCGACGTCGCCACGCTTCGGGCACTGCACGAGGGAGAGCCGGCCGACACCGACGCGGCACAGCACGCCGCGCTCGATTCGTTGGTCGCGAGTTGGGAGCCGCCCAAACACTACGGGGCGAGGATGACCGAACGCTCGGAAAGGCCGTCTTCATATTTCCGGCTCGCTGTGACCGAATCGGGGATCAACACCCCCGGTATCCCTCCAGTGACCCTCCGAGAAGCGTCGGCGGGAGACGCAACAACGAGCCGGCCCGCAGGACTGATCTGGATCGGAGAACCGGTCGGCACATATGCGGGCCTCTTGGTACTTCTCGGTAGCTACGACGAGCCGGTTCGGCGCGGTCCGGCTGGCTGGCCGCTTCCTCTCAGCCGCGAGCTCGGCGTGCGCATCTACGAGAACAGCCCGCAGTAAGATGCGCTGATGCCGGAGGCCCGTGCGGCCCAGGCCGCGCCAAGAGGACCTGACCCTGGCATCCGTGTGCTCCTGGTGATCGGCGACCGCGCGCTCACGAATACGGTCGACCTAACCTTGAGGCACGGACGCTATGCCCGCCGGGTCGCAACGACTGTCGTCGACGCCAAGGCCGCGATGGCGGAGTGGAAGCCCGATCTCCTTCTGGTCGACATCGATATCGAGGGCGGTCTAGCGGTCCAGCTGATCGACGAGGCGCGGAACCACGGGCCCATGGGCGTCATCGCGCTCACCCGACGCAGCGACCTGCGCGGAAAGCTCGATGCCTTCGAGCGCGGCGCCGACGACTACATCGGTGTCCCCTTCGTGCCAGACGACCTCGTCGCACGCGCGCGAGCGGTGATCCGCCGGGCCCATGGCAACGCCGGCGAGCTGGTGCCGCGTCTGCGCATCGGCGATATCGAGATCGACGTTCTCAACCGGAAGGTGCTTGCGGGCGAACATGAGCTCCATCTCACCTCGCTGGAGCAGGCGCTGCTGTATCTGCTCGCCGCGAACGCCGGGACCGTTCTGACCCGCGAGCAGATCCTCGACGCGCTTTGGGGCACTGACTTCGTGATCGAGAGCAACGTCGTGGACCGGCACGTGCGGGCCCTTCGCGCGAAGCTCCAAAACGACTGGCACAAGCCTCGCTATATCGAGACCGTTCAGGGTGCGGGCTACCGATTCGTCCCGGTCGACGAGTCCAAGGAGAACTGAGCCGGCCTCGGGCCGGCGCTAGTTGGCGAGGGGCAACGCCAACGCGAAGACGCTGCCCGCGTCCGTGCTGTCGTCCAGCCAGAGGCGCCCACCGTGTTGCTCCGCCAGCCGCCGGCTGATGTGAAGACCGAGGCCCAATCCCGGGATCGCGCGCGTCCGCGACGTCCGGTAGTAGGCGGTGAACATTCGATCGCGTTCTTCCGCTGCCACGCCAATGCCGTAATCCTCCACCCGGACCCGCGCCTCGCCTGTGAGGGTCGTCACCGCGACATCGATCGGCGCGCTCGCCGGACTGTATTTCACGGCGTTGTTGAGGAGATTGTCGAGGATCTGCGCGATGCGGTCGGGGTCGCCTCGCACGCGAACGCCCCCTTCGGGACGATCGAGCCTGAAGCGCGCGGTTTCTTCATGCTCGTGCCGGCGGATCGCATCCGTGACCGCGTCACACAGGTCGAACGTGACGATGTCGAGGCTCAGCACGTTCGCCTCGACCCGGAGGTCGTTCTGCAGGCTGGCGATCAGCTGTGTCATCCGCTCGATCTGCTGCAACGCGACGTCCATCGCGGC
>DASYSC010000113.1:0-2857 GCA_036003765.1 Candidatus Limnocylindria bacterium
ATGTCCGCGCGCATCGCGACCGGCGTCGCGCAGACCATCCTGCGGGTCACGGTGCGAACGGCGGAGCAGGCCGAGCAGGCCGAGCAGGCTCCGCCCGGTGAGACGGGGCACCGAACGCAGACCGGCCCAGGTGGCGGCACGATCACGCGCGGCAGCGGGAACGGCCGTCCCGCGTCGGGGCCGAACGCCAAGCTCGGCCGCAACGATCCGTGCTGGTGCGGCTCGGGCAAGAAGTTCAAGAAGTGTCACGGACGATAGTCCTCGCGCCTGTGGCGCTGCGGTCTGCTGCTTGGCGTGTGGGCTCCGCCCACGCCGCAGTAGTCCTCGCGCCTGTGGCGCTGCGGTCTGCTGCTTGGCGTGTGGGCTCCGCCGACGCCGCAGGAGTCCTCGGGCCTCGCGGCCCTGCGGTCTGCTGCTTGCGCAGTGCGCTTCGCGCCTGCGCGCAGTAGGAGGCCGGCCAAACTCGCGTTGATCCAGATCCCGTTCGACCCCAACATCCACATCGGCCCGCTCACGCTCGCGTGGCACGGGATCTTTACCGCGGTCGGCATCTTCTTCGGCGTCGCGCTGCCCCTTCGGCTCATACGCGATCGCATCAGCGAAGAGGACGGTTGGGCCGTCGCGACCTGGGGGGTGATCGGCGGGATCGCCGGCGCGCGGATCGTCCACGTGATCGATCAGCTCCCGTACTACCTCGCGCATCCCGAGCAGATCCTCTTCATCTGGACGGGCGGGATCGCCATCTGGGGCGCCGCGATCGGCGGTGTGCTCGGCGGATTCCTCGCCGCCATCCGCCGCGGGGTGCCGATCGGCTACGGGGCGGACGCGGCCGCGCCCGGCCTCGCGCTCGGCTTCGCGATCGGGCGGATCGGTGACATCATCAACGGCGAGCACCACGCGACCGCGTGCACGCCGCCCGAAGGCATCTGCGTCGGCTACACCTTCCCTCCCGAGCTCGGTGGGCTCGGGCAGGCGGGACCCGTCCACCTCGTCGTCGGGTACGACATGCTCTGGGACCTCTCCGCCGTCGCGCTCACGCTCTGGCTGCGACGGTTCATCGGCCGGTGGCCCGACGGGGTCATCTTCTGGATCTGGGCGATGCACTACGCGGTCGGGCGCTTCGTCCTCGGCTTCCTGCGCATCGGCGATCCCACCTACGCGTTCGGCCTGCGCCAGGACCAGACCATCGCGCTGCTTGTGTTCGCGGCGGCGGTGACCGTTCTGCTCCGCCTCACCACGCGCGTCGAGGGGGCTCTGCCACCTCGGACCCCCGCCCCGCTATAACCTCCGTGGTCTGATCGACCTCCCCTTCGATCCGAACCTCCACCTCGGCTCGTTCAGCTTCGCCTGGCATTCGATCTTCGCGCTCGTCGGGATGATCGCGGGGAGCATCGTCTCGATCCGATCGGCGCGCTACCTGGTGCGCGACGAGCGTATCTATCCCTTCGCGATCGCGGTCATCCTGGGCGGGCTCCTCGGTGCCCGAGTCGCCCATGTGCTCGACAACTGGAGCATCTATGCCGCGCGGCCCGCTGATGTGCTCGCGTTCTGGAACGGCGGCATCGGAACGACCGGCGCGCCGATCGGTTCGAGCATCGCGGGACTGATCGCGGCGCGGTGGCTCAGGCTGCCTGTCGGATTCATGTTCGATATCTCGGTGATCGGCATCGCGCTCGGCGAGGCGATCGGCCGCATCGGCGACATCATCAACGGCGAGCATCACGCCGTGTCGTGTACGGGGCTTCCCTGGTGCGTGCGCTACACGAATCCAGCGACGCTCGGTCAGAGCGACTACGTGCATCCGGTCGCCGCGTACGACGGGCTGATCATGCTCGCGATCTTCTTCGTGCTCTTGCTCTACTGGCGGCGTATCCGCGGGCGGCCGCCGGAGGGGCGCGTGTATTTCGCCTACCTGCTGCTCTTCGGCGGCTTCCGCTTCGTCACGTCTTTCCTGCGGCTCGACCCGCTCTTCATCGACGGTCTGCAAGAGGCGCAGCTCCTCGGCTTCATCTATGCGGTGGCCGGCGTGGTGATGCTGCCAGTGCTCACCGTGCGCGGCCGGCTTGACTCGCGGACGACGCGTGCTACTACTACGGCCAAGTAGTAGATAGAAGGAGACTCGTATGCGCGTTGCGGTGACGGGCGCGAACGGCTTCGTCGGTCGGCACCTGGTCGCGCGCCTCCTCCTCGGACGGCACGAGGTCCGCGCGCTCATCAGCGAGCGGCCGGGTGCGGAGAAAGAACTTCCGGGCGGGGGCGCGGGAATGAACGTGCGCCGCGCCGATGTCCGCAAGCCGGAGACGCTCCGCGGGGCGTTCGACGGTTATGAGGCCGTCGTGCACACGGTCGCGATCCCGACGGAGCGAAAACAGCGCTTCGCCGAGGTGAACGTCGCGGGCGTCGCGCACGTCGTCGCCGAGGCGCACCGGGCCGGCGTGCGGCGGATCGTGCACATGTCGGCGCTCGGCGCGGATCCGGGGTCTCCGTATCCGTATCTGCGAAGTAAGGGCGAAGGGCAAGCGCTCATCACTGGTTCAGGCATCCCGCACGTCGTGCTGCGGCCATCGCTGCTCTTCGGCGAAGGCGACGACTTCTTTCCGCGGCTCGCCTTCAGCCTGATCTTTCCGGTCGTGCCCGTGCCCGGGGACGGCAAGTCGCGCTTTCAACCGGTCCACGTCGACGACATCGCACAGGCGCTTGTCGCGGCAGTCGAGCGCCCGGAGACCGCGGGCGTGCACGAGATCGGTGGAGCCGAGCCGGTGACGTACGACGAGCTGCTCGCGGAGACCATGCGCGGCACGGGCAAGCGCCGGCCGACGTTCCATCTCCCGGTCCTGCTCATGAAGCCGCCGGCCCT
>DASYSC010000114.1:0-7815 GCA_036003765.1 Candidatus Limnocylindria bacterium
CTACTTGGCGGGCGCGCCCTCGGCTTTCGCCGTATCGGCGGCAGGCTTCTCGCGGCGACGGGGCAGGGACAGCCGGCGGCGCTTCGGAGCGGCCTCGGTCTCGGCTTCGGCCTTCTTCTCCTCGGTCGCCGGCATGAGCTCGAGCAGCATGAGCGGCGCGGAGTCGCCGACCCGCCGCGGGAGATGCGTCGTCCTCAGGTCCCCGGACGTGCGATCGGGGTAACGCTTCGCGAGGTCGTCGACGACCTTCTCCACGATGACCTGCTCCGGCAGCCAACCCTGCGCGCGCCGGCGCGCGGAGAGCGAACCATCCTTGCCGAGGTTGATCATCCGGTCGACGAAGCCGCGGATCTCCTTCGCCTTCGCCTCGGTCGTCTTCACGCGCTCGTACCGCAGCACCGACAGCGTGAGGTTCTTCAGCATCGTGCGTCGCTGGCCGGTCGTGCGCCCGAACTTGCGCTGATGGACTTGATGCGGCAACTAGGACTCCTGGCTCCCGCTCGTCTCGTCGTCGCCCTCGTCGGACGCGCCGTCATCGGAGGGTCCGCCGTCCAGCGAACCGCTCTCAGCACCGACGTCGTCGATCGCGCTCTCGTCGCGCACTGGTGCTTCGATGAGCCCGCGCGCCGCGAGCCGCTCCTTGATCTCGTCGAGGGACTTCTTACCGAAGTTGCGCATGCGGAGCAGCTCTTCGTCCGGGGTCTGGAGGAGCTGGCCGACTTTCGTGATGCCGTGCCGCTTGAGCGAGTTGAACGCGCGCTGCGGCAGATCGAGGTCCTCGATCGGCATGTCGGAGATGGCCGACGGCAGCGCGCTGCCGTTCGTGCGGTCCGGCGCCGCGATCGCGGTCTGCGTCTTCGTGAGGCCGGCGAACATGCTGAACTGCTGCACGAGGATGTTCGAACCTTGAGCGACGGCCTCGTCTGGCGTCGTCGTGCCGTCGGTCCAGACCTCGAGGACGAGTCGGTCGTAGTTGGTCACCTGGGCGACGCGGGTGTTCTCGACCGCGAAGTTCACCTTCTTGACCGGGCTGTAGAGCGCGTCGATCGGAATGACGCCGATCGGCAGGCCCTCACGCCGCTCGGCGGAGTGGAAGCCGCGACCGGTCTCGATCGTGAGCTCCATCCAGAGTGACGCCTCCGGCTCGAGCGTCGCGATCGGCGCCTCAGGGTTCACGATCTCGATCTCGCTCGTGGTCATGATGTCCGCGGCGGTCGCGTCGCCTGGCCCGGTCTTCTCGAGCGTGAGCGTGACGGGCTCGTTCGCGAACGAACGAAGACGGATCTGCTTGAGGTTGAGGACGATCTGGACGACGTCCTCCTTCACGCCAGGGATGGTGGAGAACTCGTGGGCTACGCCGCGAACACGGGCGGCGGTGATCGCCGCACCCGGGAGTGAGGACAGCAGCACGCGACGCAGCGAGTTCCCAAGCGTGGTGCCGTAGCCGGGGGGAAGCGGCTCGCACGCGAACTTCGCGTAGCGGTCGTCACCTTCGATACGTTCGATCTTGGGGTACTCGAGCTCGACAAGGGTCATTGGCTTCGGTTCCTTCCTGCGCGGGGCTAGCGCGAATAGTGTTCGACGATGAGCTGGGTGTTGACCTGCGCTTCGATCTGCTCGCGACTCGGGAGTGCGAGCACCTTGGCGGTGTATGCGTCGGGGTCGACCTCGAGCCACCCCGGGCGGGTCTGTGTTTTCGCCCAGGCGGTCATCTCCTTGAAATAGTTGGACGAGCGGCTCGACTCACGGACAGCGAGCTGATCGCCGGCCTTCACCGAGTAGCTCGGGGTCTTGGTCACGCGTCCGTTGACTGTGATGTGGCCGTGGCTCACGAGCTGCCGCGCCTGCGAACGTGACTTGGCGAAGCCGGAGCGGTACACGGTGTTGTCGAGGCGCCTTTCGAGGTTGATGAGCAGGGTCTCGCCGGTGGCACCGGTCACCTCAGCGGCGCGCTCGAAGGTGTTCTTCATCTGGCGCTCGAGGACGCCGTACATCCGCCGCGCCTTCTGCTTCTCGCGAAGCTGGAGCGCGAAGTCGGAGACCTTGCGCCGGCGCTGCTGATGCATGCCCGGCGGAGAGGACCGCTTCTCGAAAGTGCACTTGGTGAAGCACTTCTCGCCCTTGAGGAAGAGCTTCATCCCCTCACGGCGGCAGATGCGGCAGACGGGGCCGGTGTATCTCGCCATTACACGCGCCTCCGCTTGGGGGGCCGGCAGCCGTTGTGCGGGATCGGGGTGACGTCGGTGATGGCGGTCACCTCGAGGCCGGTCGCCTCGAGAGCGCGGATCGCCGCCTCGCGTCCCGCTCCCGGGCCCCGGACGAAGACCTCGACGGTCTTGAGCCCGAGGTCGAGCGCCTTGCGCGCCGCGTTCTCCGCGGCGACCTGCGCCGCGTACGGGGTGCTCTTGCGCGAGCCCTTCCAGCCCGACGCGCCGGACGACGACCACGCGATGACGTTCCCCGCGGGGTCGGTGAGCGAGATGATCGTGTTGTTGAACGAGGCCTTCACGTGTGCGGCGCCGCGCGGGACGACGCGTTTCTCGCGGCGACGGCGCGGCGCGGCCTTCGGCTCGGCGGCGGCCGCGCCCTGCGCTTCCGCCTCCGGCTTCTCCCCCTTCTCGACCTTCGGGGGCCGGGGGGCGGGGCCCCCCGATTTCTCCTGCTTTTCCTGCTTTGCTTCGGCCATTAGGTCTTCGCCACCGCCTTCTTTCTTCCGGCAACCGTCTTGCGCTGGCCGCGCCGCGTACGCGCGTTCGTGCGCGTGCGCTGGCCGCGAACCGGCAGGTTGCGCCGGTGTCGAAGACCGCGGTAGCTGCCGATCTCCTGGAGACGCTTGATGTTCAACGCGATCTCGCGTCGCAGGTCGCCTTCGACCGTGAAGCCGCGATCGATGACCTCACGAATCTTCGCGACCTGCGGCTCGGTCAGGTCGCGCACTCTCGTGGCGGCGTCGACACGCGCCTGCTCGAGCACTTGGCGAGCCGTGGTCTCGCCGATGCCAAAGATGTAGCGCAGCGACACATCGACGCGCTTCTCGCGCGGGATATCGACGCCAGCGATTCGAGCCATCTCGCTCTAACCCTGCCGCTGCTTGTGCTTCGGCTCGGAGCAGATCACGAGGATCTGCCGCTCGCGCCGAATGATCTTGCACTTATCGCAACGCTTCTTGACCGATGCGCGGACCTTCACTAATACCTCACTCGCCTGGTAATGCGTCCTCGTTTCAGGTCGTACGGCGACAGCTCGACGAGGACTTTGTCGCCCGGCACGACCCGGATGAAGTTCATCCGCATCTTGCCGCTGATGTGCGCGAGCACCGCGTGCCCGTTCTGAAGCTCGACCTTGAACATCGCGTTCGGAAGGGCTTCGGAAACCGTCCCTTCAACCTCGATGACTTCTTTGTTGCTCGGCTTGCTCGCCAATTACGCTCCAGACACAGACTTACCCGCGGCATCTGCCCACGGGAACCAAAAGTGTACCAAGACCGGCCACTCTTGGGCAATACGCTTCATGCGGCGACCGCCGCGCCCTCTCCGGGCGAGGTCAGAACGACCGGCCCGGCGGCCGTGCAGGCGAGGGTGTGCTCGAAGTGCGCCGAGAGGCTGCGATCGACGGTTACGACGGTCCACTGGTCCTCGAGCGTCCGCGTCCCAGCGCCGCCGATATTGACCATCGGCTCGATCGCGATGCAGAGGCCCTCGCTGATCGGCGGGTTGGGGTGTCCCCGGGCCGGCTTGTAGTTGGGCACCTGCGGCTCTTCGTGCATCGCCCGGCCGATCCCATGACCGACGTAGTTCTGAACGACCGTATAGCCCTGAGCGCGCACGAACTCCTCGATCGCCGTGCCGATGTCTCCGATGCGCCCGCCGACCCGGGCGTTGGCGATCCCGATGCGCAGCGCCTCCTCGGTCACGCGGATAAGGCGATCTGCCTCGGGGGACACCCGGCCGACCGGGAGAGTGATCGCTGCGTCCGCGTGCCAGCCGTCGATGATGGCGCCGGCGTCGATGCCCACGATGTCGCCTTCACGCAGCTTCCGCTTCGGCGAAGGGATGCCGTGGACGATCTCCTCGTTGATCGAGGTGCAGATCGTCCGCGGGAACCCTGGCGGCACCTCGCGCTTGATCGGGTGGCCGTAGTAACCGAAGAACGAGCTCGTCGCGTTCGCCTTCCGAAGTACCTCAGCGGCGATGCGATCGAGCTCCGCAGTCGTGATCCCCGGACGCACGGCGGCGCGGCACGCGTCGAGCATCGCCGCGACGACCCGTCCGGCTTCGCGCATCTGCGCCATCTGCGCGGCCGTCTTCAGCGTGATCAATCCACCGCCTCGCGCAGCCGCCGTGTCACCTCATCGACCGTGCCCACGCCGTTGACGCGCTTCACGAGGCCGCGGTCGTCGTAATACGCGATGACCGGGCTTGTCTCGCCGTGGTAGACGTCCAGCCGCTTCGCGATCACCTCCGGCGTGTCATCGGTGCGCGCTTCGGTGATCGCGCGACTGGAAAGGCGCGCCAGGAGCTCCTCGCGCGGGGCGTCGAGCAGCAGCACCGCGTCGACCCGCCGGCCGAGCTCCTCCAGGAGACGGTCGAGCGCTTCGGCCTGCGCGACCGTGCGCGGGAACCCGTCGAAGAGGACACGCGTCGCGGGCGAGATGGCGCCGAGCCGCTCGCGAACCATCCCCACGGTCACCTCGTCCGGCACGTAGAGGCCCTGGTCGAGGTAGGTCTTCACGCGCCGGCCGAGCTCGGTCTGGCGGCGGATGTGGTCGCGAAAGAGCTCCCCTGTGGAGAGCTGTACCCAACCGTTCTGCTGCGCGAGCGCTTTCGCCTGCGTGCCCTTCCCCACCCCCGGCGGGCCCATGACGATGAGATCGCCAGCGCTCAAGCGGGCGACTCCCGTGGCGGAGAGGGTCTCAAGGCTGGTCTCGTCGCTGGTCGCTCGCCCATCCGCCACTAACGAATGAACCCCTCGTAGCTCCGCTGTAGCAGCTGCGCCTCGAGCTGCTTCATGGTCTCGACCACCACGCCAACCACGATGAGGATGCTCGTCCCGCCGAGACGCAAGGTCTGCACGCCGGTGATGTCGCCGACGAGCGTCGGCATGACGGCGACGATCCCGAGGAAGAGCGCGCCGGCGATCGTGATCCGGGTGACCACGCGCGACAGGAACTCGGCGGTCGGGCGGCCCGGCCGGATGCCGGGGATGAAGCCGCCGTAGCGCTTGATGTTGTCGGCGACGTCGTTCGGGATGAAGGTGAACGCCGTGTAGAAGAACGTGAAGGCGACGACGAGCACGAAGTAGGTGCTGTTGTAGAAGATCGGGTTCTGGAAGAAGGCCACGATCCCCGTCGCCACATCGCGGATGAGCTGCGTCTCGCTCGTGGTGAAGTACTGCGCGATCTGGCTCGGCAGCAGGAGGATCGAGATCGCGAAGATGATCGGGATGACGCCCGCGCTGTTGACGCGCAAGGGAATGTGCGTGCTTCCGCCCGAGTACATCCGGGTCCCGCGCACGCGCTTGGCGTACTGGACCGGGATCCGCCGCTGGCCCTCCTGGATGAAGATGATCGCGGCGATCACGAGCACCGAGATGACGGCGATCGAGGTGAGCGCGAGGAGGTTCTGCTGGACCTGGAGGGTTTGCTCGATGGTGTTCGGCAGCCGGCCCACGATGCCGGCGAAGATGATGAAGCTGATCCCGTTCCCGATGCCACGCTCGCTGATCAGCTCACCGAGCCACATGAGGATGATCGTGCCGGCGGTCAGCGACGCGAGGATCGAGAGGGTCACCGTCAGGTCGGACGGTCCGAAGGCGTTCAGCACGCCCTGACGCTGCATGAAGACCGCGACGCCGATGCCCTGAAGGAGTGCGAGCGGCACGGTCAGGATACGGGTGTACTGGTTGATGCGGTTACGCCCGTATTCGCCTTCCTTCGAAAGCCGCTCGAGCGCGGGGATTGTCTGATTGAGCAGGGTCATGATGATCGAGGCGTTGATGTACGGGTTCACCCCGAGCGCAACGATCGAGAAGCGCGCCAGCCCACCACCGGAGAAGAGATCCAGCAAGTTGATGAGCTGGTTGTTCTGGATGAGCGCGTTCAGCTGGTCCTGGTTCACACCGGGCAGCGGGACGTGCGCCAGGAACCTGAACACCAGGATCATCCCCAGCGTGAAGAGGATCTTGTTCCGCAGATCTGGGGTGCGGAGCGAATCGATGAGTGCGGTGAACATGCCCATCTGCGTTATTTCGCCGCGATGATCACGATGGAGCCGCCGGCGGACTCGATCTTCTGACGCGCGGTGGCGGAGACCGAATGCGCGTGCACCTCGAGCTTCGAGCTGATCGCGCCGTCACCGAGCACTTTGATGCGAGCTTCTTTATCGATGAGGCCCTTCGCGGCGAGCGTGTCGGGCGAGACCTTGCCCTCCGCCGCATAGTTGGCGAGCGTTCCGACGTTCACCGCGACGAAGCTCTTGCGGAAGCGGTTCTTGAATCCGCGCAGCTTGGGGACGCGCATGTGCAACGGCGTCTGCCCACCTTCGAACCACCCGGGGAGGCCCGGACCGGTCCGCGCGAGCTGACCCTTGGTGCCGCGTCCGGCGGTCTTGCCCTGACCCTGAGACGTGCCCCGTCCCAGGCGACGGTTCGGCTTACGCGACCCGAGAGGACGGCTGACCTGGTGCTCGCGCATCAGCGTTCCGCCTTCCCGTCGGTCACGATCACCAGGTGGGCGACGCGCCGGAGCATCCCGCGCACCGTCGGCGAATCCTCGTGGGACACGGTCTGACCGGTGCGACGCAGCCCGAGCGCGGAGAGGGTGCGCCGCGCGCTTTCCTTCTCGCCGATCGAGCTTCGGTTCTGGCGGATCTCGAGCCGCGTCACGAGGGACTTCCCGCGGGCTCGCGCTGCGGCAGGCCGCGTGTCTGGCGGACGGATTCCGCGGAGCGCAGCTGCCCGAGCGCTTTCATGGTCGCCATCACGACATTGACCGGGTTGGTGCTGCCGAGCGACTTCGAGAGGATGTCACTGATGCCGGCGGACTCGACCACGGCGCGGACCGAACCACCGGCGATGACGCCGGTGCCCTTCGAGGCGGGCCGCAGGATCACCTTCGCCGCGCCGAAGTCGGCTTCCACTCGGTGTGGGATGGTCCGGTCCACCAGGGGCACGAGCATGACGTGTTTCTTCGCGTCCTCGCGGCCCTTCGTGATCGCTCCCGGGACCTCGTCCGCTTTGCCGAGGCCGGCACCTACGTGGCCACGGCCGTCGCCGACGACGACGATCGCCGAGAACGAGAAGCGCCGGCCACCCTTCACGACCTTGGACACGCGGTTGATCTGCACCACGCGCTCGGTCAGCTCCAAACGATTCGCATCGATCCGAGCCACTTAAAACCTCAACCCCGCGCTTCGAGCGGCGTCGCCGAGCGCCTTTATCCGCCCGTGGTAGTGGTACCCGCCGCGGTCGAAGACCGCCTCGCCGATGCCTTTGGCCTTGGCGCGCTCACCGAGGGTGGCCCCAACGGCCTTCGCGCGCTCGGTCTTGCTGCCCTTGGCGTCCTTCGCTGCGATGCTCGTGGCCGCGACGAGCGTTCGGCCTGCATCGTCGTCGATGAGCTGGGCGGAGATGTGTGTGAGCGAGCGGAACACCGCGAGGCGCGGCCGCTCCGCGCTTCCGCGGACCTTCTCGCGCACGCGCTCGTGGCGCCTGGTCCTGCTTTCGCGCCTGGTCTCTCTCGCCACTCCTAAACCTTCCCCGCCGCCGCGCCGACCTTGCCGGCCTTGCCCGCCTTGCGGCGGATGTACTCGCCGGCGT
>DASYSC010000115.1:0-22037 GCA_036003765.1 Candidatus Limnocylindria bacterium
GGGCTCCTCCAACGGATCGGCAACCGCAAGATCGACGCGGTTGTGGGGATGGAGTCCCGCGGGTTCATCTTCGCCGCGCCCATCGCGTACAAGCTCGGGGTCGGCTTCGTTCCCGTCCGCAAGCTCGGCAAGCTGCCCTCCGACGTGGTGAGCGTCGAGTACGACCTCGAATACGGCTCGGCCACGCTCGAGATGCACAAGGACGCCCTCAAACCCGGCGCGCGCGTGCTCATCGTCGACGACCTGCTGGCGACCGGCGGGACCGTCGCCGGGACGATCGAACTCGTGAAGCAGCTCAAGGGCGAGATCGTCGCGCTCGCCTTCCTCATCGAGCTCACGGCGCTCAAGGGTCGCGAGAAGCTCAGCGGCCACGACATCGTCACGCTCATCTCGTACTGAGGCGCCCGACCGGGTACACTCCATCTCCATTCAGCGACCGGCGGAGGCCCGCTTGGTCCTTTTGAAGGAGGACCGATGACCGCGGCCCCGTCGCTTCCCGAGATCAAGATCGATGCGCACGCGCCCGCCGCCGACGCGCGCGAGTTCCTGGAGCGGGACCGTCTCCTCGCGGCGTACGCGCTCGCCGACATCGACCAGCCGGAGATCGAGGGCGCGCGCTGGTGGGTCGGCCGGCGGGACGGCGAGATACAGGCCGTCGTGCTTGTCGTTGAGGGTCTGCCATTCCGCCCGTGCTTCGCGACGGGCAGCCCGGATGCGCTCGCGCCGATCTTCCGCGACGCGATCCACGAGCCGCGCGTGTTGCTCGCTGCTCCCCCGCGCTGCCGTCTGGCCATCGAAGCCACGTATCGCTTCGAGCGGCTCGATCGCATGAAGCGGATGGCCGTCAACGTCGACCGATTCCGGCCGCGGCTCACGCATCGGGTCGCGCGGCTCGGAGCGGAAGACCTGGGTAGCGTTATCGACCTCTACGGGCACGCGTCGCGCACGTACTTCACGCCGGAGCGCCTGCGCCGTGAGATCTACTTCGGCATCTACCAGGGCGACACGCTGGTCTCGGCGGCGGGCACGCATGTGCGCTCGACGCGCTGCGGCATCGCCGCGGTCGGTAACGTCCTCACGCGGCTCGCCTATCGCGGGCGGGGCATGGCGACCTCATGCACGTCGGCGGTGACCGAGATCGCCCTTGAAGAGCATCGCGACGTCGTCCTGAATGTCCGCGAAGACAACGTCCCGGCGATCGCGGTGTATGAGCGGCTCGGCTATTGGACCCACGCGCCATTCATCGAAGGCCCGGCGGTGCGGCGCGCCGCGTGGGAACGGCTCCTGGGGAGCTTTAAGGAGAGAAAGCGATGACGATCGCCGCCCGACCATCGAAGCACGACGTCACCGATCTCGGTCTCGCGGAGGCCGGCGCCCGCCGCATCGCCTGGGCCGCGCGCGAGATGCCCGTGCTCTCCCAGATACGCGAGCGCTTCGCGAAGGAGCGCCCGTTCGTCGATCTCCGCATCGGGGCATGTCTGCACGTCACGGCCGAGACTGCGAACCTGATGATCGTCCTGCGCGACGGCGGCGCGCGCGTCGCGCTCTGCGCCTCGAACCCGCTCTCGACGCAGGACGACGTCGCCGCGGCGCTCGTGACGAACGAGGGCATCGCGGTCTTCGCGAAGAAGGGCGAGGACCGCGATACCTATTACGCGCATATCGGGGCGATCCTCGAGACGCGACCGCAGATCACGATGGACGACGGCGCCGACGTGGTGACCGAGCTGCACACGCGACGGCGCGAGCTCCTGCCCGAGGTTCGCGGCGGCACCGAGGAGACGACGACCGGGGTCACACGCCTCCGCGCGATGGCGGCCGAGGGCGTCCTCGCGTATCCGATCGTCGCCGTGAACGACGCGCTGACGAAGCATCTGTTCGACAACCGCTACGGGACCGGCCAGTCGGCGATCGACGGGATCCTTCGCGCGACGAATCTCCTCCTCGCCGGAAAGATCGCGGTCGTCGCCGGCTACGGCTGGGTCGGCCGCGGCATCGCGAGCCGGCTACGGGGCATGGGCTCGATCGTCCTGGTCTGCGAGGTCGATCCGCTCCGCGCGCTCGAGGCGGCCATGGACGGCTTCGAGGTCACCACCCTCGTCGCAGCTGCTCGCCGCGGCGATCTCTTCGTGACTGCCACCGGGAATCTCAACGTCATCGGGCGCGAGGCGATCGCGAACCTCAAGGACGGCGCGATCGTCGCGAACGCCGGGCACTTCAACGACGAGATCGATCTTCAAGCCCTGGGTGAGCAGGCCACGGGCCGGTGCACGCTGCGGCCATTCGTCGAGGAGTTCACGCTCCGTGACGGCCGGCACGTGGTCGTTCTCGGTGAGGGCCGTCTCGTGAACCTCGCGGCCGCGGAAGGTCATCCGCCGGCGGTCATGGACATGTCGTTCGCGAACCAGGCCCTCGCGATCCACTTCCTCGTCACGAAAGGCGGCAGCCTTGCGCCTCAGGTCTACCCTGTGCCGCGCGAGTTGGATGAGGAGATCGCCCGGCGCAAGCTCGAGGCGATGGGCATGAAGATCGATACGATGACATCCGCCCAGGCCGAGTACTCGCGATCGTGGAAAGCGGGGACTTAGAAGGAAATGCCCGACTCGTTCATGACGACAGACCGCCTGCTCTTCACCAGCGAATCGGTCACCGAGGGCCATCCCGACAAGCTCTGCGATCAGGTGTCCGACGGCATGCTTGACGAGTGCCTGCGGCAGGACCCCAACTCGCGCGTCGCGTGCGAGACGGCCACGACGACGGGTGTCATCCTCGTCGCCGGGGAGATCACCACGCACGCCTATGTCGACGTCCCGCATCTGGTCCGTGGCGTCGTGCACGACATCGGGTACACGAACGCGGAGTACGGCTTCGACTACCGGACCTGCGGCGTCATCACCGCGATCAAGGAGCAATCCCCTGAGATCGCGCAAGGTGTGAACGAGTCCATCGAAGCGCGCGAGGGGATCGACGCCCAGGAGCTGGGAGCGGGCGATCAGGGAATGATGTTCGGGTTCGCGGTCCGCGAGACGGTGGAGCTCATGCCGCTTCCGATCACGCTCGCCCACGCCGTGGCGCGGCAGCTCGCGAAGGCGCGCAAGGACGGCACGCTCCCGTACCTGCGGCCGGATGGGAAGAGCCAGGTCACCGTCGAGTACTCGAAGGGCGTGCCCAAGCGCGTGCACACCGTTGTCGTCGCCGCGCAGCACGACCCAGGCATCGACTACCAGCGCCTCAAGAACGAGATCCGCGAGCAGGTCATCCGTCCGGCGATCGGCGGCGAGTGGCTCGATCCGAAGACGAAGTACCTCGTGAACGGCACCGGCGCGTTCACGATCGGCGGGCCGATGGGCGACGCTGGTGTCACCGGACGAAAGATCATCGTCGACACCTACGGCGGGTACGCGCGTCACGGCGGCGGCGCGTTCAGCGGCAAGGATGCGACGAAGGTCGACCGCTCTGCTGCGTACGCCGCGCGTTACGTCGCGAAGAACGTGGTCGCGGCGGGACTCGCCGAGCGGTTCGAGGTACAGCTCGCCTACGTCATCGGCGGAGCGCAGCCCATCTCGCTCAATGTGGAGACCTTCGGGACCGGCACCGTCGCGGATGAAACGATCCGCAAGCTCATCGAGGAGCACTTCGACTTCCGACCCGGTGCGATCATCGACCGCTTCAAGCTGCGCCGTCCCATCTATCGGCAGACCGCGTCGTACGGGCATTTTGGCCGCCCCGACTTCCCGTGGGAGGCGACCGATCTCGCGCCGACGCTCGCCAAAGCGGCCGGCGCGCGGGGAGCGCTCGCTTAGCAGGACGCCAGGCGACGGGCTGGCCAGCGTCTTGCACCCCAGAGCGAAGGGTTTTTGCCCTCTTCGAATCTCCACTCGGGAGGAATGACGATGGTGAGAGAACCTCTCGTACGACCCGCGAGCACCTCATGGATGTCGGTGCTCGGCGGCTGGATCGCGACGATCGGGGCGGCGGCGCTCGTTGCGCCGGCGATCGCCTTTCTCCTCGCGCGTGTCCAGATCGGCACCAACGACCTCGCGCCCGCGGTCCCGGTGGTCATCGGGATCTTCATCTCCTATCTCATCGGCGGCTACGTCGCGGGACGGATGGCGGGCTATCGGACGAGCTGGCACGGCATGATGACCGCGTTCTTCAACTTGTTCGTGCTGCTCGTCATCGCGCTTCTCGCGTATGCGGCGGACCACGGATTCCTCGCCGGCCTCGGCGTGAACGCGCTCGCGGACATCGTCCCCGGAGCTCGTGATTGGAGCGTCGACAGCACCGGTAACGCGCTCACCTTCGGCGCGCTCCTTGGCTTCCTGGCGGCGATCTTCGCCGGATGGCTCGGCGGCGTGCTCGCGCCCTCGCACGCGGTCGTGCCGACGGCCGCCCCGTATGTCGGCCCGGCGCGCGGGCCCGTCCCGGCGCGATCGGTGGGCGTTCCGCCCCCCGGCCGCACCGTGAAAAGGGAGGTCGTTCGCGAGCGAGATCCGGCCCTTCCGGCATTCGGAAGGAAGGGCGGCGACCGCGTCGATAAGGGTCGCACGGAAGAGCCCCGCGACGCCGGGGTTGAGCAGCCCTAGACCGCTGAACCGCGGGTAGCGGGCGGACGTATCCTCACCGAAACCCGGTTGGTCGGGAGGGGGTGTTTATGCGTTCCGCCCGCTATCTGCTCGCGCTCTTCGCAACACTCGCAGTGGTGCTCGGCGCCTGCGCCGGAGGTCAGCCCTCCGGGGGCGGCCCGACCGCATCGCCTGTCGGCGCGAAGCCCGTCTACGGCGGCACGCTCACCTTCGCGCTCGAGAACGACGTTATCGACTTCGATCCGCTGCGCTCGCGCGCGTTCGTCGACCGCAACCTTCACTACCAGATCTACGACTCGCTCGTCCGGATCGATCCGACCGGGAAGATCATCCCGTGGCTCGCGGAAAGCTGGGAGACCTCGGCCGACGGCAAGCAGGTGACGTTCAAGCTCCGGAAAGACGTGAAGTACCACGACGGGACGGTGTTCGACGCGGCGTCGGTGAAATGGAACATCGACCGCTACCGGACTACTCAGAATTCCCAGCGCGCCAGCGACCTCGCGCCCGTCGCGAGTGTCGACGTCGTGGACCAATACACCGCGCGGTTCAATCTGAAGGCCCCGTTCGCGCCGCTTCTTGCGACTCTCGTCGACCGTGCCGGCATGATGCTGTCGCAAAAGGCCATCGAAGCCGGCGGTGCGGACTTCACCCGCAAGCCGGTCGGCGCCGGGAGCGGGCCATTCAAGTTCGTCGAGGCCGTAAAGGACGACCACATCACCATCGAGAAGAATCCGGACTGGTGGGGCAAGGACAAGGACGGCAACAAGCTTCCGTACCTGGACAAGATCATCGTCAAGCCGATCGTCGAGGGTACGGTCCGTACCACAAACCTCCGCACCGGCGACGCGCAGGTCGCGAACAACATCGTCGGCAAGGATGTCGAATCCATCAAGAGCGACCCGAACCTTCTCTATCAGCAGGGACCGAACTACGGGTTCGACAGCATCTTCACCAATCGGAAGAAGGGCGCGGCGTTCGAGGACGGGCGCTACGCGCGGGCGGTCTCGATGGCGATCGACCGCAAGCAGATCACCAACCAGGTCTTCTACGGCACTCGCTTCCCGGGCTACGGCACGATCGCGCCCTCGCACTTCGCGGCCGACCCGAGCTTCAAGCCGTTCGAGAAGGCCGACCCGGCCGGAGCCAAGGCGCTCATCCAGCAGATCGGGAAACCGCTCCAGTTCGAGATGCTCGTCACGGCAGGGACCGCGCTCGACCTGCAGATCGCACAGCTCATCCAGGCTCAGCTCGCCAAGGCCGACATCAAGATGGACATCAAGACGCTCGAATTCGCGCAGATCCTGACCCTTCAGGACACTTGCAGCTACCAGGGCGCGACGCTCATCGGCTGGAGCGGCCGCGTCGATCCAGACGGCAACACCTACAGCCATATCTACACCGGCGCGCCAAACAACAACTCCTGCTACTCGAACGCGCAGGTCGACAAGCTGCTGGACGAGTCACGGACGACCACCGACGAAGCCAAGCGCAAGGCGGCGTTCCGCGCAGCTGAGCAGATCTACGTCGTCGATGACCCCGCGCGCGTCTGGTACGACTTCAGATCGACGCAGCTCGCCACTGCCAAGAGAGTGCAGGGCCTGGTTCCGTACCCCGACGGGCTCATCCGCTTCGACGTGGGCTGGCTCCAGAAGTAACGCGCACCAGAGCGTAACGAGCGAGGCGGCGGAGTGACGCAGTACATCCTCCGCCGCCTCCTGCTGATGATCCCGGTGGCGTTCCTGGTAAGCGTGATTGTCTTCACGTTGCTCCGCATCACACCCGGTGATCCGGTCTTGGTGTTCGCGGGCGAGGAGCGCGATCCCGCCGCCCTGGAGGCACTGCGGCACGAATACGGGCTCGATCAGCCGCTCCCGGTGCAGTACGTCGTGTGGATGGAGCACGCCCTCCGTGGTGACCTCGGACGCTCGCTGCGCACGCGGCAGCCGGTGACCCAAGCCATCCTCGAGCGCCTTCCGAAGACCCTTGAGCTCGGCAGCGCCGCGCTCCTCATATCCATCAGCGTCGCGCTCGTCGTGGGAACGCTCGCCGCACTCCGTCGAAACTCACCGCTCGACCTGATCGCGACCGGCTTCACGATCGCGGGCGTCTCACTGCCCAACTTCTACCTTGGCATCATCCTCATCCTCGTCTTCGCGCTCGCGCTCCGCGTTTTTCCCCCGGGCGGATACGCCGACTTCGCCACAGAACCGGTGGACAACCTGAAGCGCCTCGTCCTGCCGGCCATCACCCTGGCGACCGCTAGCCTCGCGATCAACCTGCGGCAAGTACGCTCGAGCCTTCTTGACGTCCTGTCGCAGGAGTACCTGCGCACGGCTCGCGCGAAGGGCCTTGGCGAAAGAGCCGTCGTGCTTCGCCACGCGCTGAAGAACGGGCTCATTCCGGTGGTGACGATCTTCGGACTGCAGATCGGCGCGCTTCTCGACGGCGCGATCATCACCGAGACGATCTTTTTCTGGCCCGGGGTCGGCCGACTCGCCGTCGACAGCATCGGCGGCCGCGACTACCCGGTGGTCCAAGCGATCGTACTGATGTCAGCACTCGCATTCATGGTGAGCACGCTCGCGGTCGACGTCCTGTACGCCTGGCTCGATCCGCGGATCTCCTACCGGCGGCAGGCCGGATGAGGCAATTCGCGCGCCGCAATCCGCGCATCCTCGTGGGCGGTGCGGTCATCGCACTCCTGCTCCTCGTCGCGATCGCCGCGCCGTTCGTCGCACCATATGACCCCAAGCTCGTTGACGTCACTAACGCACTGCTTCCTCCGAGCCCGGCGCACCCGCTTGGAACGGACGACCTTGGGCGCGACGTGCTCTCCCGAGTGATCTGGGGCTCGCGTATCTCCCTCTCGGTGGGGCTCATCGCGGTGGGCATTGGGTTCTTCGTTGGGGTCTCGCTGGGGCTGCTCGCCGGCTATATCGGCGGGCTGTTCGATCTGCTCGCGATGCGCGCGATCGACGCGCTCCTCGCCTTCCCAGCCCTACTCCTCGCGATTTCGATCACCGCCGCGCTCGGGCCGCAAATACAGAACGCGATGATCGCGATCGGGGTCGTCGCCGTGCCGGCGTACACGCGACTGACGCGAGGTCAGGTTCTCTCGCTGCGCGAGCGCGAATTCGTCCTCGCGGCCCGCACGATCGGCGCGACGCCGCTCCGTGTCGTGGTCCGCCACATTTTCCCGAACGCGACAAACGCTTTGGTCGTGCAGGCAACATTGGGCATCGCCGCCGCAATCCTCGCTGAGGCAGCGCTGAGTTTTCTGGGCCTGGGGGCGCAGCCGCCTGAGCCCTCCTGGGGCCAGGACATCAATTACAACGCTCGGTACTTGTCGAACCTCAAGTGGTGGATGAGTGTCGGCCCCGGCACGGCGATCTTCCTCGCCGTCTTCTCTTTCAACTTCCTGGGAGATGCTCTCCGCGACGCGCTCGACCCGCGCCTGCGACGCGCCGCCTGAGCACGACGGTACTTCCGTACTAGCCCGGTCTCCTCTGGTCCGGGGACTGTCGCGCGGACGGCTTGCCTGCTAACCCATGGGTTGAACATGCAGGTGAGCCAGGTCGCCTACGACCGCTTCGTGCTGGAGCTCCCTCCCGCTGACGCCACCTGGCGTCCGCTCGCGGATCCGGAGACCCTTGCCGAGACGGCCGCGTGGCTCTGGGACTTCGGCCCGAAACCGCTGATCGCGGTCGTCGGGTACGACGGGGCCGCTCCGAACTGGCTCTCGGCATGGGCACCGCGAGTCGTGCGGCTCGCGCCGGGTGGGGCATCAACCGGCGCGGCGGTCATCCTCGCGGCACGGAAGGACCTCGAACGCTTCCTCTCCGAGGGTGCGCCCCACGAGCGGACGGTGCTCCTCTGGCCGCGCAACAAAGAGGCGAAGACGTTCGAGGCCTTGAGCGGTGCGGCGAACGACTGGCTCAAGACGGTCGATGCACACGCCAGCATCCAGCGCGGTGGCGAAGTCTTCGAGGTCCACCAGCTCCAGGGCTAAGCAGTCGGGGGCTTTGCCCCCGGCCCCAGCAGCGCGATCCTCAGCGGGGCGCGACGCGCTGGTCCACCTGCACGCTCCGCCGCACCACGATCCCCACATACGCGCCTGCGAACGCGCCCGCCAGTGCGAACCCGAGCGCGGCCAGCGCCGCGTAGTTGTCGAAGCGGATCGCTTCCACGACCGGGATCGGCAGACCCACGAGCGCGCCGATGATGAGCGCGGCGCGTGGCCGGATCGCGGAGAGCGCTCCGGAGGTCAGCACGATGATGCCGGCGAGGATGCCCATGTCGTCGAAACGCCGGTTGGCTTCGACGCTCACCAGCCAGAGACCCGCGGCGAGCGCCGCCAGCAGGATGACGGCGGTGATCGCGTTCCTCACGGCCGCTCCTCGCCCCGGCGCTCGGCTTCCGCGCCGAGCTCGCGCGTTCGCTGGTATGCGGCGTACACGGCCTTCGAGAGCACCGTGCGGAGCGCGCCCTTCTCGAGCTGATAGATCGCCGCCGCGCTGGTGCCGCCAGGCGAGGTGACCATGTTGCGGAGCTCCGCGAGGTGCCGGCCGCTCTTGCGCGCGAAGAGCGCCGAGCCTTCGACGGTGCGCAGCACCAGCTCTTCGGCGACGCGCCGCGAGAAGCCAAGGTGCACGCCGGCGTCGACAAGCGCCTCCATCAGCAGGAATACGTACGTCGGTCCGGTGCCCGAGAGCGCCGTGGCCATGTCGACGAGGGTCTCATCGTCGACCATCAGCTCCTCGCCGAGCGCGCCGAGGATCGCCTTCGCGCGATCGCGCTGCTCCGCATCGACCGCCGTTGTGGAGGACCAGGCGGTCACGCCCATGCCGACCTGCGCAGGAGTGTTCGGCATCGCGCGCACGATCGCCGCATGGTCCAGGCCGTCGCGCAGCGAGCGCAACGTGGCGCCCGCGACTATGGAGATGACAAGCTGCTCCTCGCCGAGCTTGCCGCGCAGCTCGCGCATCACTGTCGCGAGCACCTGCGGCTTCACCGAGAGGACGACGACGTGCGCGCCACTTGCTGCCTCGACGTTCGACGCGAGCGCCTTGACGCCGTAGGCCTTCGCGAGTTCGGCGCGCCGCTCGCGGCGCGGTCCGGTCACAAGGACGTGCGACGGCGGCACCAGATGGCGGTCGAGGAGGCCGCGAATCATCGCCTCGGCCATCGTCCCGCCGCCAATGAACGCAAGTCGCTTCCCGGTGAGCGGCATTCAGCGAAGTATGCGGACGAGATCGCCATCGACGAAGAGGCGGCGCGTATCCATCCCCACCCGGCTGAACGCGACGTGGGGGATACCGATGTCCGCGAGTAACAGTTCTCCCACGACGTCACCCGCGCCACGAGCGAGTAGGCCGGCTTTCGGCAGAGCCAGGGTGACGGTCGCTTTCGCCCGGATCGCCGTCCCGGGCCTCCCGCCGGTGTCGGGATCGAGCCCCGAGGGCAGGTCCACCGAGAGGATCGGCACCCTCGACGCGTTGGCCGCATCGATGAGCTGCGCGACGGTGTCGCGCGGCGCGCCGCGGGCGCTGTAGCCGAGAAGTCCGTCGAGCAACAGGTCCGCCTTCGGCAACGGACCGCGCGGGGCTTCCGCGTTCGCGTAGCGGACCACCGTGGGTCCGATCATCAACAGGGAGATCAACTGCCGCTCCGTCGTCTCCCCGACATCGTCGGGAAACGCGGCGACCTCCGCACGGACCTCGGCGCCCCAGCCGGCGAGGTGACGAAGGGCACCCAGTGCGTCGCCGCCGTTGTTTCCCCTTCCGACAAGAGCCACGATCCGTTTTCCTTCGACGCGGCCGACGAGGGCTCGGACCGCTATCGCGATCTGATGCGACGCGTTCTCCATAAGCGCGTCGACGCTGATTCCGATCTCTTCGATCGTGATGCGATCGACCTCCGCCATTTGCGCCGCAGTCACCGCCGGGACCTCCCTGACCACAGGGAGATCTGCGAGCGTCACTTGCGTCCGATGAGGATGAGCTTGCGCACCGCGAACGTGACCGGCGTGATCTGAAATGCGTCGACGGCCGCCGCCGGCGCCATTCGCAAACGGCGTCGCACTTCTTCGGCGCGGTCCGGCGGGGTCTGCGAGCGCTCGAGCCAATCCACGGTTGTGAGCTTTGTCACGGCGGTGTCCGAGTCGACGGTCGCTCTGAGGCCCGCGCGCTCGAGGAGCTCGCGCCACCCTTGAACGCTGTGATTGCGTACGTGTGACGGATCGCGGAGCGTCTCGAGCTCGTTGATGAACGTGTCGAGCGCGGGATCGTCCGGGGCGAAGTTGTCGACGAGGATGAAGAGCCCGCCCGCGCGGAGGATGCGGCCGATCTCACGGAATGCCGCCGCCGCGTCGGCGAAGTGATGCGCCGCTAGGCGCGAGGTCACGACGTCCACTGACCTAGAGGCGATCGGTAGCGCCGTCGCGTCGGCCTGGACGAGGAGCGCGTTCGCCACGCCCGCGCCCTCGAGGACCGTCTGTCCGGCCTTGAGCATCTCCCGTGTCGCGTCGACCCCGATCGCCGCCCCAAACGACGGCGCGACCCGCCGGAGCGTGTGGCCGACGCCGGTGCCCACGTCGACGAGTCGCTCGCCCCCATGCTCTCTGGCGAGCGCGACGATGCGGTCGAGATCCTCGCCGCGCGCATGTGTCGCGCTGTCAACGTACGCCGCCGCGGTGCGGCCGAACTGGCGCTGTACGGGACCGATCTTGCTCACTCGTCGATCTCGCGCACGATCCGCATGGCGATACGGCGGCGTCGCGCGTCGGGATGCGCGGCCACGTGGTACAGCCACCCGCGCCGACCGTCGAATCCGGAGAGCGCTGTCGCGACGTTGCGCGCGCCTTCGCAGCCCACCAGACACAGCCCTGGGTTGTGCGAGGTGAGGCGCGCCAGGGACACGTCGTCCTCGCCGGGGCGGATGCGGACGCCGCTCGCTTGCCACAGCACCCGCACCGCATCGCCATCCGTTGGGCGCAGCTCGCGGATCTCCATCGACGCCATACTGACGGCTCGTGCGCATCGGTCGCTTCGACGTGCGGATCTTCAGCGACGGCATCTTCAAGCCTGACGGAGGCTCGATGTTCGGCGTCATCCCGAAGCCGCTCTGGGAGAAGGTCAAGCCGGCCGACGAGCGCAATCGCGTCGCCATGGACATGAATTGCCTGCTCATCCGCGATGCGGATCACGTGGTCGTGGTCGAGACCGGCGCCGGCTCAAAGATCCCGGCGAGACAGCGGGAGATCTTTGGGATCGAGACGCCCCGTCTCCTTGACGAGCTGAAGGCCCGAGGGGTCTCGCCGGCGCAGGTCTCGCTCGTGGTCAATACGCACCTGCACTTCGATCATTCGGGCGGAAACACGTACCGCGACGGCGACAAGATCGTTCCCACATTCCCGCGCGCGAGCTACGTGTTCCAGCGCCTCGAGTGGGAGGATGCGATGCACGCCAACGAGCGGACGCGCGGGTCGTATATGCCCGATGACTATGCGCCGCTGGAGGCCACCGGGAAGCTCGAGCTCATCGACGAGTCGGTCGAGATCATTCCGGGAGTCCGGCTCGATCGCGTCCACGGTCACACCCGCGGCACCCAGACCGTGCGCGTGAGCGATCGCGGTGAGACGTTCTTCTTCTCGAGCGACTTCATGCCGGACCGCCACCACCTGCCGCTTCCGTGGATCTCGGCTTTCGACCTCTTTCCGCTCGACACGCTCGCGGCGAAGAAGCTCATCCTTCGCCGCGCCATCGACGAGCGCTGGATCGTGGGATTCACCCACGACCTGCCGCGGCTCGGGCGCATTTCGGAGTCCGATGGCAAGTACCGCTTCGACGAGATGGCCGACTGACCGATCTGCCAACGAGCGCGTCGACGGTCGTCGTCGGCGGCGGGATCGTCGGTGTCGCGACGGCCTTCTTCCTGGGCGAGCGTGGCGAGCGCGATGTGCTCGTCCTCGAGCGAGACCGGCTCGGATCCGGAACGACGAATGGCGGCCTGGGCGGCATAAGACACCAGTTCGTCGACGAGCTCGATATCCGCCTGTCGCAGCTCGCGACGGCGTTCTGGCATAACTTCGAAGACCGCACCGGGTCGCGGCACGACTTCCGTGAACGTGGCTACCTCTTCATCGCGAATACACCGGAGGGCGTTGCGGAGCTCCGCGACCCGCTCCCTCTCTACGAGCGCCTCAAAGTCCCCGTCGAAATGGTCGGCCGCGTGGAGATCGCCGAGCTCGTGCCGGGGATGCGCGTCGACGATCTCGTGGGTGGCCGCTTCTGCGGACGCGACGGCTACGGCGATCCCCTGGTCGCGCTCGCGGGCTTCGCGGCATCCGCGCAGCTCGCCGGCGTCACCTTCCGCGAAGGCGAGGCGGCCGTCTCGCTGCTGCGCGAGGGCGACCGCGTTACCGGCGTGCGCACCACATCGGGCGACGTCCGCGCTGACCGCGTGCTCGTGGCCACCGGCTGCTGGTCGTCTGCACTCTGCGCGACAGCGTCAGTCGCGGTCCCGATCTGGCCGTACCGGCGCTCGATCATGGAGTCGGCGCCGATCGCGCAGCTGGCGAACATACCGATGACCATCGAGTGGGAGTCGGGCTTCCACTTCCGGCCGAAGGGCAAGGTGCAGCGCTTCGCGATGCCGAATCTCACCACGGACGGCATCGTGGAGAAGGGCCCGGCGGGCGCGCCTTCCGCGTACCCCGGCGAGTTCGCGCCGCTCGACGTGCCGGCCTCGCTCGAGCCGTGGGTTCGCGCGCGCGCGGCATGGCGGCATCCCGCGTTCGCCGACCTGCGCATCGTCGACTCCTGGTCCTGCTACTACGAGATGACGCCGGACGACCACCCGATCGTCGGTGTCGTGCCTGGCGTGGCAGGGCTGTATCTCGCCGCGGGATTCTCCGGCCATGGGTTCATGCACGCGCCCGCGACGGCGCAGCTCGTGGTCGAGGAGATGCTCGACGGCCGCGCGCGGACGATCGACATTACGGATCTGTCCCTCGAGCGCTTCCAGTCCGGCCGCCGGCCGTTCAAGGCGACGGTGCTGTGAAGGTGCGCGTCACCTCGCTGATCGAGGGTGCCCGTGGGGCGACCGGGCACGCGGTGATCGTCGACGTCTTCCGCGCGTTTACGACCGCGGCATTCTGCGTCGCGGCAGGCGCACGTGAGGTCGTGCTTGTCGGAGACCACGAAGCGGCGCTCGCGATGAAGAAGGCCGACCCGACGCTCTTCCTGACCGGAGAAATCGACGGCCGTCCAATCGCGGGATTCGACATCGGCAACTCGCCCTCGGCCATCGAACTGCTCGACCTGTCCGGCCGCCGCGTCGTCCAGCGCACGAGCTCCGGCACCCAGGGCGTTGTCGCGGCGAGCGCCGCGCACGCGATCGTGCTCGGCAGCTTCGTGATCGCGTCCGCGACCGTGCGTCATCTCCGCGAGCACGCCAGCGAGGTCACGATCGTCGCCATGGGTCACAACGCCGCGGAAGATGCCGACGAGGATCTCGCATGCGCGCGGTATCTCGCGGCCGCGCTCCGCGAGGAGGCGCTGCCGTCTCCGCATGTCACGTTCCTCGCGGATCACGCCGCGGAGGGGTGGCCGGACTGGTTTCCGCGCCGCGATGCGGAGCTTGCGATGGAGGTGGACCGCTTCTCGTTCGCGCTACCCGTCCATCGCGAGAATGGCCTCTTGATCGCGCGCCCGGTCTTCTCCTAGCCCGCGCGCCAGCTCGTGCCGCCGTGCACCTGCGCCGGGAAGCCGCTCGGCCCCATCGCGCCCGCCGGAGGTCCTTCTTCTCCCGGCCGCGCGAATCCCGCGATCCGCTCCGCGAGTCGGCCGCCCTCGCTGAGCTCGTCCATCGCCTGATCGAGATGCTTGTCGGTGACCCGCACCGCGCCGGCACCGTCGCCGTCGATCGCGCCGAACACCGTGGCGTTGCGAAGGAGCTCCTTGATGTACGCCGGGCTCGCGCCTTCGGTCTTCGCGATAAAGCGGTCGAGATCGGCGACCTCGAGACGAAGCCCGCGCCCGTAGAGCGCGAAGAGCCTCCGTCGTGCGTCGGCGTCGGGGAGGGGCAGCGGAACGGCGAGATCGACGCGGCCGGGCCGCGCCGCGAGGGCGGGCTCGAGGATGTCTGGCCGGTTCGTCGTGAGCACGAAGAGCACGTCGACGTCGTCGCGCAACCCGTCCATCTCGTTGAGCAGCTCGAACAGCATGGGCTGCGTCTGCATACCCGGCATGCCGCGCTCCTGAGCGATGAGGTCAACGTCCTCGACGACCACCATGCTCGGCGCGAGGACGCGCGCCATCTGCGCGACGGCACCGATGAACCCGAGGCCGCGCCCGGTCGTGAGGAGCACGGTCCGTCCCTTCATGCGACCGGCGAGATACATGACCGTTAGCGTCTTGCCGGTGCCGGGCGATCCATAGAGGAGAAGCCCGCGTTTGATCGGGCGGCCGGCCGCGATGAGCCGCTCGGCGTGCTCGCTGAAGGCGATCGCGTGCCGGTCGATACGCTCGAGGATGCCGCTCGGGAGGATCACGTCATCACGCGCCACCGATGGCAGCCGGTGGAAGGTGATGATCGTCTGCGGCCCGAAGCCGAATTGCTGCGGGCCAAGAGAGACGATCTTCCCGCGGTAGACGTTGCGCTCGCCCATGAGTTTGGTGATCTCGGCAAGGAACCGCTGCGCGCTCGCGCGCTCCGGGGCCATCACCTCGATACGCGCGCGGGCCCGGGTCGGCCCCATGTTCTCGTTCGGCCCGGAGACGAATGCGACGAGCGGCGCGCCCTCGGCCTTCATGAGATAGAGCCCGAACTGCACGACCGGTAGCACGCGATCGCCGTCGAGGTGGAAGTTCACCCAGTCGACGGGGCCCTCGGCCAAGCGGAGGCTGTAGGGGGAGGTCCCGCGGTTTACGAAGTCCGAGAGGCCGAGACCCCAGTTCCGCTTGTTCTCGGCCGCGAGACCGATGAGCTCGGCGCTGTTGCCGGGCCGCTCGAGGTACGCATCCATCGCAACCTGCAGATTGGGCTGCTGGAAACGCTCGAACTCCTCCGAGATCACCGGCATGCGCATCGGCTCGCTCCCGAGGTGCTCGCGAAGCCGCTTGAGTAGCGGACCTTCTGGCACCTCCGCCCGATTGACGATGTCGTCGAGAAAGCGTTTGAAGAGGAGGCCGAATTCCTCCGGCGAGATCTGATCCTTCATGGTCGGGAGCGTATCGCCAGTCGGGCGAGCGAGCCACTTGTCTGATTGCGGGCGACCGCCAGCACGTCAGGCCAGACCCTCCGGAAGCGGCTGTTCCACGGAAATCCGGAGCGTCGCGACGCGCACGCCGGCGAGGATCACGACTCCGCCGACGAGCTGCAACGGCTGCGGTCGGTCGCCGAGAAAGACGACCGCCATCGCGAGCGTGAGGATCGGGACGAAGTACGACGACATCGCGGCGATCCCCGCGCCGACCCGCCGCACCACCCAGTAGAAGAGCGTGAAGCTCCCGACAGTGACGACAAGGGCGAGGTACACCGCGTCGATCCATACGCTGGCGCTCCAGCCGCCTACGTCGCGGTACCCCTGCTCAAGGAAGCCGAAGGGCAGGAGCAGTACTGCGCCGATCGGCGCGGCGAGCGTCACGACAGCGAGCGGGGAACGCGTGCGCAATGTGAGCGTCCCGAGCGCGGTGTAGATCGCCCAGCACACCGCACCGGCGAGCATCAGCAGGTCGCCCAGGAGCCGCTGACCCGAAAGCTCGCCGCCGTTTTGACCAGCGGCGATCACCAGCGCGGCCCCGATCGACGCGAGCACGAAGCCTGCGATCTTCGTCGAGCCCAGACGCTCGCCGAGGAACGACGCCGCGATCGCCGTGAGGACGGGGATCGTCGTCGGGACGATGAGCGCGGCGTCGGAGGCCGGCGCCATGGTCAAGCCGACGAAGACGAAGGCGTTGTAGCCGAGGTAACCGAACACCGCCGAGAGGATGATCGGAACGAGACCGCCCGATCCGATCGGGGTGCGTGTCGCGAGCGCGAGCGCGCCCAGCACCGCCGCCGCGATGATGAAGCGCACCGCGGAGAACTCGAGCGGTGGCGCGCTCGTGACCCCGAGTTTTCCCGCGATCCACCCGCCGCTCCACGCGAGCGCGACGCAGAACGCTGCGAGCGGAGTGACGAACGAGCGCGGCATCCCGGAACGATACGTGGCACTCTGCGTCGATGTTGCGTGTGCTCGTCACCGGCATCACGGGCTTCGCGGGCAGCCATCTCGCCGAACAGCTCGTCTCTACTGGTGACGAGGTCCACGGCCTCGCGCACGAAGATCCGCCGTTCGCCCATCTCGTCGCTATCCAGGACCGCGTGCGAATTCACGCCGGAGACATCACTCGCCTCGACGACGTACGGTCGGCGATCGCGGCGTCGCAACCCGATGCCGTCGTGCACCTCGCGGGGCAGGCCGTGCCCACACTCGCGAGCGCCGATCCGATCGCCGCCGTCCGGGTCAACGTGCTCGGCACGTCCGCGCTCCTCACCGCGCTCGAGGAGCGACCGAGGACGCGTCTGATCATCGCGTCGAGCGCGGACGTCTATGGTGCGCCCGAGCGGATCCCGGTGGATGAGGATGCACCGCTCCGTCCCGCGAACGTCTACGCGGCGACGAAGGTCGCCGCCGAAGCCCTCACGCGAGAGTTCGGCGCGCGGCACGGCGCGCCCGTCGTGATCCTCCGCGCCGCAAATCAGAACGGTCCCCGGCAGCATCCGGGCCTCGCGGCCTCCGCGTTCGCGAAGCAGATCGCCGAAGCCGAGGTGGGGATCACGGAACCCGTCGTCCGCCATGGCCGGCTCGACGCCGAGCGGGACTTTCTCGACGTCCGTGATATGGCGCGCGCCTACGTGGCCGCGCTCGCGCTCGACGAGAGCGGCACGTTCAACGTGGGGACCGGCCGAGCCGTCGCGATCGCGGAGATCCTCGACACGCTCATCGGCCTCGCGCGAATCCCCGTGCGCGCCGAGCTCGACCCGGGCAGGGTCCGGGGAGGAGATCCGACGCGACTCGCGCTGGACGTGACGCGCTTCCGCCAACGGACCGGTTGGTCGCCCCGGATCGGCCTCGTCGACTCGCTTCGCGATACGCTCGACTATTGGAGGGCGGCTATTCCGAAGCATGCGGGGGTCGGGGGGCAGAGCCCCCCGAGATCTTGGTGAAGATCGTCTTCGGCACCGACGGCTGGCGCGCACGCATCGCGGAGGAGTACACCTTCGACGCCGTCCGCGTATGCGCCCAGTCGGTCGCCGAATGGGTCGGCAAGAACGGCGGCGCCGATCGCGGGGTGGTCATCGGCTACGACCGCCGCTTCGCGTCCGAGCATTTCGCCGCGGCTGCGGCCGAGGTGGTCGCGGCCCACGACGTCAACGTGCACCTCGCCACCGCGGCGGCGCCGACTCAGTCGTTCTCGTGGGCGACGATGCGGCGCAAGGCGAAGGCCGGGATCGTCATCACCGCGAGCCACAACCCGTGGACGGACAATGGATTCAAGGTCAAAGCCGAGACCGGTGCGGCCGCGGCGCCGGCGATGCTCAAGGAGCTCGAAGCGGTCATCCATCCGCTGGAGGCCCATCCCGAACGGGTCCGCCGGATAACGCTCGACGACGCCAAGAAGAAAGGCCGCATCGAGTACTTCGATCCGGCTCCGGACTACCTGGCGCATGTCGCCGAGCTCTTCGATCTCGACGCCTTCCGTTCCGCCGGCTACACCGTGGTGTGCGAGACGCTCTTCGGAAGCGCGAGTGGCTATTTCCCGAAGCTCATCGGCGGCGGAAAGACGAAGGTCGTCGAGCTCCACGGCGAGCGCAACCCGTACTTCGGCGGCGTGAACCCCGAGCCGATCCCGCCGAACATCGACGAATTCCTTCGGCGCATCCCGGCCGAGCGAGCCGACGTCGGTCTCGCGGTCGATGGCGACGCCGACCGTGCGGGTCTCGCCGACGAGCAGGGTCGCTTCGTGACGACGCTCACGCTCTACGCGCTGCTCATGTGGTACCTGCTCGAGGTCCGCGGGCTCCGCCAGCCGGTCGTGAAGACGGTGAACATGACGTCGATGATCGACCGCCTCGGCACCAAGTACGGCGTCGAGGTCTACGAGGTGCCCGTCGGTTTCAAGTACATCGGTCCGAAGATGCAGGAGACTCACGCGATGATGGGCGGCGAAGAGTCGGGCGGTTTCGGGTTCGCGATGCATCTGCCCGAGCGGGACGGGATCGTCGCCGACCTCTTCTTCCTCGATTTTATGCTCAAGACGAAGAAGACGCCGTCGGCGCTCATCGCCGAGCTCATGCGGATGGTCGGGCCCTCCCAGTACATGCGGAGGGACCTGCACCTTGACGCGGCCTCGTACGAGAAAGCGAAGGTGCGCATCATGGCGAGCCTGCGCGGGGCCGCGCCCGAGACGCTTGGCGGACACGCGGTGGTCAGGATCGTGCACCTTGAGACCAACGACGGCACGAAGTTCTTCCTCGACGACGGCTCCTGGTTGCTCATCCGACTGTCCGGCACGGAGCCGCTCGTACGCGTGTATGCGGAGACGAAAGAGGAGCGCGAGCTCGGTCCGCTCCTCGACGCGGGCGAGTCGATGGTCAAGGGAGCATGAAATGGCGATAGCACAGACGGCGGACACGACGGTTATCGAGTCGGTGGAGCGGATCCGCGCGGCCGACCCCGAGGACATGCTCGGCCGGATCAAGGAGCTGGGCAAACAGGTACGCGACGCCTGGAGCATCGCGAGCCGGGCGACGCTTCCCCCGGCATATGGGGACGTGCGCTCGATCACCGTCGCGGGCATGGGCGGCTCCGCGATCGGTGGCGACCTCGCCGCGGCACTGCTCGCCGAAGAGCTCAACGTGCCGATGTCCGTGCATCGCGACTACGGGCTGCCGGCCTACGTAGGCCGCGACTCGCTCGTGATCGTGTCGAGCTACTCCGGGAACACCGAGGAAACGCTCTCGAGCTTCGAGGCTGCACGTAAGCGTGGAGCGAAGGTCCTCGCGCTCACCACCGGGGGCAAGCTCGCGGAACTGGCGCGCGCGTCCAACTACCCGGTGATCACGTTCAGCTACAAGGCGCGGCCGCGTGCGACCCTGGGCTACTCCCTCGGTCTCGTGCTCGGCGCGCTCTCACGCCTCGGCTTCGTGCGCGATCTCGCGGACGACATCGACGCCGCGCTGGGCGATCTCTCGAGGCTCGAGGAGCGCGTCCACGAAGGAGCGAAGACTAACGACGCGAAGAAGCTCGCGATCGAGCTCTTCGGGCGTGTCCCATTCGCGTACGGCGCAGGGGTGATGGGCGTGATGGCGCGCCGGGTCAAAGGTCAATGGAACGAGAACGCGAAGAACTGGTCGGCGTTCGACGTGATGAGCGAGCTCAACCACAACGCCGTCGTCGGCTTCCCCAATCCGCCGATCGCGAAGGAGGCGATCACGGTCCTCTTCCTTCGAAGCGACCGCGACAACCCGCGGCACAAGGTGCGCTTCGAGGTGACGCGAGAGCTGCTCGACCGCGCGCGGATCCCGCACCGCACGCTGGAGTTCGCCGGACGGAACATGCTCTCCGAGGTCCTCCAGATGGTCCTCTTCACCGACTACGTCTCCTTCTATGTGGCGCTCCTGAACGGCGCGGACCCGTCGCCGAACGACGCCATCGACTACTTGAAGGATCGCCTCGCTAGGGGGAGCTGAGTGAGGACCGGCCCGGTCAGCGGGGCGAGGGTCCCGGGTCCCGGCATGGACGGTCGCGTGCCGTTCCGCTACTGTCCGCGCGACGGCACGCTGCTCGTCCCGACGCGGATCGACGGGCGCGATCGGCCGGCCTGCCCCGTCTGCGGCTTCGCGGACTTCATGCATCTCCAGATCGGCGCGAACACACTGGTCGAGCGTGACGGCGGCGTGCTCCTCGTCCGCCTGAATTACGGGCCGCGCGACGGGCGCTGGGCCCTTCCGGGCGGGCTCATGGAGAACGATGAGACCCCCGAGGAAGCCGCGCGACGCGAGACCGCCGAGGAGACCGGGTTCGAAGTCGCGCTCGACGGCCTTCTCGCGACCTGGGGGCGCCCGGGGTTTCCGCTGCTCGTCGTGATTTACCGCGCGCACATCGTCTCGGGCGACTTGCGCGTGGCGCCGGACGAAGCATCGGAGGCGGCCTTCTTTCCGAAAGACCGGCTCCCGCCGCTCGAGGAGCTGGCCTGGCCCTCCACGGCGCACGCGTTGGACGCATGGCGCGCGTACGAGCCTCCGCGTCCCTGACCCGGCTAGCTTCCTTCGACGAGCATCGGCTGGCGCCAGGCGAAGATGACGGCGGCGAGGCCAACGGCGGTCAGCACCGCGGCCGCGGGGAAGACCAGGAACACGTCGACTGAAGCGATCACGCTACCGATGCCCGGGCCGATGACGAAGCCCATATTCGCCGGCAGATAGGCGAAGGTCATCACGCGGCCGCGCGTGGCGTCGCCGGTCGACGCCGACAGCATCGTGAAGGACACGCTGAAGAGGCCGGCTGCCAGGCCGTTCACGATGGCCCACGCGATCGTGAAGCTAACCAGGTCCCGCGCGAAGAACGGGAGGATCCACACCGCGGCGAGCATCGCGCAGCCGGGGAAGAGTGTGCGCGAGCGGCCGAACCGATCCGCCATCGCGCCGATGGCAGGTGAGGCGATGAACACCGCGAGGCCGCCCGCGCCGAGGACGATCCCGACCGCGGTGGCCGGATCCGATCCCGAGTAGAGCCGCGCGACAACGAGCGGCACGTAGATGTACGCGAGCAGCCATCCGGCGAACAGGAGGAACAGGGCGGGGAAGAGCGCGCGCAGGCGCGGCGACCGCACGATGAGCATCACGCCGTCGCCGGCCATGTGGAGGAGCGATCCGCTAGATCCCGGCGGGACGAAGCCATCGCGGTAGCCGAAGGTCAGGAGCGCGACCACGGCCGCCATGGCGAGCGCGTCCACGGCGATGAGCGTGGGGAAACCAAACCGGTCCACGACAGGTCCGCCGAGGACTGGCCCCACGAAGGCGCCGAGGGGATTCGCTCCGTTTACGAGGCCGAAAGCGAATGCCGTGCGCGTGGCGGGCGCGTGCTCGGCGAGCGTGGCGAGCATAAGCCCGGTGTTGCCGAGTCCGAGTGACTGGAACGCCCGCGAAAACGCGAAGATCCACACGTTCGGCGCGAACACGGTCAAGCCGAGTGCGACGAAGGCCGTGACGAAGGATCGGATGATGAGCGGCTTCCGTCCGTAACGATCGGCGAGCGCTCCCCAGAACGGGAGGAACGGAAGCCCCACCAAGTTCGAGAACGATGCGATGGCGCCCACCCAGAACGCGACCTCGCCGTCGGGGATGCCCAGGTGCGGCAGATACAGCGGCGTGAACGCGGTGACCTGCCCGTATGCGAGGACC
>DASYSC010000116.1:0-19478 GCA_036003765.1 Candidatus Limnocylindria bacterium
CGACCAGGGGCTCAAAGAGAACGATCCTGCGAAGCGCAGGACGCTCTACGAGACTGCAGACAAGATCCTCAACACCGAGGCGCCTTACATCACTGTCTACCACTGGGCGCGCTTCGATCTGATCAAGCCGTACATCGAGGGCCTATACCACTTCCGCGTCCTCGGACGGATCCAGGCATACCTGGTTCGCGTCAAGAAATAGCGCTGTGCGGAGCGGGGACCGGTGACTTGCCGGCCCCCGCTCTCGGCGCTCGGTGACAAATGACGATCTACGTCCTCCGTCGCGTGTTGTGGATGATCCCGAGCCTCTTCATCGTCTTCACGCTCACGTTCCTCGTCGTCCACGCAACGCCGGGTGGCCCGTGGGACGACAGCGAAAAACCGCTCCTCGAGGAAGTACGGGAGAACCTAAACCGCCAATACCACCTCAACGATCCCCTGCCCAAGCAGTACGCCGACTACCTGCTGAACGTCCTTCACGGCGACTTCGGACCCTCGTATCGGAGCACCCAGCGCTCGGTGTCCGACATCATTGGAGCAACCCTGCCGGTCTCGGTCCAGCTTGGCGTCGCCTCGCTGCTCTTCGCGCTCCTCGTCGGGATCCCGCTCGGGGCCGTCGCGGCGGTGAAGCACAACACCTGGATCGACTACCTCTCATCGCTCGTCACGGTGACCGGCATCTCGACCCCGCCGTTCGTGCGCGTGTCTCTGCTCATCGTGTTCTTCTCGCTCGTCCTGGGCTGGCTCCCGACCGGCGGTTGGGAGGGGATCTGGGACGTGCGCGCGATCATTCCGGTGATCGCGATCGGGAGCGGACCTGCCGCGATCCTCGCCCGCTATACCCGCTCGAGTCTGCTCGAGGTGAGCGGCCAGGATTACATCCGCACCGCCCGCGCGAAGGGGGTCGGCGAGACCGCCATCACCGCGTTCCACGCGATGAAGAATGCGCTCATCCCGGTGGTGACCATCGCAGGGGTGACGCTCGCGAACGTCATCACGGGCGCGTTCTTTGTCGAGAGGATCTACGGCGTCCCGGGGATCGCGCGGCAATTCATCGACAGCGTGACCGGGCGAGATTACCCGCTCTTGCTCGGCACCGTCCTCATCTTCGCGCTCCTGATCATGGTCGTGAACCTTCTCACTGACCTCTCGTACGGCTATTTGGATCCACGGATCCGTTACCGATGACGACCGGCTTTGCCACGCTACGCGCGACGGCGGAATCTCCGCGGCGCCAGCGCGGCCTGTGGCGCGACGCCTGGTACCGCCTCACGCGCAACCGCGCGGCGGTCGTGGGCCTGGTGTTCGTGGTACTCCTCGTCCTCGTCGCCATCCTCGCCAGTGTCCTGGCCCCGTATCCATTCGAGCGGCAAGACCTCGAGAGCACCGACGTCGGTCCGAGCGAAGAGCACGTCTTCGGCACGGACCAGCTCGGCCGCGACCTGCTCAGCCGGCTCCTCTACGGGAGCCGGATCTCGCTCGCTGTGGCGCTCGTCGACGTGTTCATCGTCGTGGTCATCGGAGTGCCTCTGGGCCTCGCGGCGGGCTTCTTCGGCCGGTGGGTGGACACGCTCGTGATGCGCACCGTCGACGTGCTTCTCGCCTTCCCGAGCTTGCTCCTCGTGATCGTCGTCATCACGTATCTGCGCGCGGTGCTCGACCAGCCGCAGGGTCCGGTCCTCGCGGTCATCGGGAGCCTCGACAAGGTCTCGGGCGGTCTGATCGGCGTGTTCATCGCGCTCGGCCTTGTCTCGTGGCTCACCGTCGCGCGCCTGGTCCGAGGCCAGGTGCTGTCGCTCAAGGAGAAGGAGTTCGTCGAGGCCGCGCGAATGGTCGGCGGGACGAACGCGCGGATCATGTTCCGGCACCTGCTCCCGAACACGCTCGCACCCGTCATCGTGGCCGCGACGTTCGGTATCCCGGGTGCGATCGCCGCGGAGGCCGGGCTGTCGTTCCTCGGGCTCGGGGTCCGCCCGCCCTACCCGTCGTGGGGAATCCTCATCGCTGAGGGCCTGCGCGTGATGCGGACCTACCCGCACGAGCTCGTCTTCCCAGCGGTGACCCTCGCGGTCACGCTGATCTGCTTCAACTTCCTGGGCGACGGGCTACGCGACGCGCTCGACCCGAAGCTGAAGGTGGACTAGTCGAGAGCGCGCTCGAGCAGGTCCCAGACCCGGTTCTGCACGCGAGGCGCGGCACCCGCCGCCGGGCTGATCCGGAGCGCGATGATCTCGCGCTGATCCTGCCATCGCTTCGTGAGCCCCTGGAGCATCGTCAGCGCCTCGGTCCGGGCTTCGCCGGCGTCCCAGGTCAGGACATCGGCTCGAGCACGCTCGACGCGCCGCAGGAACTTGTCGAGCCGGACGTAGTCGTCGCCAACCGGCCAGCGCTGCAGCTTGAGGTCGATGCCCAGGACGAAGACCGTGTCGATCAGCTCCGCGTCCCGGAAATCGTTGCCGCGAAACTCGTTCGTCGCGCGCGCCGGATCGATCCGCGCCGAGCCGGGGCCGGCCGGTTTGCCGGTGAACGTGACCTTCACCACCTTCCCCGCGAAGCGGCACTCGACGAATTCGGCGCGCGCCGGCGTCCAACCATCCAGCTTCGCGTCCTCGAACGAGCATTTCTCGAAGCGCGTGCCCTCCGGGCTGATCTGGCGCAGGTCGGCGCCGTCGAACTTGCACGAGGTAAAGACGCTTCGCGGCCGCGTCGTGAAGAAAGGGGCGAAGCGCTCGCCAAGCGGGAGACCCCGGAAATCGCAGGCGACGAAGTTCGCGAAGGCGAGCTGGAACTTGTCGAACTTGGCCTTGCGGAAGTCGACGTTCGCAAGGCCGGCGCGTCCGACCGAGATGACGCCGCTGCTGGGCTGGTTAGGTCCGCTGTCCTGCTGGGACACTGCGGCCGGGCGTGAGCTGCCCCGTGTGCGAGAGCTTCGGGGCCTTCTGCGAGTAGGGCTCTTTGCCGTTCTCGATGAGGATCTTGTCGATCTCGGCGAGCAACGCGTCCATGAGCTGGTCCTCGGGGTAGGTGCCGACGATCTTGCCTTTGCGGAAGAGGGCGCCTTTCCCCACGCCACCGGCGATGCCGACGTCGGCATCCTTCGCCTCGCCGGGTCCGTTCACTTCGCAGCCCATGACCGCGACCTTCATCGGCGTGGGCAGCGCACGGAGACGCTCTTCGGCGACCTTCGCGAGCGGGATGAGGTCGATGTCCGCTCGCCCGCACGAGGGGCACGCGACAAGCGTGAGGCCCTGGTCGCGCAGACCGAGCGACTTCAGAAGATCGAACGCGGCCTTCACCTCGACGACCGGGTCCTCGCTGAGGGAGACGCGGATCGTGTCGCCGATACCCTCGTAGAGCAGCACGCTCATCCCAGCCGCGGAGCGGATCGAGCCGGAGAGCGCGGTACCAGCCTCGGTCACCCCGAGGTGCAGCGGGTAGGGGACGGCCTTCGCGAGGCGGCGGTACGCGGCGATCATCACCGGGACCTCGAAGGCCTTGACACTCACGACGATGTTGTCGAAGTCGAGGTCCTCGAGGATCTTGATCTCGCTGAGCGCGAGATCGACCATCCGCTGGGCCTCGTCGCGCAGGTCGCCGGGCTGGCGATCGCCGATAGAGCCGTGGTTCACCCCGATGCGGATCGGTGTCCCCTGGTCCCTGGCGCGTCGCACGACCTCGCGCACGCCATGCTTGTTGTGGATGTTCCCGGGGTTGAGGCGGAGCTTGTGGACCTTCGCCTCGAGGGCCATGAGCGCGAGCTTGTAGTCGAAGTGAATGTCCGCGACGACGGGGAGGATCGACCGGCGGACGACCTCTTTGAGGGCTTCGCCAGCGCGCTTGTCGGGGACCGCGACACGGGCGATCTCGCAGCCTAATTCCTGGAGCTGCTCGATCTGGCGGATGGTCGCGTCGACGTCGTGCGTCAGGGTGGTGCACATGGACTGAACGGCCACTGGCGCGCCGTCGCCGATCGCCGTTCCGCCCACCCAGACGCGCTTGGACTTGCGGCGCGGGCGCGGCGAAGCGCGGTCCTCTGGGAGGTTCAGATCGACGTTCATCGGGGCATCCATCACCTAAAGTCTAGGTGGTCGCTACGGAAAAATGAGGCCTCCGCGCTCGTCGAACGAGGTCCCGCTCTTCCAGATGACTTCCCACGCGTTGCCCTCGGGATCGAGGAAACTGAACGATCGCCCGCCGATCGAGAGATCTTTCGGCCCGCCCAGGACGCGGATCCCATCGAACGTCTTTACCGCGTCGTACACCGCGTCGACACGCTCGGCGTCTTCGAGGTTCATCGCGAGCTCGAACCCTTTGAACGAGCCCGGCGCGGGTGCGTCGCCGAGCGAGGCGTAGTACTTGGCGGGGAATAGCCCGAGGATCGCGCCGCCGGTCTGAAAGGCGACGAACTCGTCGTTGCTGTCCTTGGACTCTGGCCACCTGAACTGACGGTAGAAGCCGGCCATCCGGTCGAAGTCGCTGGTGGCGAGCGTTACGAAACTGAGTCGCGCGGGTGCCGGCTTGGCCTGCGCATCTCCTGACGACCGCGCTGTCTCGAGCGAGCTCAGGCGTTCGTGAGGAGGAAGACCGCGCAAGGACTCATAGGCTTCCTGAGGGGAGTTCCCGATTCCCACACGACCTCGGTATTGGTCCCACCACTCCCTGGCGGGGACGTCATCGCTATCCCAATCGAGCGCGTCGAGCTGTTCCGGCAAGAGTTCGAACGCCGCCCACGTACCGCCCTCGTAGGCACCGGTATACCTGGTCGGAACGATCGTGCAGGGGTAGATGCCGTCCTCGGTTGGCTTCATGCGCTCGCTCCGGTGTACGAGCGTAGCCCGACGCGCCAGAACCAGGAAGAGAGGACGAACGCAGCCAGTGATCCCACGACAAGCACCGCGAGCCCAATGACGTCGAGCCGTCCCGAGATCGCCTGCGCGGGGACGGTCACCGCCACACCGATCGGCACGGCGGTCGAGAGGGTGACGCGGAGCCACCCTGGATAGATGTCGACCGGGAAGCGTCCCGCGTCGAGGAACGACCAGTAGATCGCCATGAGGTTGTCGATTCGGACGAACCAGAACGCGAACGTGGAGAGCGCAAGCAGCAGCGCATAGATGAGGATGAAGCCGCAGACGAGCGCGAGCGCGAAGGCGACCGCCTCGGCCGGCCCCAGGGTCGAGACGCGCCCAAGGCCGGCAATCACGACGACTGCCCCGAGGCCCATCTGCGCGAGCTGGACCACCTGGAAGTGCCGCAGCGTGACGAGGAACTGCGCCGAGGCCGGCTTCAGGAGCGCGAAGTCCAGCGTGCCGAGCCGGACATGCTCCATGAACTTCTCGAAGCTCGGCTGGAGCACGACCTCGCCGAAACCCTGCACCAGATAGAAGCAGCCCAGCAGGACGAGCATCGCGCCAAGGTCCCAGCCGTTCAGCACGGTCGTGTAGGTGAACAGCACGAGCACGGCGCCGACGCTGGTCGTGATGATGACCACCATCTGCAGCAGCTCGAGCGCGAGGTTGGTCCGGTACTCGAGCTCGTACGCGAGCTCGGTGCGGAAGAAGAGCGCGAGGAGCCGCAGGTAGCGCACCTAGGCGCCCACGCCGGTGTACTGCCGGACCCCGACGCGCCACACGACCTGGAGCAGCGCGTAGAAGATCACCACCCAGACCGCTTGCACGGCGATGAGGACCATCGCCGTCGGAACGTCGACGGCTCCCTGAAGGATCTCCGCCGGCACGCCGAGCATGTAGCCGAATGGGAGCACGTAGGCGATCGTCTGCAGCGCCCCGGGCAGGAGCGCGAGCGGCGCGATCTGGCCGGCGAAGATGAACGCCGCGCGGTCCCAGAGGGTCGAGACGGCGTGGACCCGGGTAGTCCAGAACGCGCTCGTCGCGATGACCCACCCGCCGAGGAACGCGAGCGAGCCACCCAGGATCACGCTCGGGACGAACAACGCGAGGTGCGCGGGCGTCGAGCGGAAGCGCGCGTCGAAGGTCACGCTGACAAAGCCGAGCACGATGAGAAGCGGGACGATCGTCGTCATCTTCCAGACGATGTTCTCGACGACCGCGTAGTGGATCGGGTGGAGCGGCCGAAGGAGCTTCGGGGATAGCCGTCCCATGCGGATCTCGAATTCGAAGTCGTAGGCGTTCCAGCTCATCGCGAGGTTGGTGACCAGCGAGAGCGCGACGTAGTACGCGGCGAAGTCGCGAACGTCGTACGACCCGATGTGACCCCCCTGTGAGTTCGCGACCGCGACCCACGCCGCGAGGAAGATCACCGGCCGGATCACCGAAAAGAGCATCCAGAGGACCGACTGCACGCGGTACTGCGACGCCGCCTGGATCTGCCCGACGAAGAGCGCACGGTATATGCCGATCACGTCGCCGCTCCGACCCGCTCTCCGCTGAAGACCCGGTCGATGACCTCCTCGATGGGCGGATCCTCGACCGAGATGTCGGCCAGGTTGTCGCCGAGCTCGTTCACGAGGCGGGCGGCGCGCTCGGGGGCGATCTGACGCTCTACCTTCAGCGTGACGCGGCCTTCGTCGCGGGCGGTCACTGTGCCGTAGGCCGCGAGATCCGCCGTCGCCGCCGCGCCGTCTCGGAGCGTCGCGGTGATGATCTTGTAAGGGGCCATCCGCTCCGCGAGGTCGGCGAGCGGACCGTCGTACAGGAGCTGGCCGTGGTGGATGACGATGACGCGGCGGCAGAGCGCGACGACGTCGTCCATGTAGTGGCTGGTGAGGAGGATCGTCGCGCCGGTGCGGCGGTTGTATTCGGCGACGAAGCGCCGGATGCGCGACTGCATCGAGATATCGAGACCGATCGTGGGCTCGTCGAGGAACGCGACCCGCGGAGACTGGATCAGACCGGCCGCGAATTCCACCTTCATCCGCTCGCCGAGGCTCAGGTTGCGGACGGGCTTGTGGACCAGGTCCTGGAGCTCCAGTAGCTCGGTGAGCTCGTCGACCGTCCGGCGGAATGACTCGTCGGGTACGCGGTAAATCTCCTGGAGGACGCGGAAGCTGTCCGCGGCCGGGATGTCCCAGACCAGCTGCGTGCGGTTGCCCATCAGGAGCGTCATCTGCTGGAGATAGGCGTTCTCGCGCCGCCACGGCACGAAGCCGAGTACGTGCGCCTCGCCCGCCGTCGGATAGAGCAGGCCCGAGAGCATCTTCAGCGTCGTGGTCTTGCCCGCGCCGTTCGGGCCGAGGAAGCCCACCACCTCCCCCGCATCTATCCGGAACGTGATGCCCGCGACCGCGTTCACGTCGCGCCGCTGGCGTCGCACGAACGAGCGCAGCGTCGCGGCGAGACCCTCTTGCCGCTCGGTGACGCGGAAGGTCTTGCGGAGACCCTGGACCTCGATGATCGGCTCGGTCACGGTCGCATCATGCCCGCGTTGCCGACCGCGTGCGAGTGCATCATGTGATGCGAAACGCGATCGGAGGTCGACAACCATGGCTCTGCAGCGCGTCATCCCGATGCTCGCGTACGAGGACGCGGGTCACGCAGCCGATTGGATCACGAAAGTGTTCGGCTTCCGCGAGATCGAGCGCTTCCACAACGGCGCGGGGACGGTGACCGACATCGTCCTCGACATGGACGGCGCGACCGTACTGGTCGGCCATCCCTCCGACGCGTATCAGGGCCCGCGGCGCCACGCGCAGGCCTGCGCCCTGGCGCGCCAGTGGCTCGAGACGCCCTTCATCGTGGATGGGGTCGTCGTGTACATCGATGACGTCGACACGCACTTCGGGCGCGCCAAGAGGGCGGGCGCGAAGATCCTGAGCGAGCCCGAAACGAATGAACGGGGGCGCCAATACCGCGTGGAGGACCTCGAGGGACACCGCTGGATGTTCGCCCAGCGGAGCGGGAGCTAGCCTCCCGTCGCGCGGCGGATGTCGGCGACGCTGACGACGACCAGGAGACCCAGGAGCAGGACAAAACCGACGGCGTGTATCGCGGCCTCGACCTGCGGCGAGATCCGCCGGCGGAGCGCGGCCCCGAGGAGCACGAAGAAAAGACGCCCGCCGTCGAGGCCCGGGAACGGGATGATGTTCAGCACGCCGAGGTTCACCGAGATGACGCCGACGAGCTTGAGGAAGGTCGGGATCCCGAACTCGCTCGCGGCCGCGGTCACGCGGAAGATCTCGATGGGACCCCCGACGGGAGGCGGGCCCGGGGTGCCTGGCGCGCGGTTGAGGAGCTGGCCCGGTAGCTCCGCGATCTGCTGGACAACGTCTCCGGTGAGCCCGACCGCCTGGACGAAGGCCTGCGGCAACGGGACCGGCTTGATCGTCGTCACCTCCGCAAGGACGATGCCCAAGGGTCCCTCTCCTTCGGGCGGCTGAGCCCGAGGCGTGGCCGTGATCGTGATCGGCCGCCCATTCCGTTCGAGCTCGAGCTTCACCTCTTTGTCGGCGTGGGCCCGAACGTAGTTCACGAGATCGCCGGTCTTGGTCATCGGCTGTCCGTCGATCGACCGCACGATGTCGCCGGGCTTGATGCCGGCGACCTCGGCCGGCGAGCCCGGCACGACGCGGTCGACGCGCACCTGTCCCGTCGGCGTCGGGGTTCCCGCCGCGAATGCCGCGGTAAGGACGGCGATCGCCAGGATGAAGTTCATGACCACTCCCGAGGCCAGCACGATCGCCTGCGCCCACCACGGTTTCGAGGTGAACGATCCCGGTTCCCCCGCACCACGCTGCTCGATCGAGAAATCGTCCTGCCCGAGGATGCGCACGAAACCGCCGAAAGGCAGGGCGTTGACGCTGTAGTCGATGCCTCCGTGGCGGACCGCGAAGAGCCGCGGCGGGAACCCGAACGCGAACTCGAGGACTCGCATACCGAGAAGCCGCCCCGTGATGTAGTGACCGAACTCGTGCACCGCGATGATCGCGGTGAACATGAGGAGGAAGAGGGGCAGCGCGAGCGGATGGTCCTGGAAGTACTGGAAGAGTCCCCCCATCACGCCACCGCCGGCATCTTCGTGAGCGCGGCTCGCACGACCGCGTCGATGGCCACTATCTCGTCCAGCTCGGGCTCTTTCGAGCGGCCCTGGCGGGCACCGACCTCGGCGCCATGCCGCAGGACTGACGCGATGTCGGTGAATGGGATCTCGCCCCGCAGGAAGCGCTCGACCGCGACCTCATCGGCCGCGGAGAGGCCGATCATCGCCGCAAGATCTCCGGAGCGCGCCGTCTCCAGGACCACGGTGAAGCACGGGTATCGGACCTCATCGATCGCCCCGAAATGCAACGTGCGCTCCAGCGTCCAATCGAATCGCGGAGCGGGCGACGGCGCGCGGTCCCAGAGCAACGCGTACTGGATCGGCAGGCGCATGTCCGGTTCGGCGAGCTGCGCCTTGACGCTGCCATCGACGTACTCGACGAGGGCATGCACGAGGCTCTCCGGGTGGTAGACGACCTCGATCCGCTCGTAAGGCAGACCGTAGAGCCAGCGCGTTTCGACGACCTCGTAGCCCTTGTTCACGAGGGTGGCCGAGTCGATCGTCACCTTCGGCCCCATCTTCCAGGTCGGGTGTCGGAGGGCATGCTGCGGGGTCACGCCCGCGAGGGCCTCGAGTGGCACCTCGCGGAATGCTCCGCCCGACGCGGTGAGCGCTACGCGTCGAACCTGCTCGAGCTTCTCCCCGGCAAGGCACTGCCAGAGCCCGTTGTGCTCGCTATCGACCGGCCGGAGACGCTCCCCCGCTCCGCCGGAAAGCCGCCGGACCAGGTGGCCCGCGGCGACGAGCACTTCCTTGTTCGCGAGCGCGACACGCTTGCCGTCTTCGAGCGCCGCAATCGTCGCGCGGAGCGCCGCGACGCCCGGCGTCGCGACGAGCACGAGGTCCGCATCCGGGTCGGTCGCGAGCGCGACCAGCGCGTTCGCCCCGAGCGCGGTCCGCGCGGTCGGAAATTCGACCGCCAGCGCACCGAGCTCGTCAACGTTGCGGTTCGCCCCGAGCGCGACGACACGGAGACGGTCGGGATGCGCTCGGACGACGTCCAGCGCCTGGCGCCCGATCGATCCGGTCGCGCCGAGAACGGCGAGGCGGATGGGCTCGGTCATGCACCCATCATCCCATCCGCCCGCCGAGCACGATGACGGTCGTCGCGAGCAGCGCGGTGGCGAGGATCGAGTCGATCCGATCCAGCACGCCCCCGTGCCCCGGAAACAGCTTTCCAGAGTCTTTGACGCCGGCCCTGCGCTTGATCCAGCTCTCGAGAAGGTCCCCGGCGAAGCCCACCGGGCCGAGCGTGGCCGCGAGGAGGGGCACCCAGGGGTGCGACGAGTTCGAGACCGCATCGCCGAGCAGCACCGTGATCGGGGCCGCCGCGAACCCGGCGAGCGTGCCCTCCCAGGTCTTACCCGGACTGAGTGTCGGCGTGATCTTCCGTCGACCGAACGCCGTACCGATCGCGTAGCCCGCCACGTCGTTGGCCCACGTCGCGAGCAGCACGAGGAAGAGCGGCTCCGAAGGATCCCCGAGCGACCGCAGATAGCGCAGCGACGCGAGACCCATACCGAGGAGCAGGCTCTCGATGAGCACCGGCGGTCCGGCGTGCCGGAGGCCAAAGAGCTCGACGATCGCGATGATCCCGAGGAGGGCGAGCAGGACATCGAAGACGACCGGCGGCGCGAACAGCGATGCCAACACGACCGCGCCATAGACCAGGGCGGTGACAGAGCGCCGCCGGAGATCCTTCACCGCCCGAAACGGCGTTCGCGCTTGGCGTATGAGCTGAGGGCCGAGTCGAGGTCGGAGACCGAGAAGTCGGGCCAGAGCACCTCGGTCGCCCACATCTCCGCGTAGGCGACCTCCCAAAGCAGGAAGTTCGACACGCGGAGCTCGCCTCCGGTGCGAATGAGAAGGTCCGGGTCGGGGTGCTCGGGCGCATAGAGGCGCGAGGCGATCGCGGCCTCGTCCACGTTCTCCGGTGCCAGGCCCTCGCCGAGGATGCGCCTGACCGCGTCCACGATCTCCGCGCGGCCACCGTAGTTGAACGCCAGGGTCATCACACCGCGCGTCCCGCCTTCGGTCTCCTTCACCGCACCGGCGATCGCGTGTTGCAGCCGGTCGGAGAGCTCGTGCAACCGTCCGATGACCCGAAGGCGCACGCCGTCCTCGACCAGCGTCTTGGTCTCCCGGCGAATGGTCTCCTCGAGCAAAGCCATCAGGCCGGTGACCTCCTCGGGGTCGCGCGTCCAGTTCTCGGTCGAAAAGCTGTAGAGGGTGAGGTACTCGACGCCCCGCTCCCGTGCCGCGCGGAGTGTGCGGCGGATGGTCTCGACGCCGGCGCGATGACCCGCGATCGCCGGCAGGTGCCGCTTCCTCGCCCAGCGCCGATTGCCGTCCATCACGATCGCCAAGTGGCGCGGGACGACCTGGGGGTCCGAGGGGGCGGAGCCCCCTCGCTCGCTCAAACTGCGAGGATCTCCTTCTCCTTCGCGTGGCCGATCTCGTCACACACGAGGATGTAGCGGTCGGTGAGCTTCTGGAGCTGCGCCTCGATGCGCTTCACCTCGTCGGTCGTGACCCCGGAGCTCTTCTCCTTGGACTTCAGCTCGTCGTGGGAGTGGCGGCGGAGCGTGCGGATCTCGACGCGCCCCTCCTCCACTTTCTTGTGGAGCTGCTTCACGAGCTCCTTGCGGCGCTCCTCGCTGAGCGCGGGAATGTTCAGGCGGATTACGGCGCCGTCGTTGTTCGGAGTTAGTCCGAGGTCTGACGCGAGGATCGCCTTCTCGATCGCCTTGATGAGACTGCGGTCCCAGGGCTGAATGACGATCTGCCGGGGCTCGGGGGCGCTGATCGCGGCGAGCGAGACGAGTGGGGTCGCCGCGCCGTACGCGTCCACATCGAGCTCCTCCACAAGGCTCGGGGCGGCACGCCCGGTGCGTACGCTCGCGAGCTCGTGGCGGAGCGCGTCGATCGCCTTCTTCATCCTTGCCTCGGTCTGGGCGAGGACCTCTTCGAGCGCCATCCCGTACCTAGCGGCTGTGGACGAGCGTGCCGACGTGCTCGCCCTTCGCGGCGCGGACCATGGCATCGGGCTGCGAGATGTCGAACACGACAGTCGGGAGGTTGCGTTCTTCGGCGAGCGCGGCAGCGGTAGCGTCCATGACGCCGAGCCGCTTCTCGAGGAGATCCCGATAGCGAAGCTCGTCGTACTTCTTCGCCCCGCTCACTATGCGCGGATCCGCGTCGTACACGCCGTCCACGGCGTTCTTTCCCATGAGGATCACATCGGCGTTGATCTCGGCGGCGCGAAGCATCGCCGCGGTGTCGCTGGTGAAGAACGGATTCCCGGTGCCCGCCGCGAAAATGACGATGTACCCCTTTTCCAGGTGGTGGATCGCCCTGCGGCGGATATAGGGCTCGGCGACCTCGGCGATCGTAATCGCGGACTGCACACGTACCGGGACGCCCAGCGATTCGATCTGTGACTGAAGCGCGAGGGCGTTAATGACCATCGCGAGCATCCCCATGTAATGGCCGGTGGCTTCTTCGATCCCATGCTCGGCGACGGCCGCGCCGCGCATGATGTTCCCGCCGCCGATCACGACCGCGACCTGAACGCCGAGGTCGTGGACCTTGCGGATCTCCTCGGCGAGGTAGTGCGTGTATTCGGGAGAGATGCCGAACTTGCGGTCGCCAAGGAGGGCCTCACCGGAGAGCTTCAGCAGCACCCGGCCGTACTTGGCCTTTGTCTGGACGGCCATTGGCGGCAGTCTAGGTCGGCTCGCCGTTGGACTGGCCGAGCTGGAACCGCTGGAACCGTCGGACGCGGACGTTCTCGCCCGTCGTCGCGGCGATGCCGGTCACGAGCTCGCCGACCGTCTTCGAGGCGTCGCGGATGTAGGCCTGCTCGAGTAGCTCGTCGACATTTTTCGGATCCATCGCGGCGACCTGCATCGCGATCTCCTTGGCGAGCTCGCGGAAATCCGGGTTGCGAGCGACGAAGTCGGTCTCGCTCGAGAGCTCGACCATCGCGCCGATCCGACCGCCCGCGTGTATATACGCCTCGACGACGCCTTCCTTCGCCTCGCGATCGGACTTCTTCTGGGCCTTCGCCAGGCCGCGCTCCTTGATGAGTGCCCTGGCCTTCTCGAAGTCCCCAGCGGTCTCGTCCAGCGCGCGCTTGCAGTCCATGACGCCCGCGCCGGTCTCCTCGCGGAGGCGCTTGACGTTGTCTTTCGCGTTCGGCATCACTCGCCCTCTTTCTTCTCGGTGGCCGTGACGTCCGTCGCCTCTTCGGTCGGCTCTTCGTAGCCGCCGATCGGGTACTCCTCATCCTCCTCCGGTTCGTACACGCGCGGAGTGCGCTTCGCACGCGGTACGCCGAGGCCGCCCTCGTACTGCTCCGGTGTCGTCGACGGTGCGTAGCCCATGTCCTCAGGCGTCGCTTCCTTACGCGAAGCGTCGAACTGCTGGCGGCCCTCGAGGATCGCGTCGGCCATCTTCTGGCAGATGAGCTTCACCGCGCGGATCGCATCGTCGTTCGCGGGGATGATCACGTCGATGAGGTCGGGATCGCAGTTCGTGTCGACCATCGCGACGACCGGGATCTCGAGCCGTCGCGCCTCGTCGACCGCGATGTGCTCGCGATGCGGATCGACGACGAAGAGCGCGGTCGGCGGCCGCTTCAGCTCGCGAACACCGGAGAAGTAACGGTCGAGGTGAGTGAGCTCATCTTCCAGACGCTGCGCGTCCTTCTTGGGCATCGTGGAGAAGTCACCGCGCTCCTTGCGCTCGGCGAGGTCGTTGAGGCGCTGGATCCGCTTTTGGATCGTGACGAAGTTCGTGAGGAACCCGCCGAGCCAGCGCTGGTTCACGTAGTGCATCCCCGCGCGCTTGGCCTCCTCAGCGATGGACTCCTGCGCCTGCTTCTTCGTCCCGACGAAGAGGACCTGTCCGCCGTCGCCGGCGAGGTCGCGCATGAACGCGTATGCCTCCTCGACTCGGGTGAGCGTCTGCTGAAGATCGATGATGTGGATGCCGTTCCGCTCCATGAAGATGAAGCGGCGCATCTTGGGGTTCCAGCGTCGCGCCTGATGTCCGAAGTGGACTCCGGACTCCAGGAGCTGCTTCATGGTTACGACCGCCACGTGAGTCTCCCTTATGCCTCCGCCTGCGGCCGGTGTCCCGGAGGGCGAGCTGCAGGCGTGCGAAGTACCGGGCACGCGCCCGATCCGCATCAATTGTACGGGTTCTTAGCTCGCGTCCGACACGTGGCACGTGCGGTGCGGTGTATCCGGGGCGATGGCGAAATACGACGAGATCCCCGTCCCCCGCGGCACGTCCCGCCGCTGGGAGGTCCTGATGTCCCACGACGAATCGCAGGGCGCTGCGCCCCGGCCCCCGAGGGTCGCGGGGCGCACCGCGCTCGACGTCCGGGCCGACCACCGGGTGCTTCAGAGCTTCTCCGACGTGGAGCTCGAGGCCATCCCACTGCTCGCGGAAGGCGAGGCGCTCGCCCGGCGCGGTCACTACCTGGACCTTCATGACCCGGCCCGCGCAGACTTCGTGGCCGAAGGCGACGAGGTCGTCGAGCCGGGCCAGCACGTCATCGCCAGGAACGAGGTCTCCGGCGAGCTCTGGGACGAGGTTCAGCGCGCCTGCGACGGTGTGCTTGGCCGACGCTCGGCGACGAGGTTGCGGCCCGCCGTCTAGCTAGACCAATATTCCAGAGCATGTTGCGGCCGCCGCGGTCCAGAGCAATGTCCTAGACCATGTTGCGGCCACCGCGGCGGCACGGTTCGGTACGTCCAACCGCTTGAGAAGGCGCGTGACGTGCTTCTGCGCGGTTGCGGTCGCGATCCCCAGGGCTGTCCCGATCTCCTTGTCGGAGGCGCCGGTCGCGATCAGCGCGACCACCTCGCGCTGACGGGGCGTTAGCGCAAGCGACCGCGTCGCGCGCGACGCCGAGGTCCCGAGCTCGGTCCGGATCCGGTCGCCGAGGACCGCGCGCGAATACGCGGGCTCGCCGTGGAGCGCGCCGAGGACCGCCCGGCGCAGCGCGCGGCCTGAGAGGCCGAACTCGAGATAGCCGAACGCGCCCGAAGCGAGCGCGCGCACGGCGTCACTCCGGTCCGACGTCGTACTCACGATCACGGTGCGTGTACGACGGATGAGCGGGCTGATCTTCGCCCAATCGGACCTGCTGTAAAGCGCCACGATCGCGAGGTCCACCTGCTCGAGGTCGCTGTTCTTCGGGCGGTCCGACACCCGCCACAGCGGAATGCCCAGCGCGGCCCTGCGAAGGCCGTCCGAGAGCTTTCCGGTCTCATCCCACACGAGGATCGCGTGCTGCCCATTGAGCCCCATCGGTCTGTCGTGCTCCCACCTGCGCGCCTGCGTGAAGGACAGCAATTTAACAGCGGGGTAATTGCCGTGCAAACGAGCGCACTGGCCAGGTTTTCCTCGCATTCGCCCGCCGGCTCGTACCTAGGACCAGGTACGCGCCTCCGCGAAAGTCTGGCCGCTTCTTCGGCATTTACGGCGCCCTCGCGGGCTGGCTTCATTCGCACGCCAGGACGCAGGGGGACGCCCCATGACAGCGAGAACGCGCCCAAAAGGGGGTGGGCTCGGCGCTGCCGCTTGTCGCCCCTACGACCGGGCGGAACACGCAGATGACGCAGGGAGACTTCTATGACTCGAGCCACAGGGGCGACCGGGAGCCCGCAGCTGCGCCGCTCCCTGGTGCTGCCCCTCATCGCGGCCATCGTAATCACGTTGCTAGTTCCTTACGGCGCGCAGGCCGTCCATGACACGGGCAAGTTCCAGCTCGACGGCAACGCTCTCACATCCGTTCAGCCACCCCTACCCGCTCCGCAGAACGCGGAGGACTGGGACATGGTCTGCCCGGCCGCGTCGCCGCCATCGCGACCGCTCTCGGATCCGATCCACTGTCTCGGCGGATCGACCGCCGACCCGTTGGCGTTCGACGCCGACGCGTTCGGCGCCGCCACCGACGACGTGTTCACGGGCGGCGGCTCGAAGGACGACCTCGACATCCCTAGCTGGAAGTGGCAGCAGGCCGCGCCGTCCCCCGACAAGGACGACCTCGAGCACGGATTCGCGGCCGAGTACACCATCACCACCGGCGTCTACGCGGGCCACAAGGTCCTGTACTTCGGTGGCGACCGCTTCTCCAACGAGGGCGACGCGAACATCGCGTTCTGGTTCTTCCAGGGCGCCGTCGGAGAGGTTGGCAACGGACCGAACAACAGCTGCACGCTGTCGTCGGGCTGCCCGTTCAGCGGCACCCACACGGCGGGAAACAGGTCGCTCGGCGGAAGCACGCCAGGCGACATCCTGATCGTGAGCGCCTTCACCAACGGTGGGGCGCAGCCCACGATCCGCGTCTACGAGTGGGTCGGGCCGGGCAACGCCACGAGCCCGTGCTTCACGCAGGAATGCACCCTGCAGCCCGTGCCGATCCCGATCCCTTCGGGCCAGACGGACAACCGGTGTGACCAAACGGGCGTGATCACCGGTGACGTCGCCTGCGCGCTCGTGAACAACACCCTCATTGACTCGCCCTGGCTCTTCCAGGACAAGGCCAAGAGCTCGCCGGCGAACCAGATCCAGCTCAGCGAGTTCTACGAGGGGGGGCTCGACCTGACCCAGATCGGGTTCGGCGGGGCCTGCTTCCGGAGCTTCCTGCTCAACACGCGGTCTTCGCAGTCAGGCAACGCGACGCTCAAGGACTTCGTCCTCGGACGGTTCGGCAATTGCGGGAGCACGGTCGAGACGACGCCCAAGGACGGAAGCGGCAATCCGATCACCGGTCCCCTCTCCATCGGCACCGGCTCGGTATCGGTCAAAGACGCGGCCGTTGTCACCGTGACCGGCATAACGAACTGGAGCGGGACTCTCTCGTTCTTCCTCTGCGGCCCGATCGCCATCGGCACCTGCAGCACCGGCGGGACGCAGATCGGGTCAACGCAAACCATCAGCGACGCGACGACCCAGCCGATCCTCTCCGACGCCGCTAGCGTGACGTCGGCCGGGCGATACTGCTGGCGAGCGGACTTCGTTCACATCACAACGGGCGTTCCGGACGGGTCCGATAGCAGGGCGAGCGAGTGCTTCACCGTGAACCCGGTGACGCCGACGCTCTCGACCCAGGCGAGCGGCCCGGTCCAGCTCGGTAACCTCATTAGCGACACGGCGACGCTCACCGGCACGGCCAACCAGCCAGGCACCCCTGTGATCAACCCGACGACCGCGGGAGCCAAGGCGGGCGGCACGATCAGCCTCACCGCCTTCGGCCCCAACAACTGCACAACGGTCGCGTTCGGTCCGGTCACGGTGCAGGTGAATGGCGACGGTACGTACGGTCCGGTCAGCTTCACGCCGCTCGCGGTCGGCACCTACACGTGGGTCGCCTCGTACAGCGGCAACTCGCCGAACACCAACGGGGTTGCGGCCACAGGTTGCCCCGACACGACCGGAACTGAGACGGTCAAGGTCACCGACACTTCATCGATCACGACTGCGCAGGACTGGCTCCCGAACGACACCGCCACAGTCACGTCGGCAGGGGGCTCGCCTCTGAACGGTTCGCTGGTGTTCAAGCTCTACGACAGCGCAAGCTGCACCGGCACGGTTCTGTACACCGAGCCGACGATCACGCTCACTAACGCCGCCTCGGGCATCCAGAAGAGCACCTCGAACACGAGCGTCAAGGTCACCGCAAGCAAGACGGTCTCGTGGCAGGTCGTCTTCACGAGCACCGACGCGAACGTCGCGGGCTCGACCAGCGGTTGCGAGACGACGAGTCTCACGATCACCAACTGACTTCCATTCCGAAGTCAGTCACTGGCTCGACGAAGAGAGGCCCCGGAAACCACCGGGGCCTCTCTCTATCTCGGCCCGCTCACGGGCCAGATCGATCTACTGGGAAGCGTGGAAGCTCGTCGTCGCAAGCGACTGGAAGTTCGAGCCATCCGCGTCCGTCGAATAGAGCAGGGCGGCGCAATCCGCGGCGCCGCCGGTCCAGACGCCGGACCTCAGCGTGAAGGTCCGTTGATCCAGCGGCCAGCCCACGTAGAAGCCCGTGGATTGCTCGTAGACCCAGACGGTGCCCTGGTAGCAGTCGACCCTCACAAACGAGTACCTCGCAGAGGAGGTGACGCCGAACGTGATGTGCTGGCCCCAGTGCGCTAGTCCGTCCGTCGAGTCGAGCAGGACCAGGACGAGGCTCGAGGCTGCGGTGGCGATGGCGGGCGTCGTCTTCTTGCCCCCCTTCGTGGCGAGAGCTTGAGCGCTGCCGAGAGTGACGGCGAAAGCGAAGATGAGTGCAAGGATCACGAGTCGCTTACCAAACACGACTTGTTCCTCCCTCCGCGGCAAACTCGCGGACTGCCGCTGCTAAGGGCCTAACGCCGGCGTATCTGAGCAGTCGCGGAATCATTCCGGCTAGGACCTCTACGGGGCGGTCCTATGCGGAATGCGGAATACGGAAGGCGGTACCCCGTACTAGCAGGCAGTTAGAGAGAGGCCCCGGAAAGCCCGGGGCCTCTCGCATCCTGGCGTGATCGATCGCTACTGGGAGACGTGGAAGCTCATCGTCGCAAGCGACTGGAAGTTCGAGCCGTCAGCACTCGTCGAATAAAGGAGTGCGGTGCAGTCCGCCGCTCCGCCGCTCCAGGCGGTCGACGCCAGCGTGAAGTTTCTGGTCCACAGCCAGCCGACATAGAAGCCGTTGGTCTGCTCGTAGACCCAGACTCCACCTTGATAGCAGTCCAGCCTGACGAAGTAGTACGCCGCACTGGAAGTCACGTTGAAGGTCACGTGCTGGCCCCAGTGCGCCGTGCCGTCCGTCGAGTCGACCAACACGAGGCTGAGGCTCCCACTGACCGTGGGCGCCGGCTTGTTCCTGCCGCCGCCCCTCGCTGCGAATGCGTCGGAGCTGCTGAATGCGAGCAGCGCCGATGAGAAGGAGAAGATGAGTGCAAAGATCGCGAGCCGCTTACCGGACAAGACGTCCTCCCATGCGCGACACGTCGTTTAGCCGCGTCTAAACGGGTAACGTCTGTCGTTTCCGTTCCGTCACGAGATCGTTACGAATGGGCCCTTCTGTGCATGCGAGAGCCATGCAGCGCGTGGCTGAAAGTACTTCCGTACTGGGGGAGATCGCGCCTGCGCGCGCGTGTCCGGACGAGTGACGCCTCGACGGTCGGGGACAGGAGCGCGCAGACGCAAGGATGCGACCACAAAAAGAATCGACCCGGCCAAGCGGCCGGGTCGATCGTCACCTCGAAGCCGATTCGCTTAGGTGAGGTTGTTACCGATGTTGCTGAAGATGTTCTGGAGCTGACCCCGCAGGAAGATCATGGCGACGATGACCGCAATGGCGATGACGGCGATGATGAGTGCATATTCGACCAAACCCTGGCCTTCGTCGTCACGAATGAACTCGATCATTTGTGCTCCTCCTTTCCCGAGACGTGGGAAGGGCG
>DASYSC010000117.1:0-14446 GCA_036003765.1 Candidatus Limnocylindria bacterium
GCTCAGCGAAAAGAAGCCCAAGGAGCTCGCGGAGATCGCGAAGGAATTCAACGTCGAGGGCGCCGCCGGTCTCGGCCAGCCGGACCTCATCACGCGGATCCTGCAGGCGCAGACCGAAGCGCAGGGCAACATCTTCGCGCAGGGAATCCTCGAGATCGTCGAGGACGGTTTCGGCTTCCTGCGCCGACGCTCGCTGCTCCCCTCACCCGAGGATGTCTACGTCGGGTCAAGCCAGGTCAGGCGTCTCGGTCTTCGCACCGGCGACTTCGTGACCGGTCAGACGCGTCCGCCAAAAGACAGCGAGAAGTACTTCAGCCTGCTGCGTGTCGAGGCGGTCAATGGCATCGACCCGGAGCAGGCGAAGCGCCGGCCGGTCTTCGAGAACCTCGTGCCGGTCTTCCCGGACGAGATGTTCGACCTCGAGGTCGACAGCGCGAACCTCAGCCAGCGCCTCATCAACCTGGTGAATCCCCTCGGGTATGGCCAGCGTGCGCTCATCGTGTCGCCGCCAAAGGCCGGCAAGACTCAGCTGCTGAAGGACATCGCGAACGGGATCTCCGGGAACCATCCGGACGTCCACATCATGGTCGTGCTCGTCGGCGAGCGGCCTGAGGAAGTGACGGACATCCGCCGCTCGATCAAGGGCGAGGTGTTCTCGTCCACGTTCGACGAGCCGACTGAGAACCACACGCGCGTCGCGGAGCTTGCGCTCGAGCGTGCGAAGCGCCTTGTCGAGACCAACCGCGACGTCGTCATCCTCCTGGACTCGATCACACGCCTCGCGCGCGCGTACAACCTCGCCGTCCCACCGTCCGGTCGCACGCTCTCCGGTGGCATGGACCCGGTCGCGCTCTACCCGCCCAAACGCTTCTTCGGCGCGGCGCGGAACATCGAAGGCGGCGGCTCGCTCTCGATCTTCGCGACGTGTCTCGTCGACACCGGCTCGCGGATGGACGACGTGATCTACGAGGAGTTCAAGGGCACCGGCAACTCGGAAATGATCCTCGACCGCAAGCTCCAGGAACGGCGCACGTTCCCCGCGATCAACATCCCCGCGTCGGGCACCCGCCGCGAGGAGATGCTGCTCGCACCCGAGGTCATGCGGCAGGTCATCCTTCTACGGAAGATGCTCTCGGCGGTCGGTCAGATCGAAGGCACCGAGCTCCTGCTGCAGCGGCTCGGCAAGACGAAGACGAACAAGGAATTCCTCGCCGCCATCGCCAAGTCGATGGAGGAGAAGTAAGCGAAACAGGTCAGGGACGACAGCACCGAGGTTCGGAACACCGCGTTCCTGCTCTGGATCTTCGCGTTCCTCGTCTGCGTCGCAGTCCTCGGTTTCATCGCCTTCGGCTACGTTGGCCACGCGCTCGACGGCTTGCCGAAGCTCGGCTGACGGATCGCTTTACCGGACGATGGCGCCGATCGCGCGGACCGACTCGACCGCGCCGACCGCGATCGGCACAGCCAGGACCGCATAGCCCAACGCGCCCACGCGACCGAGTCCCCCGCGGCCGCCGACGGTCCTCTCGCGCATCTCGAGCAGCCTTCGGAGCGCGAGCACGATCACGAGGAACAGCACGACCAGCGTGGGTGCGACCACCGACTCATCGATCGGCCGGCCGGCGAGACTCACCACGCCAGCGACTCCTCCGGCCAGCAGCAGTCCAGGGGGCACCAGCGCGAGGAGAACGGCGACCTCCGCGATCCACGACCAGACGCTCTGTGCCCGTACCGGTGACTCGGGCACCGCAAGCCGGAGTCGCTCCTCGATCGGGACGAGCACTGCGCCGTAGAGGATGAAGAGCAGCGCGAACAGGAACGCGTTCAGCGCCGGTGACCCGAAGCGCCGAAAGTCGAGGTTGCCTGGATTGATGATCACCGAACCCACGGCTGCGAGTAGCGCCAGTCCGAACACCAGTCCGCGCCAGCGTCCAAACGAAGCGAGCCAGGGCCGCACCGCCTCATAGATCAGACCGCCAAGGATCCCGCCAAAGACGCCCGCGAACAGGACCAGCCCGAGCGTCCCTTCCACCGTTATGTCGCCGACCCGGTTGCCGTTCTCGGTCGTCAGTCCGACCTTATCCGGCCCGGCGACGATCGCGACGATCCGCATGGCCACGCGACCACCGATCCCCCCGGCGAGCAGCCCCGCGATAGCACCCGCGAGGCTGCCGATGCCGGCGGCGCGAAAGAACCTGATGACCACGACCGAACTCTAGGTCCCGCGAGCAACGTCAACGTCGCGTTCGCGCTGAGCCGGAAGCGGAAGCCGCGGGAACGCGTAGAAGATCGCGGTGAGACCGTAGACGACGAGGCTCGCGACCGGGGCGATGAAGGCAAGCGCGATGCCGAGCGTGTACGCGCCCAGACCGATCGGAAAGAGACGACCCTCCTCACGAATGCGCCGCGCCGCTGCACGGTCACCGACCAGCCGATGATCGTGAGTGGCGTACAGGAAGACTCCAGTGAACGTCAGCGCGATCAGCACGGCTCCGAGACCGTAGACGACGAGCGCGGCGGTCGCCCCATGTTCCGACAGGATGTATTGGTCGACCAGGGAGGTCGGGAACGGGACGATCCCGACCGCGATCAGAAGCAAAAGGTTCAGGTACAGGAACGGCCGGTCGACGCGCCGGCAGTGCTCGAGCAGCGTGTGGTGATTCACCCAGATGATCCCGATCGTGAGGAAGCTGATCAGATACGCCGCATATGCCGGCCACAGGCCGATCAGCGCGCGAACGAGGTCCGGCTCGTCGGGCGGCACGTGCAGCTCGAGCACCAGGAGCGTCGCCGCGATGGCGAAGACCCCGTCGCTGAAGGCTTCGAGCCGGCTTGTACGCACGGCGACAGTCTGACCGAGCCCCGGCACGGCGCATGCGAGGTCGCTGACCGTGGAGCAGACACGCCTCGACATGCACATGCATACCGAGTACTCCCGCGACAGCCGCGTCCTGCTGGCCGATTTCGCGGAGCTCGCGCGAAAGGCGCAGCTCGGCGCGGTGTGCATCACCGATCACGACACCATCGAAGGCGGACTGCGCCTGCGCGAGATGAACACGGGCTTGCAGGTGATCGTCGGGGAAGAGATCTCGACGGCCGATGGCGAAGTGGTCGGCCTGTATCTCGAGCGCAGGATCTCGCCGGGACACAGCGCCGAGAAGACCATCGCGCTGATCCACGAGCAGGGCGGTCTCGCCTACGTGCCGCACCCTTTCAGCCGCAACCGCCGGCGGCACCTGCGGCGGAGCGTCCTCGATCGGCTCGTGTCGGTGATCGACATCGTCGAGGTCTTCAACGCGCGCGAGGTCGCATCGTCGAGCAACGTGCGCGCCTTCGAGTTCGCGCGCGCGCACGACCTGCCTGGGGGCGTGGGCAGCGACGCGCATAGACGAATGGAGATCGGCCGGGCCTACGTGGACGTCGTTCCCTTCACAACGCCGCAGGAGCTGCTCGTCGCGCTCCGCGAGGGAAAGGTGACCGGCACGCTCTCCGGTATTGGGATCCACGTGCGGACCTGGATCGACATCGCACGCAAGCTCATCCGTACACGCGCAGCGCGCCTGCGCGGCAGCGCACGGTGACCGGGAGCTGGCCCGCGATCTGACCGTCGGCGTGGACCGGCATCGGCTCGCCGGATGAGATCTCGATGAGCTTGCCGCGCTGCAGCCGCGGCGGCGTCCCGGGCCGCCCACGCAGCCAGATCTCGACGAGCGAACGGATGAGATCGCGCCGTCCCATTCTCGGGAAAAGCGCGATGTCGAGCTCGCCATCGGTCATGTCGGCCTCCGGCACGACCGGCAGCGCCCACGCGTAGTAGGGGCTGTTCACGACGAGAACCTGTAGGACCTCGTAGCGCGCGGTGCGGCCGTCGATGGTGATCTCGATCCGGTGCGGGCTGGCGGTCGCCCAACGCACCATACGGCGCCATGCCCGGCCCCACCGCCCTCGCTCGGCGAGCCGGGCCGCGCCGAACGCGTCGGCGTCGAGCCCGATGCCGCACGTCTCGAAGAAGACCTTCTTCCCCACCTCCCCGACGTCGCAGCGCTTCGCCTTGCGCTCCGCTATCAGGCGGGCCGCGTCGATCGGCTTCAGCGGAATGCCTAAGCCGTTGGCCACATTCATGAAGCTGCCGAATGGCAGGATGCCCAGGGTCACAGGGCTATCGAGGAGCGCTTCGGCCGCACGTGCGACGGTGCCGTCACCGCCGGCGACGATCACGGATGTGAAATCCTCACCGATCGCCCACCTCGCCAGCTCGGCCGAGGTGGGATGCTCGGCACCGGTCTCGCGCGTCTCGATGTCGAAGCCGGCCGCAATCAGCAGCCGAACACACTCCGCCAGGTCGCCGTCGTCGGCGGTCCGTTTTCCGGCCGCGGGGTTGTGGATCAGAAGTGCGCGCTCACGCATCGAGCGAGTCTGGTCGCACGCCGCGGGCCACCTCAAGGCCAGGCCGCTTCGTCTTGGCGAAAAACCATCGAAAGGGGAGCGATGGTCCGCGCGGCCGCGACCGGCTTGGCCACCGCGTTCTTCCGCCTCTACCTCCTGGAGAGCCTCGCGCCAGGGCCCTCACGCCCGGCGGCGCTGCTCGCCGCGATCGCGGCGGAGCGGCTGCCGTTCGCGTCGGGCGCATTTGGCCGCGCGCTGCAGTCGCTCGTGGAAGGCGGCTACCTCGCGCCTGCCGCCGCGGCGAGCGTCAGCCTCACCGCGCTGGGCGCGGCGGAGCGGATGGCTGAGCGCGAGCGCTGGACGGCGATGTTGCCGACGCTGCTCCGATTACTCGGGGAGGCCGACCCGCGACCCTTCCCGGTGATCGCGGAAACCGCGCCGCCACGGGCGCAGCCGGTCGCCGAGGCGTATCTCGATCGCGTGCTCGTCGCGTCGGTGCGCGAGCGCATCGCCGCCGCGCGCGATGGGGGCCCCAGCTTTGCGGTGGTGCTCGCGCAGCTGGACGTCGAAGGCGTCGCGGAAGCCACGCGGCGCGCCATGGTCCACCGCGCGATCCGTGCCACGCTCGGTGCGACCGCCACGCTGTTCGGCGGCGATGTCTCCGCCTACCGCTACGGCGAGTGCGGTGTGGCGGTGCTCGCGCCGGTCGGCCGTGACGTCACGCGGGGTGAACGTCTCGGGGCGCTCGTACGGGCCAGGCTCGATGAGCTCATGCGGACGATGACCTCTTCGGTGCGGGCCTTCGGCGGCGCGCGGTGGAGCGTCCGCGCGGGTGCGGCGACGTGGAACGACGGGATGGAGACCAGCACCGTATTCCTCCGGACCGCCGAGGCTGCGCTTGCGGCCGATGGCGAGCGCCGGGATGCGGCTTGACGACCTGGTCCGCGGCCTGTAGCGGCGGAGCTCGCAAGCGCTAAGATACCTAGGCATTTATGCCAAAGCGAGCCATAGAACATAGGAACGGCGACGCGATGCGGGTCGGACAAGCCGCCGAGCTGCTTGGTATCTCGACCGACACGCTGCGTCGCTGGGCGGCTTCGGGGAAGATGCGCGTCCGGAGGTCCGCGGGAGGGCAACGCCTGGTCAGCATCACGGAGCTGCGCCGCCTTCAGGGTGAACGGCGCCAGCGCGACCGGCAGCGTCCGATCGTCGCGCAGTCAGCGCGCAATCGCTTCCCCGGGACCGTCACGCGAGTGGAGAAGGACCGCGTCGCCGCGGTCGTCGAAGTGCAGGCCGGCCCGCATCGTCTGGTCAGCCTGATGACGGCTGAGGCCGCGACCGAGCTCGGCCTCAAGCCGGGCAGCAACGTCGTGTGCGTGGTCAAGGCGACGAACGTCGTCGTCGAGGTGCCGGCGGCGCGATGATCCGCGCGTTCGCCATCTTCCTCGTCTGTGCCCTCGTCGCATGCGGATCGCCGACCCAGAGAACCGTGGATCGCCCGGAGGTACTGCTCGCGACCACGACCAGCTTCCAGGACTCGGGGCTCCTCGACGTCGTCGCCGCCGATTTCCAAAAACACACTCCGTACCGGCTACGGGCCACGGCCGTGGGGACCGGCGCGGCGCTTGCCATCGGCGCTCGGGGCGACGCCGACGTGGTCTTCGTGCACGCGGCGAAGGAAGAGCTCGCCTACATGCAGCAGGGCAACGGCGACCGGCGGCTCCTCGTAATGCACAACGATTTTGTCCTGGTCGGTCCGCCCGGGGATCCAGCGCACGTTCGCGGCAAGAACATCTTCGACGCATTTCGAGCCATCGCCGCCTCGCGCGCGACGTTCATCTCGCGCGGCGACAAGTCCGGCACGGACATCTTCGAGAAGGACCTCTGGAAGCAGACCGGGATCGCTCCGGCCGGCCCCTGGTACGTGGAGGCCGCGACCGGCATGGGTCAGACGCTGACCATCGCTTCCGAGAAGCGCGCATACACCCTTTCGGACCGCGGGACGTTCCTCGCACGGCGGAGCCAGATCGAGGTCGACATCCTTGTGCAGCGCGACCCTCCGCTCATCAACGTGTACCACGTGATCACGGTCAACGCGCGCAAGTTTCCGAACGTGAACGCCGCTGGTGCGAACGCCTTCGCCGACTACCTCGTCTCGGCAGAGACTCAGCGACTCATCGCGTCGTTCGGCGTGGACAAATATGGCGAGCCGCTCTTCTTCCCCGATGCAGGGAAGAACGATGCTGACGTCCGCTAGATGGACCTGATCTTTCAAGGCCTTGGCGAGGCGGCATCGCGCCTCGTATCGCTCGACCCGGACGTGCGCGACGCGACCTCGGCGGCCCTCGTGGTCAGCGGGATCGCGACGCTTCTCTCGGTCGCGACCGGAGTCCCTGCCGGCGCATGGCTCGGGCTCAGCCGCTTTCGAGGACGCAAGCTGCTTCTCTCGCTCGTCAACACCGGCATGGGCCTACCGCCGGTCGTCGTGGGACTCTTCGTGGCTGTACTGGTCTGGCGGAGCGGACCCCTCGGCAGTCTCGACTGGTATTGCACCCGGCAGGCGATGGTCGTGGCGCAGTACGTGCTCGCCGCGCCAACCGTCGTCGGCCTCACCGCGATCGCGATCCAGTCGGTCGATCCAATGCTCGGCCTGCAGCTGGCGGGCCTCGGCGCCACGCGCGGACAAACGCTCGGCATTCTGGTTCGGGAGGCACGGCTGCCGATCCTCACCGCGGCGATGGCCGGGTTCGGCGCGGTCATCAGCGAGATCGGCGCGTCGCTGATGGTCGGCTGCAACATCAAAGGCGACACGCGCATCCTGACGACCGCCATCGCCCTGGACACGAGCAAGGGCGAGTTCGGCTCCGCCTTCGCGCTCGCGTTCATTCTCCTGCTGCTGGTCTTCGCCGTGAATGCGGTCACGACCTGGGCGCAGCAGCGCCGCAGACCGCTCTGATGCCGGCGATCATCGAGGCCACTGACTTGACGGTCTCCCGAGGGCAACGCGAGGTCGTCCGCGTCGATCGGATGACCATCGAGGAAGGAGAGACGCTCGCGCTCCTGGGCCCGAACGGGGCTGGGAAAAGCACGCTCGTCCTGGCGCTCGCGTCGCTGCTTCCGGCAGGCGGTGAGCTCAGATTTCACGGTGAGGTCATCCGCGATGCGGTCGCGTATCGCCGTCGCATCGCCGTGGCGTTCCAGCGCCCGCTGCTGCTCGACCGATCCGTGCTCGACAACGCTGCGCTCGGCCTGCAGCTGCGTGGAATGCCACGTCCCGAGCGCGAGCGGCACGCGCAGGAAGCTCTCGCGCGGATCGGCGTCGCACACCTCGCACGTCGCGCGGCGTGGGCACTCTCGGGAGGCGAGGCGCAACGTGTCTCCATCGCGCGCTCGCTGGCGGTGGGTCCGGAAGTCCTCTTCCTGGACGAGCCATTCAGCGGTCTCGACGCGCCGACGCGGGAGAGCGCGATCGCCGATCTAGGCCACGCGGTGAGAGACGAGCGACTCAGTACCGTGCTGGTGACCCACGATCGCGATGAGGCCTTGTCGCTCGCGGATCGTGTGGCCGTGCTCATCGAGGGTCGCATGCGCCAGTTGGACCGTGCGGAGATCGTGTTTGCGACGCCTGCGGACCCCGATGTCGCGGCGTTCGTTGGTGTCGAGAACATCCTTCCCGCTCATGTCGCGTCGTCGGACGCCGAGCTCACCCACCTCGAGGTCGGCAACCGCGTGGTCGAAGTCACCGCGAGCGCCCCGGCCGGCGAGGACTCTCCTCTGGTCGGCATCCCTCCCGACGACGTCGTGATCTCTCGTGAACTGTCGGCAACGAGCGCTCGTAATACGTTCGGTGGGCGGATCCTGCGCATTGAGGCGATCGGCCGGCGTGTGCGTGTGGTGCTCGACTGCGGCTTCCCGCTCGTAGCCCACGTCACGCATCGCTCCGCACGCGAACTCGCGCTTCGGGCCGGCGATGACGTGGTCGCCTCCTTCAAGGCCACCGTCCCCCACCTGCTCCCGCGTCACCGCCGCAACTAGTCCGTAGACTCCGAACGTGCCGATCAGCGCGACGTCGGCGCGGCCCGCACAGCGCCTCATGAGCGCGGACGACGCGCTGGGGCGCATCCTCGCGGGCGTTCCGCCGCTGCCCGCCGTCGAGATCCCGATCCTCGACGCGCTCGGTCTCGTCCTCGCCGAGGACATCTCGGCCGACCGCGACGTGCCGCCTTTCCGCAACTCCGCGATGGACGGCTACGCCGTGCGCGGCGACGACGTCGCGACGGCGCCAGTGCGCCTGCGCGTGGTGGGCGAGATCGCCGCGGGTGGATTTCCGGAGCGCGCCATCGGCAAAGGCGAGGCGATGCGGATCATGACCGGCGCGCCCATGCCTGAGGGGGCCGACACCGTCGTGCGTGTCGAGGACTCCGACAACGCGAGCGATGTCGTGACGATCACCGCGGCGACTCCGAAGGGGATCTCCGTCCGGCAGGCCGGCGAGGACCTCCGCAAGGGCGAGACGATCCTCGCGGCGGGCACGGTGCTTCGCGCGGCCGAGATCGGGCTGCTCGCCTCGGTCGGTCACGCGAGCGTGCGCGTCCGCAAACGTCCGCGCGTCGCAGTCTTCTCGACCGGCGATGAGATCGCCGACCTGGACGCGCCGCTCGCGAAGGGCCAGATCCGCGACTCGAACCGCTACACGCTGGCATCGGCGATCCGCGCCGCGGGCGCCGAGCCGTGGGTGCGCGGGATCGTGCGCGATTCGCCGGACGCGCTCCGCGCGGCGCTGCGCGAGGCGACGGCCGCCGACGCCATCGTGACAAGCGGCGGCGTCTCCGTTGGCGATCACGATCATATGAAGCCGGTCCTCTCGGAGCTCGGGACGATCGACTTCTGGGCCATCGCCATCCGACCCGGACGCCCGCTCGCGTTCGGCGAGCTGAAGGACGGCGACCGCCGGGTCCCGATCTTCGGGCTTCCCGGAAACACCGTGTCGGCGCTTCTCACGTTCGAGATCTTCGTGCGGCCGGCGCTGCTGCGCATGCAGGGGCGCGAGCACGTGGCGCGGCCGCGCACGAAGGCGCGGCTTCTGGAGCCGATCGAGAAGATCCCTTCACTCCGCTTCTTCGCACGCGGCATCCACGATCCTGAGGCGGGGACGGTGCGACTGACGGGGCCTCAGGGCTCGGGGATCCTGCGCTCGATGTCGCTCGCGAACTGTCTCATCGATCTGCCGGCGGGCAGGGATCGCTACGAAGCGGGCGAGACCGTCGACGTCATCCTCACCGAGCAGCCGGAGCCGCGCTAGATGCCGCCGTCGTCGCGCCGGAAAACGAACGCGGCGTACCTCCAGCGGATCAAGGACGAGGCCGTCTCGACCCGAAGTCGCTCGACGAAGGCGAGTCGCGGTGAGAAGCCGGCGCTTACCCACATCGACACGAAGGGCGCGGCCCGTATGGTGGACGTCGGCGCGAAAGGCATCACCAACCGGCGCGCGGTTGCGCGCGGGCTGCTCCGCGTGTCGCCGGCGACGCGCGCGCTCGTGCGCGACGGCGCCACGCCCAAGGGCGACGTCCTCGCGGCGGCACGGCTCGCCGGCATCATGGCCGCGAAGAAGACCAGCGAGCTGATCCCGCTCACGCACCCGCTCCCGCTGACGCACGCCGCGGTCGAGCTGACGATCGAGCAGGACGGCATCGCCATCGAGGCGACCGTGTCGACGTCGGCGCAGACGGGCGTCGAGATGGAGGCGCTGACCGCGGTCTCGATCGCCGGCCTCACGCTCTACGACATGTTGAAGTCGGTCGAGCGCGGCGCGCGCCTCACCGACGTCCGGCTCGTCGAGAAGACCGGCGGGAAGTCGGGGACATATCGCGCGCGGTGAGACAGTGACGCGCAGCGTGAACGTCCGCGCGGGTATCGTCACCGTGAGCACGAAAGGCGCGGCCGGCGAGCGGACGGATGAGAGCGGTCCCGCGATGCGTGACGCCTTGATCGCGGCGGGATGCGAGGTGGTGCACAGCGCGCTTGTCCCGGACGACGTCGAGGGCGTCGCGACGGCGATCCTCGGCGCGGTGCGCGCCGGCGCGAACGTGGTGCTGACCACCGGCGGCACGGGTCTCTCGCCCAACGACGTGACCCCGGAGGCCACGCGGCGCGTGATCGACCGCGAGGTCCCGGGCATCGCGGAGGCGCTGCGCGGGAAGTCGCTCGAGAAGACAGCGCACGGGATGCTCTCGCGCGGCGTCGCGGGCACCGTGGGCAACACGCTGGTCGTGAACCTTCCGGGCTCGCCGCGCGCGGTGCGCGAATCACTCGAGGTGTTGCTGCCGGTCCTTCCCCACGCCGTCGAGCTCCTCGCGGGCGAGAGCGGCGAGCGAACCCATCGCGCGGTGGGGGGGGCGAAGCCCCCTTCGACCGTTTGAAGCTTGCCATCGCGCCTGAGGTGAGCAAGGCGCTCGCCGCGGGCGGGCCGGTCGTGGCCCTCGAATCCACGGTCATCGCGCACGGACTCCCGCGACCGCGGAATCTCGAGACCGCCCACGCGCTCGAGGCCGACATCCAAGGACTTGGGGCGACGCCCGCGACCATCGCGCTGAGCGACGGCCTCGCCGTGGTCGGTGCCGGCGACGTGCTCCTCGAGCGCCTCGCGATGGAAGCCGGCGTGACGAAGACCTCCCTTCGCGACATCGCCCCGGTCCTCGCGAGACGCGGCCTGGGCGCGACGACGGTGGCGGCGACGGTCGAGATCGCGGCCCGCGCCGGCATCCAGGTGATGGCCACGGGGGGCATCGGCGGCGTGCATCGCGGCGGCGCGATGACCATGGATGAATCCGCGGACCTCGAGGCGATCGCGCGCCACGCGGTCTGCGTGGTGAGCGCCGGCGCGAAGCTCGTCCTAGACCTCGCGCTGACGCTCGAGCGCCTGGAGACCCTCGGCGTGCCCGTCGTCGGCTACGGCACGGATGATCTGCCCGCGTTCTACGTGCGCTCGAGTGGCCTGCGCCTCGCGCACCGGGTGAACGACGCGCTCGGCGCCGCCCGTATCGCCAGGGAGCAATTCGCGAGGGGCTCGGGCATGGTCCTCGCCGTTCCGGTACCGACCGAGATGGCGCTTGACCACGACGAGGTTGAGGGCGAGGTGATGCGCTCGATCGGCGTGGCCGAGCGCGCGGGGATCCGCGGCGCCGAGCTTACGCCTTATCTCCTCCGCGCTCTTGGCGATGCGACGATGGGACGCGCGCTCGATGCGAACATCGCACTGTTGCGTGCGAACGCGCGCGTCGCGGCACAGCTCGCGCTCGCCCTCTGCGCCTAGGGTCGTACGCCGCTAGATTTCCTGCGGGCCATGCAGCGCATCCTCACCGTCCCGCCTTCACCGGACGAGGTCGCGCAGGCGGCGGACGAGATCTCGGGCGGCGCGCTCGCGCGCGTCAAGGTCGAACCCTGGCCGCGCGGGCGCTCGCATCACGCGTATGTCCTCACCACGCCCGGAGGCGACCAATTCCTCTTCAAGGTCCATCGCCGTCCGCACGCCGGCCGCATGCGCCGCTTCCTGCACCTGGCCGAGCTGCTGCGATCGAAGCATGTGCCCCACCCCACCGTCCGCTGGTACGACGTGGAGAAGCGAACACTCGAGGTGCCGTACTACATCCAGGACTTCATCGGTGGGGAGGACGCGGCGCGGTCGCTCGGCACGGTCTCGTTCACCGACCAGCACCGCGTCGGCGGAGAGCTGGGTATCGCCCTTCGCACGATGCACCGGGTGGAGTACGTCGACACGCCCATGCCCTGGTCGACCGAGCTTGACGATCGGCTCCGCACCAGAGCCGCCGAATGCCGCTTCCTCGACGCGCTCGATCAGGAGTCCCATACGACGGTCATCGCGTACTACGAGGAGCGTCGCGACGCGCTCGAGGGTGTCGAGCGGCGAGTGACGCACGACGACCTGAACCTCGCGAACCTGTTGCTCCAGCGGGGCGCCGACGGATGGCACTTCGTCGCCTTCCTCGATTTCGAGCGAACGCGCGGGCGTGATCCGCTCCTCGACCTCGTGCGCCTCGAGAGCTGGACGCTCCCCGCCTGTCCCGCGATGCTCGCGCCCTTCAAAGACGCTTACGCCTACTTCGAGGACGACAACACGCGGAGACGTTCGGAGATCTACGAGGTCTATCTCCTGCTGGCCGGGATCGTCTGGTACCGCCAGAACGAGCTCCCGGAGCGCGAGCGCTTCTGCCGCGAACGACTCACGGGCTGGCTCGCGAAGGCAAGGTGACCGCCGGGTCCGTTTGGGCCCGGTCAGCGCCAGGTCGTCGTCCCCGTCCCTCCGAGCATCGGCCGCCACTGCCGTTCCCACCGCTCCTCGATCGCCCGGCGCCAGGTCGTCGCCGCCTCGCGCAGCTCGGCGGTGACGTCGGGACGGCGCTCGCGGAGGTTCGTGCGCTCGGCGGGGTCGTTCGCGAGGTCTGCCAGAAACTCCTCTTCCTCCGCTGGCGCACCCTCCACCAGCTGACCGTGCAGGACGAGCTTCCACGGACCCTTCCGTACCGCGGTCTGCCGGCCCATCTCCCAGAAGACCGCATCGTGCGGCGAGGCCGCCCGTTCCGCCAGCATCGGCAGCACATCGCTCCCGTCGATCTCGTACCCGCCGGGATCACCGCCGGCCGTATGGACGAGCGTCGGGAAGATGTCCATCGCGACGCCGACCTCCGCGATGGTCTGGCCCGCCGGGATCCGCGCCGGCCAGCAGGCCAGCGCGGGAGAGCGGATGCCGCCCTCGTAGAGGCTGAACTTGTGGCCCTTCAGCGTGCACCCGCCGCCGTAGAAAGGATCGGTCCGGCCGTCGAGCCAGTTGGCGATCTCGCGCGACGGTCCGTTGTCGCTCTGGAAAAAGACGAAGGTGTCCTCGAAGCGCCCGGCGCGCCCCAGGGCCGCGACGACCTCGCCGACCCCATCGTCGAGCGCCGCAAGCATCGCCGCCATGATCCGCCGCTCCGGTGCGAGACCCACGAAGCGATCGAGGTACCGCGCCGGCGCGTGCATCGGATAGTGCGGCGCGCTGTACGGCAGGTAGAGGAAGAACGGCTCGTCGCGCGCCGCCGCACGCTCGATGTAGTCGACGGCTCGCTCGGTCACAAGCTCCGTGAAGTACTGGCCGTTGCGCCAGACCTCCCGGCCGTCCTCCCAGAGGTCGTGGACGCCCTCGAGCCCCTCCGTCCAGTGGTGGATGTGCGAGTAGTAGTCGACGCACCCCGCCATGAAGCCGAACCATTCCTCGAACCCGTGGTCGTGCGGCCGCGACCCCTCGGCGACACCGAGGTGCCACTTGCCGAAGAGCGCTGTGCGGTACCCCACTTTGCGCAGCGCCGTCGCTAGGGTCGGGACGCTCGGGTGAAGACCGCTGGCGGTGCGATGACCGGTGAGGATCGAGCGCACGCCCGCGTTTCCCGGGTAGCGGCCGGTCAAAAGGCTCGCGCGGGAGGGCGAGCACACCGGGGAGTTGCTGTACCAGCTCAGCAGAAGCGCGCCCCGAGCGGCGAGCGCATCGAGGTGCGGCGTCAAAAGGTCCGTCGCGCCCATGCACCCGAGATCGCCGTACGCCTGATCGTCGGTGAGGATGACGACGAAGTTGGGTCTGGGCACGAGCCAACCTTAGGCGAAGGCCGCCGCGAGCTTGCGCGGCGTGTTCGTGGTCACGATGTCGGCGCCGGAGGCGATCGCACGGCTGACCCGCTCGCGCCAGTCGCGCGTACCCGCGTCGATCGTCCAGACGTCGACCAATTTGCCTGCCTCGTGCAGGAATTGGGCGGGGTTGAAGCCGTCGTCGAGCATTCGCTCGAAGAACCCCAGGCGCAGGTGTATCTCGCAGGCGGAAGGAACGAGCCCGACGAGCATCTCGAAGCGCTCGCGAAGGTAGTCCACGCTCGACCCCGTCCGGCGCAGCGCGAGCGGGTGAACGTCCTGGTAGCCGTACGCGCCGACGCGCCCGGGGAGCCTCTCTGTTCGCACGCTCCACGTGAGGTAGTACTGCGGATCAAACGCGAGGGTGAGGGCAGAGTCCGCCTCG
>DASYSC010000118.1:0-7008 GCA_036003765.1 Candidatus Limnocylindria bacterium
GAGCTCCAGGACCCCGGCCTTGGCCTCCTCGTCGCCCTCCAGGGCCTTCAGGGCCGACAGGCGGATCACCGGGACCTCGTCGCCGGGGAACTCGTAGGAGGACAGGAGCTCTCGGACCTCCAGCTCCACCAGGTCTAAGAGCTCGGGGTCATCCACCATGTCGCACTTGTTCAGGGCCACCACGATGTAGGGCACGTTCACCTGCCGGGCCAGGAGCACGTGCTCGCGCGTCTGGGGCATGGGGCCATCGGCCGCCGAGACCACCAGGATGGCCCCGTCCATCTGGGCGGCTCCGGTGATCATGTTCTTGATGTAGTCGGCGTGCCCGGGACAGTCAACGTGGGCGTAGTGCCGCTTGTCGGTCTCGTATTCGACGTGAGCGATGGCGATGGTGATGCCCCGCTCCTTCTCCTCGGGCGCGTTGTCGATCGAGTCGAACGGCCGGAACTCGGCCTCGCCCTTGAGCGAGAGGGTCTTGGTGATGGCCGCGGTGAGCGTGGTCTTGCCGTGGTCGATGTGACCGATGGTGCCCACGTTCACGTGCGGCTTGGTGCGCTCGAACTTCTTCTTGGCCATTTGGTCTTCTACCCTCCCTGCGTGTCCGCTACTTCTTGTTGATCACTTGATCGGCGAGGCTCTGCGGCAAGACCTCGTAATGGTCGAACTCCATCGAGTACGACCCACGGCCCTGCGTCCTTGACCGCAGGTCGGTGACGTAGCCGAACATCGTCGCGAGCGGCACCATCGCCGAGATCACCCGCGCGTTCGCCCGCTCTTCCGATCCCTGGACATGGCCACGCCGGCTGTTCAGGTCGCCGATGACGTCGCCCATGAACTCCTCGGGGACGATAACCTCGACCTTCATGATCGGTTCGACGATCACGGGACCCGCCTTCGGCACGGCTGCCTTGAGTGCCATGGAGCCCGCGATCTTGAACGCCATCTCGTTCGAGTCGACCTCGTGCTGCGAGCCGTCGACGACGGTCGCCCTGAGGTCGACCATCGGGTAGCCGGCGATCACGCCGTTCTCCATGGCCTCCTTGATCCCGGCCTGGACCGCCTTCGACCAGTCCTTCGAGAGGCGATCGCCACGGATCCCCCACTCGTACTCGAAGCCCGTGCCGCGCTCGAGCGGCTCGAACTCCACGATGACGTGGCCGTACTGGCCCTTGCCGCCCGTCTGCTTGACGTAGCGGCCTTCGCCCTGGGCGGGCTTGGTGAGGGCCTCGCGGTAGGCGACCTGCGGCCGGCCGACGTTCGCGGCGACGCGGAATTCGCGGAACATCCGGTCGACGATGACCTCCAGGTGGAGCTCCCCCATCCCCGAGATGAGCGTCTGGCCGGACTCCGGGTCGGTGTGGACGCGGAAGGTCGGGTCCTCTTCGGCGAGCCGCGCGAGGGCGAGCGACATCTTCTCTTCGTCCGCCTTCGTCTTCGGCTCGACGGCGATCTGGACGACGGGCTCGGGGAATTTGATCGATTCGAGGATCACTGGCTTCTCCGGGTCGCACAGCGTGTCGCCGGTGAAGGTCTGCTTCAGACCGACGGCCGCGGCGATGTCGCCGGCGGCGACCTCTTCCACTTCCTCGCGGTGATTCGCGTGCATGAGGAGGATGCGCGAGATGCGCTCCTTGCGGTCCTTCGTCGCGTTCAGCAGCGTGTCGCCCGAGCGCAGCACGCCCGAGTACACGCGGAAGAACGCGAGCTTGCCGACGAACGGGTCGCTCGCGATCTTGAACGCGAGCGCGCTGAACGGGTCGTCGTCTGTCGGGCGCCGCACAAGCTCTTCGCCGGTCTTGGGGTCGACCCCTGTGACCGGGGGGACATCGAGCGGCGAGGGCAGGTAATGGACGACCGCGTCGAGCAGCGGCTGCACGCCCTTGTTGCGGAGGGCAGCTCCCGTCAGCACCGGGACCACCTTCGTCGCGATCGTCGCGGCGCGGAGCGCTTTGCGGAGCTCTTCGGGGGTGATGTGGTGCTCCTCGAGGTAGCGGTGCAGGAGCGCGTCATCGGTCTCGACGACTTTCTCCACCATCGCCTCGCGCGCCTGCTCGGCGGCGTCTTTCATGTCGGCCGGGATCTCGCGGACCACCGGATCGGCGGGCTCGTCGCCCTCCCAGTAGAGCGCCTTCATCTCGATGAGGTCGATCACGCCCTTGAAGCGGTCCTCGGAGCCGATCGGCAGCTGGATGACGACCGGGTTCGCGCCCAACCGGTCGACGATCATGTCGACGCAGCGCTGGAAGTCCGCGCCCATGCGGTCCTGCTTGTTGATGAAGCAGATCCGCGGGACACGGTACTTGTCGGCCTGGCGCCAGACAGTCTCCGACTGAGGCTCGACGCCGGCGACGCCGTCGAAGACGACGACCGCGCCGTCGAGCACGCGGAGCGAGCGCTCCACCTCGACGGTGAAGTCGACGTGGCCAGGGGTGTCGATGATGTTGATGCGGTGGTCGTTCCAGAAGCAGGTCGTCGCCGCCGCGGTGATGGTGATCCCGCGCTCCTGCTCCTGCGGCATCCAGTCCATCGTCGCGGCGCCGTCATGGACTTCGCCGATCTTGTAGATCTTCTTGGTGTAGAAGAGGATCCGCTCGGTCACGGTGGTCTTTCCCGCGTCGATGTGCGCGATGATCCCGATGTTCCGGTATCGCTCCAGCGGGTACTCGCGCTTCACGGCTCGGCCCCTTGCGGGCTTGGCTTCGATCATCGCTGTCGCCATCACCACTTGTAATGACTGAAGGCCTTGTTGGCCTCGGCCATCTTGTGGGTCTCTTCTTTGCGGCGCACGGCTCCGCCGGTGTTGTTCATCGCGTCCATCAGCTCGCCGGCGAGCCTCTCGGACATGGACTTGCCCGGACGCTTGCGGGCGGCCTGGATGATCCAGCGCATCGCGAGCGACGTGCGCCGGTCCGCGCGAATCTCGACGGGGACCTGGTAGGTCGCGCCGCCGACGCGCCGCGGCTTCACTTCGATCAGCGGCATCGCGTTTTTGAGCGCGGTCTCGAACACGTCGATCCCAGGCTTGCGCGTCGACGTCTCGGCGAGCGCAAGCGCACCGTAGACGATGCCCTCGGCCGTGGCGCGCTTTCCGTTGCGCATGACGTTGTTGTTGAACTGTTGGAGCGTCTGGTTACCGAACTTGCGGTCGGGCGAACGGCGACGCTCGGTGGGTCGTGCTCTCCGGGGCATCTGCTAACCGGCCGTCTTCTTGGGATTCGGGTTCTTCGCCCCATAGAGGGATCGGCCTTGCTTGCGGTCCTTCACGCCCGCGGTGTCGAGTGTGCCGCGGATGATGTGGTACTTGACCGAAGGCAGGTCGGGCACCCGGCCGCCGCGCACGAGCACCACGGAGTGCTCCTGCAGGTTGTGACCGATGCCCGGGATGTACGCGGTCACTTCCATCTGATTGGTGAGGCGCACACGGGCGATCTTCCGGAGGGCGGAGTTCGGCTTTTTCGGGGTCATCGTGCGGACGATCGTGCAGACGCCACGCTTCTGGGGCGCGCCGCGGCGCAGCTCGACGTGGCGGCCCTTGAGCGAGTTCCACGTCGTGCGGAGGGCGGGCGTGTCTACTTTCTTGCCCTGCGGCTTGCGTCCTTTGCGTACGAGCTGCGAGATCGTTGGCACGAGTACTCCTTCTATAGGTGGGCGCGGGCGCGCACGAGCGCGCCTTTGACCGGTGTATGCGCTCAGGCTTTGCTCGTGAGACCGGCGAGCCGCCCCGGTGCGGGAACGGTCGCCGTGCGCAGCGCGGCCGCGTTCACAAAATCGCGAAGGGCCGATGCGCGAAATGACCGCCCCCGAGGGCGGTCACCGTCTCGAAAGACAGGCCGAATGAACAGTTTATCGGTCCTGCTACCGGGCGGTCAACCGCGGGAGCCGCCTTTCGCCGGCTGGGAGCAGGGGTTATGGAGGTCGGTAGGTGGTTCCGACCCTTGTCCTCACGCTCGCCACGCTCCTCCTGGCGGCCTGCACGTCGGTCGGCGGCTTGCCCGCCAGCCGTGCTCACGAAAAAGGCCGCCCGTTCGGGCGGCCTCTTCGATCTCGCGTGAGTGGCGTTACTCCTGGCTCTTGATCTCCGCGTCGGTCGGCTCGGCTTCCTCGAGATCTTCGAGGCCCTCGCCATTCTCGTCCTCGTCGTCGTCCAGGTCTTCGAGCGAGAGCTCCTCCGGCGGAAGCGCCGGCACCGCCTCGTCCTCGTCGGTCCCGAACAGACCCGCGAGCGCGCGGGCCTTGGGCATCCAGTCGAGCTGCTCGCGACGTGAGGCGAGACCCGTGCCCGCCGGTATGAGCTTGCCGATGATCACGTTCTCCTTGAGCCCGAGCAGGCGGTCCTTCTGACCCATGACCGCGGCCTCGGTGAGGACGCGGGTCGTCTCCTGGAAGGACGCCGCCGCGAGGAACGAGCTGGTCGAGAGCGAGGCCTTGGTGACTCCCAGCAGAACGGTCTGCGCGGTCGCGGGCTCGCCGCCCCCGGCGATGGTGCGCGCGTTGATGTCTTCGAACTCGAACCGGTCGAAGAGCTCCATCGGCAGAAGCTCGGTGTCGCCGGCCTCCTCGATGCGGACTTTCCGCAGCATCTGGCGGACGATGATCTCGATGTGCTTGTCGTTGATCGTCACACCCTGGCTTCGATAGACCTTCTGCACCTCGTTGACCATGTAGCGGTGGACCGCCTCGCGGCCTGAGATGCGCAGGATGTCCTGCGGGTTTGCCGAACCCTCGGTGAGGAAATCGCCGGCCGAGACCTCCTGGCCCTTCTCCACGTTCAGTCGAGCGTTGTGCTCGACCTCGTAGATGCGCTCCTCGACGTCCTTCATGGCGATAGTGATCTTCGAACCGTGGACGCTGACCTTGCCCGACACCGGCGCGGGCATGTCGATCTTGCCCTTCGTGCGTCGCTCCGGCTTGGCGATGGGCTGGCCGGCCACGACATCGGCCCCATCCTCCACCGCGAGGACGTAACCCGCGGGAACGGAAATCGGCACGGTGTAGTCCTGTGAGTTCCGGACGACGATCTTCCGCGACCCATCCGGATCGCGGACGATCTCGGCGATGCCGTCGATCTCGCAGACGACGGCCACACCCTTGGGCACGCGCGCCTCGAAGAGCTCCTCGACGCGGGGGAGACCCATGGTGATGTCCTTGCCGGCGACTCCACCGGTGTGGAAGGTACGCATCGTGAGCTGCGTGCCCGGCTCGCCGATGGACTGCGCGGCAATGATGCCAACGGCCTCACCCACTTCGACGAGCTTGCCCGAGGCGAGGCTGCGTCCGTAGCAGGCGCGGCAGATGCCGTGCTTAGCGTGGCACCCGAGCGGCGACCGCACGCGGGCGCGACGTACGCCCGCGTCGGCGATGGTCTTCGCGAGCTCGATGTCGATCGAGTCCCCGCGCTTCGCGATCACCTTGTCGGTCTTAGGGTCCTTGATGTTCTGAGCCACGAGCCGGCCGAAGAGACGGTCGGCGAACGGCTCGATGGAGCCGACCTCGTCGGCGTTGATGAAGATGCCGTCCTCGTCACCGCAGTCCTCGAGCCGGACTATCACGTCCTGCGCGACGTCCACGAGACGTCGCGTCAGGTAGCCCGAGTCGGCGGTCCGGATGGCGGTGTCGGCGAGACCCTTGCGTCCGCCATGGGTACTAATGAAGTACTCGAGAACGGAGAGGCCTTCCCGGAAGTTCGAGCGGATCGGCAGGTCGATGATCCGGCCCTGGGGGTCCGCGATGAGACCGCGCATGCCGCCGATCTGGCCCATCTGCTGGGTGTTACCACGCGCGCCGGACGTGGCCATCATGTAGACGGACCCGCGCCGATCGAGCGTGCGCATCATCGCCTCGATGACGTCTCGCGTCGCGTCCGTCCAGATCTTCACCGTGGCCTCGTAGCGCTCCTGCTCGGTGATGAGGCCGCGCTGGAACTGTCGATCGATCTCGGCCACCTTATGCTCGGCGGCGGCGACCATCGCCTTCTTCTCGGGCGGCACGGCAACGTCGTTGATGGAGATCGACACGCCCGCGACCGTCGCGGCGCTGAAGCCGATGGTCTTGATCCGGTCGACCACTTCCGCGGTCACCTCGCCGCCGAAGCGGTCGAAGATCGCGGTGACGAGCTCGCGGATCTTGCTGCGGTCGAGCACCTGGTTCACGAAGCGCAGCTCCTCGGGGAGCGTCGCATTGAAGAGCACGCGGCCGACGGTCGTGTCGATGACTCCGCCGTTGTGCGGGATCTTCACCGGTGAGTGGTAGGTGACGATGCCCATGTCGTAGGCCGACTGCACCTCGGCGTAGTCGCCGAAGATGCGCGGCTCCTGCTTGGTGTCTGCGTCGAGCGTAAGCCAGTAAGTGCCGAGCACCATGTCCTGGCGCGGGGTGACGACGGGTTGGCCGTCGGCGGGCTTCAGGATGTTGCGGGTCGAGAGCATGAGGTGCTTCGCCTCGGCTTGCGCGGCCGCGGAGAGTGGCACGTGCACGGCCATCTGGTCGCCGTCGAAGTCGGCGCCGAAGGCCTCGCAGACGAGCGGGTGGATCTGGATGGCGTTGCCCTCGATGAGCTTCGGCATGAACGCCTGGATGCCGAGGCGGTGGAGCGTGGGCGCGCGGTTCAGCAGGACCGGGTGGTCCTTGATGACTTCCTCGAGAACGTCCCACACCTCTGGCGAAACGCGCTCGACGTACCGCTTGGCGCTCTTGATGTTGTGCGCGAGGCCACGCTCGACGAGCTGGCGCATGACGAATGGCTTGAAGAGCTCGAGCGCCATCTTCTTGGGCAGGCCGCACTCGTTCAGCTTGAGGTCGTTGCCGACCACGATGACCGAGCGGCCCGAGTAGTCCACGCGCTTGCCGAGCAGGTTCTGGCGGAACCGGCCCTGCTTGCCGCGCAGCATGTCCGAGAGGCTCTTCAGCTTGTGGTTGCCGGTGCCGGAGATCGCGCGGCCGCGGCGACCGTTGTCCATGAGCGCGTCGACCGCCTCCTGGAGCATGCGCTTCTCGTTGCGGATGATGATC
>DASYSC010000119.1:0-8722 GCA_036003765.1 Candidatus Limnocylindria bacterium
GCCGTCATCGAGCTCCCCGAAACGCGCGATCGCGGCGCGGCCCTCGCGAGAGAGGCCGCTGGCCCGAACGCGCACGGATGATGTCCCGAGGAGCTCATCGAGCTTCCCCTGCGCGATCACCTTGCCGCGATCGACGATGGCGACGCCGTCGCAGACCTGCTCGACCTCGGAAAGCAGGTGCGAGTTGAGGAAGACCACGGTGCCGCGCTCGCGGAGCGCGCGAATGATCTCGCGGACGTCGTGACGGCCGACCGGGTCGAGCGCGCTCGTCGGCTCGTCGAGGAGCACCACCGCCGGATCGTCGAGCAGCGCGACGCCGAGCCCGAGGCGCTGCTGCATGCCTTTCGAGAAGGTGCCGACGCGGCTCGTGCCGCGATCCGCCAACCCGACCGTCGCGAGCGTGCGGTCGATCTCCGTCGACCATTTCGCACGGTCTATCCGCGCGAGCTCGCAGTGGAGCGCCAGCACCTCGCGCGCGGTGAGCCAGGACTGATAGCGGAAGAGCTCGGGCAGGTAGCCGATGCGGCCGAGGGACGCCTTGGAGCCGAACGCGCCGCCCGCCAGCGATCCGCTCCCGGTCGTGGCGCGCGTGAGCCCGAGGAGGATCTTGACCGCCGTCGTCTTGCCGGCGCCGTTGGGCCCGAGAAAGCCGAAGACGCCTTCCTGGACCGAGAGGCTCAGGTCGTTGAGCGCGACGACGTTGCCGTACCGCTTGGTGACGTGCTCGAGCTGGACCGCCGGGCTCGTCGCCGCCACTAGCGCATGGAGTTGGCTACGTCGAGCGCCTGCCGCTCGGTGAGTGAGCCGATCACCTCGAACATCATGCCGTCCTTCTGCCAGATGATCGCGCTCGCGATCCCGGTGTTGTCCCCGATGAAGAGACCCTGCACGCCCTGCACGGTAACCGGGTGCGAGATGGCGAGCTCCGCGGGCACGGGCACGGGGAGGGTGCTCGCCGGATCGCCGATCGCGCGGAGCGCCGCCGCGAGCTGCGGCGAGACGCCGGGTTGCTGCAGGAGGTAGGTGCGGAGCTGGTCCACGGTCACGCCGTCGCTTGTGACGACCGGCGCTTTCGCCTGTCCGACGACCAGCGTGGGAATCGGGTCAGCCTGTCCGCCGCGCCCGGTCGAGGCTGGGGCCCCCCATACCTGGAAAACGGCCGGTCCGGCGGTCATATACAGGTGGCTGCCTTCGATGTTTGCGGGCATGGGCGGCGCGGTGCGGCCCTGTCGCGTCGCAGCCTGTTGCGTAGCTACCGCGCTGAAAGTGAAGGTCGCGCTCGAGCGATTGATCACGCCGTAACGCGTCGTGCCGGTCACGCTTGCGGGCAACGAGCTCGGCGTCTGGACGCTGTAGCCGGCCGCGGACGAGGCCAACGCAAGCGACTGCACTTCTTTCGGCTGCGGCGGCGTCGTCCACTCGAACATGCCGTACGTCCCCATGCATTGCTGTAGGTCGAGGCCGGCGCACGCTCGCCCGAGATAGCTCAGGTCTTGCTGGGTGACCGGCACGCCGACGACGCTCCTCGGCTCGAAGATCTTGAGGATCGAGTCCGCGACGCCTGACAGCGTCAGCGCGCTCGCGACGAGCACGACACCGGCGGCCGCCGCGAGGCCCTGAAGCCAGCGTGCCGGCATGCGCCGGCGCGCAACCGGCGCAGCCGCCGACACGCCCTCATCCTCCACGCGCGCGCGAAATCGCGTGAGCGCGTTCTCGATGTCGACGCGCGGCTTGTCGGCGCCGAGCCCGCGCAGGGTCTCGTTCTCGTTCATCGCATTTCCCTCCGAAAGGACTCTTCCGCGCGACGCAGGAGCGTGCCGATGCTCGACGCGCGGACGTCAAGCGCGGCTGCGATCTCGGAGTACGACAAGCCCGCGTAACGCAGCACGAGAAGCGTTGCGGAGCGCTCAGGCAGGCGCGCCAGGATCGCGCGAACTTCATCACGCGTCTCGGCGACCGCCACCGTCTCGGCCGGATCATCACCGGACGGCGCGTCGGACGAGATGGCTTGCGCTGTCTCGCGCCTCGTCCGCCGGTCGCGGGCGCGCAACGCGTTGAGCGCGGCGTGCGCGGATGCGGCGTACAGCCACGCCGGCCCGAAGTCAGCGTCGGCCGGATGCGCGCGGTAAAAGGAAAGGAACACGTCCTGAGCCACGTCCTCCGCCTCGTTCTGGTCGCCGAGCACGCGATGCGCGATGCCCACCACGCGGGCGTATTCCGCGCGGAAGAGCCGCTCGAACGCCGGCGAAAGCACCGCGGACCTGCCCGCGCCCCGCGCCGGCAGCGTCATGGACGAGGCATCCATTCGCCTTTAGAGCACCGCGGAGGCTCAGCGTGTGACAGTGCCGTCCCTCCCTCACGGCTATTGTCCCGGCGGATGGACGTCTCCGCCGTGGTCGCGGTCGTCTTCCTCGTGCTGACCGCCGCGCTCCTGACCGTGATCGCCGTTGGCCGCTCGCTCCCGGTCGCTCACGTCGCCAGCCGATCGGAAACGCTTCCCGCACCACCCAAGCGCGTCTGGGACGCGATCAATGATCCACAGCTCTTGCGGTCTCGCGGGGTCGGCGATGTGAAGTTCGAGACTGTCGAGTCCGTGCCTCCGCGACGCCTCGTTCGGCGCGTCGTCGGCGAAAACGACTTCGGCGGCACGTGGACGTGCGAGCTCGAACCGGACTCCGCGGGCACGCGCCTGGTGATCACCGAGAACGGCGAGATCTACAACGCGTTCTTTCGCTTCGTCTCGCGCTACATCATCGGCCATCACCGCACGATCGATTCGTTCATGGCTGCATTGCGCCGTTACCTCGAGGCGTCGCCCGCTTAATGGCTCGGTCGCTCTTCGGCGCACTGACGACCGTGCTCTTCGGGCTTGTAGCGCTCTGCTGTAAGGGATCGCGGCGGCGCGACAGCGAGAGGGTATGAGCGTTGCGCTGACCAGCGCCGCGAGCTGCGCTCGTCATCCACGACGAAACGCTGGCTAGCATCCAGCCGTGGACGTCGGCGAAACCCTCGAAGCGCACACCCCCGCGTCGTGGCGCGCGTGGCTCAAGCGCAACCACGCGACAACGAAGGAGATCTGGCTCGTCTACCACGACAAGAGCAGCGGAAAACGCTCGATCAGCTACAACGACTCCGTCGATGAAGCGCTGGCGTTCGGGTGGATCGACAGCACGGTCAAGAAGGTCGGCCCGCACTCGCGCGCGCAGCGGTTCACGCCGCGGCGCAAAGGCTCACCCCCGTCGGCGATGAACAAAGCCCGCGTGCTCCGTTTGATCAAGGAGGGCCGCATGACGCCGGCTGGTCTCGCCGCGATCGGCGGGGCCGTGAAGCGCGAGCCGCTTCGCGTCGCGCCAGACATCAGGCGCGCGTTGCGCGCCGTGCCTGGCGCCTGGGAACGGTTCCAGCGCCTTCCCGAGGCGTACAAACGGATCCGTCTCGGATGGATCGAGGGGGCGCGCGGACGGCCAGAGATCTTCGCGACCCGCCTGCGGTACTTCGTGCGCATGACCGCGCAAGGCAAGCGGTACGGGATGGTGCGCAGCTAGAGAGAGTGGGGTCTCAGCGCGCTGTGGTCGCCACGCGGACGCCGAATGCGACGAGCACAACTCCGGTGATCCCCTCGAGGGCGCTTCGGACGGGGCTGTGACGCAGCACGTCGCCCGCGCGCGCGACGAGGAACGCGTACGCGGTGAGCCATGAGAGCGTCATCAGACAGAAGACGAGCCCCAGCGCCAGAAGAGCGACGAACGAGGTCGTGCCTGGCGATACGAACTGGGGGAGCAAGCTTGGAAAGAAGACGGCCATCTTCGGGTTGGTCAGGTTGCTGATCACCCCCTGGCGCAGCGCGCCTCCGGGGCGCAAGCGGGACGTTCGCGTCTTTGGGGCTGCCGTGCTCGTGTGAAGCGGACGAAGCGCGCTCTTGAGGGCCTCCGCTCCGAGGAAGACGAGATACGCGGCACCTGCGAGCTTGAGCGCGACGAAGACCGGCTCGGCCGCGACCAGGAGCGCGACTACTCCGGCGCTCGTCGCGAGCGACCACGTGGCCTGTCCGAGCGCCACACCCGCGGCTGTCGCGACGCCGGAGGCGCGCCCACCCAAGAGCGTGTTACGGATGGTGAGCGCGGTGTCGGGCCCCGGCGTCACGATCACGACGATCGAGAGCACGAGGAATCCGACGAGGTCGGACGACACAAGGTTAGTCTGACGGGCCGGTGCCAGCCCCGGGATCGTCGGAAACCCGGGCGGTCCGCGCGGGCTTGACCGCCAGCCGCAGTATCTCCGCGAGGTGGACTTCGAAAAGGTCGCGGACTACCTCAGCGAGAGCCCTCTCTTCGCCTGCCTAAGTTCGCCTGACCGCCTCGCCATCGCCGCGAAGATGCGACCCCGCCACTTTGCGCGAGACGAGGTCATTTTCCATCGCGACGACGAAGCCGGTCAGGTCTACTTGATAACCGCTGGAACGGTGAAGGTATCCGTGCCGGACGACTCCGGGCGCGAGGTCGTCATCGCCCTCGAACGCGGCGGTGACGTGTTCGGCGAGCTGGCGCTCTTTGACGATGCCCGCCGGTCCGCTTCGGTGACAGCGATCACCGACACTGCGGCGCTCGCCCTGGGACGCGCCGATTTCATGGCCGTGCTCGAACGCAATCCCGACTCCATGAGACGGATGCTTGGTCTGCTCGCGAAGACCGTCCGCCGCAGTACCGGACACGTCGAGGATCTCGTGTTCCTCGACCTGCCGGGTCGGGTCGCGAAGTGCCTGCTCGACATATCGGAAGCATCCGGAACCGATCAGGTCGAACTGACGCAGGAAGATCTAGCCGGGTTTGTGGGGGCGGCGCGCGTTTCGGTCAATCGCGTGCTTGCGGACCTTGAGCACCGTCAAGCGATCAAGATCGGCCGGCGGCACATCGACATCGTGGATCGGGAGCTGCTGAAGGGGGACATCCGCTACTGACGACGAAGGCGACCTCCTCGCGGAGGCCGCCTTCGAGTGCTCCCGGAAAGTGCGTTACGCGCTGATCTCGGGGTCGGTTGTCGTGTTCCCGATCGCGTCACCGCCCTGGTGCTCAGGGGTCGCGGTCATGTCCGTGGCCGGGGACACCTGACCCTCGTCGATCGTGATGCTTGATGTGTCGTTCGCCTCGACGCTGTACTGGCTCGCCTCCTCGCTCGAGAGGAACGCATCGCTGCGGGCCGCACTGAACGCGTGGCTGGCGTCTTCGATGGCGTCCGAGCTTGGAGCACCGGACGTTCCGGCGCTGTGGAATGTCGGCTCGTACGACTCGGCCGAGTCGGCGTCCGCGACGAAAGGCGCGTCCCCGGTCAGATTGGTCGTCGTCGCCGCCCCAAGGTCGACGTCCGTGACGTCGCGGACCGCGCGGACGGCATCCGTGTCGGAATTCGCGAGGTACCCCGGGCCGGCGAGGTCGTCGCCGCTGTACGAGGTCGTCGCGCTCACGTCGGGCGGGGCCACGTCACGGATGTGGCTCGCGGTCGTCCCCGTGTAATCGCTCACCTCACCGCGAAGTTCGGTCGGTGCGACGTCTCGGATCGCGCTCCGTGTGGACGCTTCCATATCCGCCGATCGGCTCGCGCTGAAGCCGTGGCTCTGGTCTTCGATCGCGTCTGATGCGCTCGCGTCGGTGTTCTGGAACGCAGAGGACTCCGGGCTTCCCTCGACCGGAGCCACGAGGCCGCCGCCCCTAAGGTCGCTGGGCTCGACGTCGCGCACCGCGCTCCGGACCGTTTCGACCTCCGCCGCGCGGCTCGCGCTGAAGGCGTGACTCTGATCCTCGATGGCGTCCGACGCCGCGTTGGCGTCGGCGGGAATGATGACCGGGTCGCCTACCGAGACGGGGTCGACGTCACGGACCCGGTACGCGACGTCCGACGCGTCGCTCATCGTGGCTCGACTGGCATCGCCTGGGGCGACGGCCGAGTCACTTATCGACTCGGGATCTCCCGCCCCGTACGCGAGTCGCGCGACGCCCTGATCGCTAATCGCGGTGCCACCGATCGACAGGCCGTCGACCGACGCACGGTTTGCGAAGTTCGCTTCGCTCATTGCGTACGCCTTGCTCATCCGCTGATCGATGCCGAGGGACATCAGCCGACCAGCGTCGCTCGCGCGGAGCGCGGTGACTTCCTCGGACGTCAACTTGAAACCGCGGAGCGCCGCATCCGGGTTGGACTGCAGCAGGCGGCGGAACGCTGCATCGCTGATCGCGCGCTGGATCACCTTTTCGAGGTTCTTACTCGACATTGCTTTTCCTTCTTTCATCGTCCTTCGTAGGACGATGAGCCTGCGCCGTCGCCGTCTGCGGCTCGTCGCCCTGTGTCACTCGCTCTGTGTTATCTACCTAACCTTCCTCCCTTCCCTGGGCGATCCGTCCCTCTACTCGAGCTCCGGCATCGGCACCGGCTCGCCTCTCGGTCGGCACACCCCGCAGTGGACGGCGTCCTCGACCACCAAGGCGCGCAGCCCGTCGTGACGCTTCCCCCGAACCAGCTCGAGGATGAACGGGTGGTTCTTCGCGTGCTCGCGGCAGGTCCCGCGGCCGCAGAACCTACAAGCCGCGAGCGCCGTTCGCTCGCAAATCCAGCAGTCCACTAGGCTCCCGCCACCGCCTCCCCCAAGCCAGCACCGACATAATGGCCCGTTCGCGCCCGGAATTCACGCTCTGTTTCGCCCGAGCGCCGGACCAGACCCAGGAAGTCGTTCCGCTCGAGAGATGCCACCACCAGCGTTCCAGCCGCTGTAACGGTCGCCGAGCGGGGCCTGCCGAAGAGGAGCGCGAGCTCCCCGAAACCGTCTCCCGGCCCGAGTGTCCGGGCGGGCCGCCCATCGGTCAGAGTCACCAGCGCGTGTCCTTCGCGGACCACGTAGTAGCGGTCGCCGGGCTCGCCGGCGAAGAAGACCGCCTCGCCATCCGCGAACCGCTGCGTCCGCAGTCGGGAGGCGATCCGGTCGAGCTCCTGACCATTCAGCCCCTTGAAGAATGGAAGCGCGGAGAGCGCCTCCCGCTCGCTTCGGGAGGCGCGAATCCGGCCGACGACCTCGTAGCGATCCTTCACCCACCGATTGAAGTGACCGCGTCCGAGCGACCAGAGCTCGACGGGTTCGATCGCCTGGATCGTGGCCGAGCGGACCGTTCGATCCAGGAGCGCGAGCTCCCCGAAACCCTCGCCGGGGATGATGGTCCCGAACTCCGTACCGTCCGGCGCGATCGCGCTGAGCCGGCCGGAACGGACGAGGTAGAAGCGATCGCCGGTGCTTCCCGCCGCGAACACGACCTGGCCCGCGTCGAAGCGCTCGACCGCGAGGTGCGAGGCGAGCGCCGCCAGAGCCGGGCGCTGCAGGCCGGCGAGGAAGCGAACTCGCGCCAGGAGCGTGATGCGGTCGCGGAGCTCTCGCTCGGCGGCCCTCCCTCGCCGCGCCGCCGCGAGGCGCGTCGCGGTCCGGAGCGCGGCGACACCGCGGGCCGCCAACGCGACGGCAAGCGGACCGATGAATACGAGCGCGATCAGTGCGAGGATGACGACACCCGCCGCGCCGAGGGCGAGCATCTCCCTGGCGGCGATCCCGATGCGCGTCTGCCAGATCACGAGGGACAGCACGAGCGTCGCGAGCGAGATGAGGATCGCCACTATGCCGAAGACCGCCAGGCCGATCTCCTCGCGCGTCCAGCGCGCGCGCCGCCGCAGCTTGTTGACGGCCTGCCCGCGCACGAACGCGAGCGCCCGTGGGCGAAGGAACGGGGCGTCGAGCGCGTCCACGAGCACGTGGTAGCCATCGAGCTCCAGGATCGGAAGAAGATTCAGGACGAACTGGAATACAAGGAGGCTCGACGCCTTGAACGCGATCCCGCCAGCAAGCGTGTTGGGCGCCAGCTCCGCGACGACGCCGCAGGCGGCGGCGACGATGAGACCGGCGAACGGTCCGGCGAGCGAGACGATGACGCGTTGCCGCCGGGACCCGAGGCTCATGTCCGTCGAGTCGACGTAGAAGCAGGGGAAGAGGTAATACATCGCGACCCCGAACTTGCGCACGTGACGACCGAAATGCCGGATCGCGAGCGCGTGGCCGGCCTCGTGTATGGAAATCGAGACCACCTGGAGGACGGTGAGCGCGATGAGACCCAGCACATACGAGCCATTGAGCGTGACCAGCTGATGAATCGGCGATCGCGTCTGCTCAAACCACAGGACAAGCCCGTAGAGCCCGAACCCGATGAGAACCGTAGCCCCGACGGGGGTGAAGGCGAGCCAGCCGCCGAGCCGGTAGACACGGTCCACGGCCCGGTCCGCGTTCGTCCACCGGGCGATGTCCCACAGGATCAGTCGGCGTAGCCAGAGCGAGGCACGAGTGAGAGGATCGCGCCGGGCGCGAATGGCCCCGAGCTTCTCGTAGAGCGGCGGCGGCTCCTCCCCGAAGAAGCCATTTACACGTAGCGCACTGGTCAAGCGCGCGAGACGCTCCAGGGCGAAGGAGCCGGAGCGCTCGAGGTGCTCGACGAGGATCTCCTGAACCGAACGCCGGCCGTCCATGAGTTCGAACAACGCGACGTCGGCCGGCTCGAGGCGTACGTAGCGACCCGCGCCGCTGTCTCCGTGCGGGTTCTTCAGCACCGTGTAACGTCCGCCGGCGCGTCGAGTCAGGTCCGCCCGTTCGATATCAGGCAGCGGCGTAGGCACGAACGACGCGTAGTCGAGCCGACTC